>JAUPKJ010000384.1 GCA_030837505.1 Actinomycetota bacterium
CGGCCGTGGGCTGCGACGTCGCGCAGGCGGCGTTCGACGTCCTCGCGGGTTCCGGGCGGGGTCACCACGACCAGGCGGTCGTTGGCGCACAGGCAGGTGCCCGTGTCCGGGATCACGGCCCGACCGCCGCGGATGACGAGGAACACCATGGCATCGCCCGGCAGGGCCAGGTCGCTGACGTTAACGCCCACGAGCCGCGAACCGGGGGGCACGATGGCGTGCAGGGCGTCGCCGTCCATCTCCTCCAGGGGCGCGGAGTCCATGTCGACGGCGTGGGGATCGGTCTCCTCCACCAGGTTCAGGCCACGGGCCAAGGAGGGCAGCAGGGGTGCCTGCAACGCCGTGAAGACGATCACGAGCACGAAGACCGTGTCGAACACCCGATCCGCACCGGGCAACCCGGCGGTGAGCGGGATCGTGGTCAGGACGATCGGAACGGCACCCCGCAGCCCGGCAGCCGACAAGAACACCTGTTCGCGCCACGACAACCGGAACCACACCGTGCCGGCCACGATCGACGCCGGTCGTGCGAGGAAGAGGAGCACGCACCCCATGAGGAGGGCCGGCCCCAGCACCTGCGGGAGCCGCGAAGGGCTCGCGAGCATCCCCAACATGATGAACAGACCGATCTGGGCCAGCCAGGCGATCCCCTCGACGAAGGCCAGGGTCCCCCGCCGGTGCGGCAGCCCGGCGTTGCCCAGCAGGACGGCCGCGAGGTAGACGGCCAGGAAACCGCTGAGGTGCAGGAAGGAAGCCCCCGCGTAGATCAGCAGGAGCAGCGCGAGCGCCGTGAGCGGATACAGGCCGACTGCCGGCAGAGCCAGGCGACGCAACAGACGTTCGGAGAGCCATCCCCCGACGAGACCGATGGCAGCGCCTCCGGCCAGTTCCGCGAACATCAGTACGATGATCATGTACCAGGAGTGGCTCTGCCACGACGGTGAGACGATCAAAGTGACGAGGATGACGACCGGGGCGTCGTTGAACCCCGATTCGGCTTCCAGGACCGCGGCCGCGCGGGAGGCCAGGGGAAAACGCCGCAGGACGGAGAACACTGCGGCGGCGTCCGTGGAACTGACCACTGCCCCCAGGAGAAGGGCGGTACGCGTGTCCATTCCCAGCAGGGGCCCGGCCAGGGCTGCCATCACCGCCACGGACACGAACACCCCGACGGTGGCGAGCACGGCGGCCAGCCCCAGAGCCGGCCGGATGTCGGACCATCGGGTGGTCAGGCCGCCCTCGGCCAGAATGATCGCCAGGGCGAGCAGGCCCAGTATTTGAGCGAGGCCGGCGTCCTCGAATTTCACCCCCAGCCCGGACTCACCGATCGCCACACCAATGGCGATGAAGACGAGCAGGGCCGGCAGGAGGGTCCCCGAAACGATCCGAACGCCGATCACGGCGGCGAGCAGGATGGCGGAGACCGCCAGCAGAGCCAGGTCGAATTCGTGGAGCCCCACCCTCAGACCTCGACCCGCGGGCCGGGGCCGGCCGCCGACCGACGGGAGGCCTCCGGGTCGTTCCGACGGCTCGGACGCACGGGCAGTACCACGGTCGGCTCCTTCGACAGGAACGGCCGGCGAGCGACCGGCCCGCCGCGGGCAGGAGCCGCTCCGAAGGGAGGCGCGATCGCAAGGAGCGCAGAACGGATCGACACGGAGTTCCTGACCCGACACGCCGTTCCTCCCCGAGAGGGGAGCGGTGCGTTGACACAGGTCCGGGAGCGACCGGTCGGCGACCCGCAGACCGCCGGACGTCGGGAGACGAACGGGTCTTCGGGAGGCGGGAACCGTTCCTTCGGAGTGGTCCTCGTTGGCTGATTGTAACCGGTCCCGCACCATACGGCAGTTCGCCGAACGACCTCCCGGCGCTCCCACCGGCCCGAAGGCCCTGCTCCAGCAGGCCGGGAGCTGTCCGAGGGACGGATCCAGGAGTTCCACGGCCGCGGGGGCGGGCAGCCGTCCGGGGAGCCACAACGTGATCGAGGTGGGGGGAAAGACCCCGGAGGGTCCACCGAAGAACACGTTGTCATGACACGCAGTATTTCGGGGTCGGAAATATTGTCATTCTCGGGAAGGATGACGATTACTGCCAATAGCCTTGCCCCCATGGGTGGGAATAAATCCGGATCGATGACGCCTGTCTGGTTCTGCGCCGTCTCACAGGCCCCCGGCAATAGGGACAGGGTGATCTCGCCCCAGCCCGAGGAAGGGGAATCGATCACAACGTCGGAAACGGGTGATCTACATCTTTCCGCGTGTGGGGAGCAATTCCTCGCCCCGAGGGGCGGACCGGATTCCTTCCGCCTGCTGGGTCCCGTACCGCGTTTGCACGAACGCGAGCTCAGCGAAGAGGACACCCACGATCTCCTGGGCCGGGAGGATCCCGGGCAGCTTCTGGCCGGGGTCCTCCCCCCGTTCGCCGCGGTCCGGTGGGACCGGGGGCACGGGCTGCTCGCAGCCGTCGATCCCCTGGGGTTGCGCCATCTCTATCACCGCAGGACACCCTGGGATGCCGCTTTGGCGACCTCTCCCCTCCCCCTCGTACGCAACGGCTTGTTCGAGCTGGACCGGATAGCCCTGGGGACACAGACCCTCCTGGGCTGGCAGCTCGGTGACCGCAGCCCGTTCGAAGGGGTTCGGGTCGTCCCTCCCGGGGCCGTCGTCCGGCTGCACGAGGGCCGCCTGCGGGGCCTGCCCCCGGCCGAGCCGGCGACCTCGCAGACCTCACCCGACGACGAGGGTCCTCTCTGCCTGGACACGGCCGTCCGCCGTGGTGCGATCCTGTTGCGCACCTGGATGGAGTCCTTCCTCGGTGGTCATCCGGACGCCGTCCTGCAGCTCAGCGGTGGCCTGGACTCCCGGCTCCTGCTCGCGGCCGTGCCACCGTCCGATCGTCGGAACCTCACGGCCCTGACCCTGGGACGCCCCGGCGAGCCCGACCTCGACATCGCGGCGGCCCTCACCGCCCGCTACGACATGAACCACGAGATCATCGACTGCGCCGGTCTGGGGGACCTCACCCCCGAGCGCGCCCACGAGCTGGTCACACGGGCTGCACTGGAACTGAACTGCTCGGCCGACCCCCTCGCCCAGGCCGCCAACGCCTGGGCGGAAACCGGTTCGGACTCCCGGCTGCGCCTGGCCGGCGTGGGCGGAGAGGCCGGCAGGGGTCTCTACTACACCGGCCGGCCCCGGTCAGTGCCCGTCACACGCCAACGGGTCGAACGCCTGGCCGTCTGGCGGCTGTTCACCAACAACTCCGTGCCCACGGAATGCCTGGACCCCGACTTCGCCACGACCTCCCGTGAGACCACGCTGAGGGACCTGCACGAACTCCTGAGTTCCTACAGCCACGATTGGAACACCGCGACGGACGAGTTCTGCCTGCGACAGTTCGAACGGCGATGGGCCGGGCTGCTGACCTCCTCGACCTGTTTCGCACGCCGCACCGTCGATCCCCTGTTCGACGACCGTTACCTCGCCCGCGCACGGCGACTGCCTCCCCGGGACAAGCATCAGGGACGGTACTGCGCACGGCTGATCGCAGCTCTCGACGAGGACCTCGCGAGAATCCCCCTGGAAAACCGTCCCGCGCCCCAGGCCTACGCCCGCCCCAGCGTGCTGAACAAGACCCGAGTGCTCTCCAGCACAGGACGAACGATCCTGGGGAAGATCCACCAACGGGCCCTGGGCAGCCGACTGCCCTTCGTGGGGGGAACCGTTCTCGCCGCTCTGCTCGCCGAGTACTACCGGGAGCACCCCGAGCCCCTCTGGGAGATCCAGAGACTGCAGATCTTTCGATCCGAGTGGTTGGAGGACCTCGCCGTGGGCTCGACGGCCCTGTCCCCCTCTGCGGCAGCGATGCTCGTCAACCTGCAGACCCTGCTCTCGCAGCAAACGAACAGCTTCACCCCATGAGGACCAGCTCGGCCAGGACCGCCCGATGGTCCGTGCCGGGCACGGTGTGTTCCCAGGCCCCGACCCCCACGATCCCCCGACCGTGCAGAACATGGTCCAGCTGCACGAAAGGGGGAAGCTGCTCGTGCACCGGCCAGGTGGGGGCCCATCCCCTCCCCAGCTCCAGATGGACGTCGGACAGCCCTCCCCCGTCGAGGAGGGCGCGCAACGGCGAATGGTCGAGGGTCGCGTTGAAGTCCCCGAGCATCAGGGTGTCCCGTCCGCCCTCCCTGGCGAGGCCCCGCAGTTCGAGCATGTCCCTGTTCCACCATCGGACGTTGTCGACCGGATCGCTCGTGTGCACGACCACGATGTGGACGGTGCGACTGCCCACGGTCAGATCGGCCGCAGTCTGCTGCCAGGTGGTCGGACGTTCGATCAGATGACCGTTGGACAAGGGCAGGCGGGAGTACAGAGAGGAGTCCGATTCCGGATGCAGCTCCCGGTGGGGCATCAGGGTGTTCAACCCCGCAGCGTCCAGCGCGCTGATCCCCGCACCCGTCAGCTCCTGCAGCGCCAGCACATCGACCTTCTGCGTGCGGACGAGGTTCACGAGGGCCGCGGGATCCACCTGTCCCCGCCCGGTGTTGCAGGTGAGAACCCTCAGTTTGGTTCCGCCCTCGGGGACCGAAGCCTCCCGGGGAATGAAACGCGGGCCCAACAGAATCGCCTGAGCCCCCACCAGCACCGTCGCGACGACCACCAGCTGCCGGGCCCGAGCCGCCATCAACAGGGGGAGCAGGACGGCGGTGACGATGGCGAAACAGGGCAGGGTCGCGATCGGAACGGCCAGAGGGGACCCCGCGTCCAGGCCGGTCAGACGCACCAGCACGAGCAGGGCATTCGTCACCAGGTAGGCCGCGCAGAGCAAGCGTGCCAGCATGACCAACCGGCGGGGCAGCAGAGCCTCCCGCTGCGCCTCGACCTGCGCGTCGTTCATCTCGGCCCCTGGGTCCGGCTTGTTTCGTCCGCCACGTACGAAACGCCCGGCCGCCGTGAACCGGACGATTCCCGCGGGAAGACGCTTCCCGCGGATTTTCCTCACAGATTCCACCTCTGGTTGTCGACCAGGAAGGACCCTCGGGCCAGCCCGTCCCGCAGAGCAAGGAGAGTATCGGGCACCGTCAGATGCGACGAGTCCAGGACGTGTCGCTCCAGATCACCCAGTTCGCTGAACTGACGATGCATCGAACGAACGGGCTCGGGATCGGTGAGGGCCGAGGTCCCGCGGGCGACGGCCCGGGCAACGGTGGATTCTTCATCAGGGCGCAACACCACGTAATGCAACGGCGAACCGGTGCGCTCGCTCTGTTCGACGAAACGATCGAGGAACCACGGACCGATCACACCGTCGACGACCGTGTGGTAGCCCCCGGCCGCGTAGCCGAAACAGGACGCGACGAGGACCCCCATCACGACCTGGTTCTGTTCCTGGGCCACCGGGAGATGCGGTGGCTTCCATCCCCGACGGATCACGTGCCAGGCCATATCGCCCTCGAGGTGCACGCTGTGGCGGAACGCCGAGACGAGACGGCCGGCCACGGTGCTCTTGCCTGCCCCCGGCGGTCCCGCGACGATCACGACGGGCGCCGGTCCCGAGGTCTCCTCCCCGGTCCGGGGAACCGGGCCGAGGTCCAGGTCGTGCAGGAAACCGTTCGTTCCCACCATGAGTTCCGGCGAGGGTGGCAGAAAGTCCGATGGCAGAAAGTCCGGTGGCGGGGCGGCCTCGGAGGGGGGCGGTCCCCCGGGTTCCCGGAGCCCGTGGACTCCCGGTGACCTTCTGTCCTCGGGCAGGGACGCGTCCGGCGGGGCCGAGGGCGTTCCCGGAGCTCGTTCCCGGGCACGTTCCTGGACCCGTTCCAGGATCCGCTCCCGGAGCTGGGCAGGACTCTGGCCCTGGACAAGGTCCTGGGTCCGGGCGGAGTCCCTCTCCCCGGCCAGGTCGCCGTCAGGGGAAAGGCCCCCGCCATCGTTCGGAACCCGCTGGGACGCGCGGCCCCGGTTGCCCAGCTCGCTGTGGTTCGCGGTGCACCACCGATTCATCTGAGCCGTTCGGTCCCCTCGTCCGAGCTCCGGTGTCCCCGGATCGCTGTCGCGTTCCCTGCCCCGGTCGTCCGTCACCGGTCTCATCCCCCGTCCGCAGCGGTCGGCCCGTGGGTACTGCGGCTCCCCGGACATGGATCGGGAGCCTACCCACGCCGTTTGTCTGATCACTCGGCCCCGTTCACCGTTGTGGTGTTCCGCAGATCCGGTGGCACGGCCCCGGGCGCGGTCGGGCGTCCGGAGGGGAAGAGAGCGCCCATGATCGGCTCCTGTCCGGGATCCTGGGCACCGACGGTGACACGGTGTTCACCGCCGACGGCGCGTCGGTCTCCCTCGAACGTGACACACCTGCACGAGCCGGACCGGTGCGCGAGGCAGCGGGGCGGCTCGATCACCGAAAACGTACCCATCGAACAAATCATGAAGGTCAAAGGAAGGGTAAATTCCTTTTATCTCTCGACGACCCCGCGCTGTTCCCCGGCAGCTGTACTCCGTTCCCCCACGATCCGGCCCAGAGGCAGAGCGTCCTGGAAGACCGGCTCGCACCCTGCGGCGACGATCGCCTCGGCCACCTGCGACGGCGTACGGTCGTCGACCACGGTGAACTGCTCCTTGGCCGCACCGGGCTCCCGGTAGCCGCCCGGCTCGGTCCGGGAACCGGCCGACAGGTGCGTTACGCCGATCCGGATCAGCCCGTCCCTCAACGGTGCGGCTTCACGGGTCGACAGGACGATCCCGACATCGGGCAGAACCACCCGCAGGGCCGTCAGAGCCTGCACGAACTCGACGTCGCTCACCTTTGTCACGGGTTGGAAACCCGAGGCAGACGGGGTGATCCGGGGTAAGGACACCGTTACCTCAGTACGCCAATGGGTGCGGCGCAACGCCGAGGCATGGGCGGCGAGCGCCAGCACGTCCGAACGCCAGTCGGGTGCCAGTCCCAGCAGGACTCCCAGCCCCAGGCGACGGGCGCCGGCCCGGCCCGCGGCGTCGAAGGAGGCCAGTCGCCGGTCGTAGTCGCGTTTCCACCCGCTGGGGTGGACCTGCCGGTAGCGGTCGCGGTCATAGGTCTCCTGGTAGTGCACGACTCCTTCCAGACCGGCTCGAACGAGCCGTTCGTACACGGGCTCGGTCCAGGTCTGGGTCTCGATGGACAGCGACGGGACGAGGTCCCGCAGCCGCAGGAGGCATTCTGCGAGGTAGTCGGGGCTGACCCGGGCCCGGTGCTCCCCCGCGACCAGCAGCAGGTGGCGGAAACCCTGTTCGGCGAGGGTCTCGGCCTCGGCCCGGACCTCCTCACAGGTCAGGATGCGCCGGGGCAGGGCAAGGTCCCGGGCGAAGCCGCAGTAGGTGCAGGTGGAAAGGCAGTGGTTCGAAAGATAAATGGGCGCGAAAAGGCGAACGGTGCGGCCGAAACGCCGCAGGGTGGCCCGTCGGGCCCGCTGGGCCAGGTCCTCCAGGTGGGGACGGGCTGCGGGGGAGAGCAGGACGGCGAGGGCCGTCAGGTCGCCGGGGGCCGAGTCGAGGGCCCGCGGCACGGCGCGGGGGTCGGTGCCGCGGGTCAGGGCCCGCAGCTCGGCCATGTCGTACAGCTGTCCGGAGTCCTGCGGCCGGTTCCCAGGTTCCTGCGGCAGGGTGCCGTTCGCGGACGCTGTGTCCACAGGCAGCCCATCCACAGGTGCTGCGTACGGTGGCTGCCCGTCCGATCGTGGCCGTCCGTCCGATCGTGGGTCGAGGGTCGAGGGTGCGTCCGTCCGTACGGCCGGGGACGGCCCGGGGACGGGACGCGTCGGGTCACTCACCGAGGAAACCGGTGAGCGGACTGGAGGCGCTGGCCCGCGTGGCTTCGAGCACCCGTCCGGGGCCGGCGAGCCAGGCCAGGCGCCCGGCCCTGGTGGCGAGGGCGAAGCCCTCGGCCATGGCCACGGGGTCGCCCGCGACGGCGATGGCCGTGTTCACCAGGACGGCGTCGGCCCCGATCTCCAGGGCGCAGGCCGCGTCGGAGGGCACTGCCAGCCCGGCGTCGACGACGACGGGCACCTGGCAGGCTGCGACGATGCTCTCGATGGCGTCCCGCGTGCGCAGCCCCCGGTTGGAACCGATCCACGAGCCCAGGGGCATGACAGTGGCGCAGCCCACGTCTTGCAAACGGCGACACAGAAGGGGATCGGCCGAACAGTACGGCAGGACGGTGAAGCCGTCGGCCACCAGTTGTTCAGCGGCGCGGAGGGTCTCGATGGGATCGGGGGCCAGGGTGACGGGGTCGGGGGTCACCTCGAGCTTGACCAGGTCGGTCCCGAGAGCCGCGCGCCCCAGCCGGGCCAGGAGCACGGCCTCCTGGGCCGTGGCGGCGCCCGAGGTGTTGGGCAGCAGGTCGATCCCCTCGGGCAGGTGATCGACGACGCGGGTGCCCGGTGCGGGGGCGTCGTCGAGGTCGACCCTGCGCAGGGCCACCGTCACCAGTCCGGTGCCCGAGGCAGCCACGGCCTGCGCCATCACCTCCATCGAGCTGAACTTCCCCGTGCCCACCAGCAGACGACCGGCATAGCTACGGGTACCGATGACCAGGGCGTCCATCGTGCGTCTCCCTTCCCCACGCGGGCATGATCCCGATCGGGTTCGACGGGTCGCCAGGGGATGGGTGCCTGGCCTCTCAGCCCGCGTCCGCGGGCTCCCCGGAGTACGTCGCGCAGAGTACGCCACATCGTGGCGCCCTGTCGCGGCCTCGATCAGAGGTCCTGCCCGTCCTGTTCTGCCCGTAAGAAAAGCCGTCTTCGACGACGAAGAGCGCTGACGACGAAGAGCGCTCCCGGGGCTGTTGCCCGCCGGGGGCCCGTCCGACTAGCATCACTGACCGTTCAGCCCACGGGAGTCCGGTGCGACCGGACTGAGAGGGGAGCTACAGCTCCCGACCGTCGAACCTGATCCGGGTCATGCCGGCGCAGGGAGGAGCACCATGAGACCGACCGTCGCGGGGACCTCGGCCCGTTCGCGCCCTCTGGGGCGTCTTTGCCTGGTCACCGACCACCGCACGGGGGCAGGGATCCTCGACACCGTTGCCGCGGGACTCGCCGGGGGCGTGGACCTCGTCCAGGTACGGCCCGGCCCCGATCTGTGCGACCGCGACGCCTACGAACTCACGGTGAGGGCCGTGCGGCTGTGCCGTGCCCGAGGGGTCCCGTGCCTGGTCGACGACCGCCTCGACGTCGCCTTGGCGGCCCGGGCCGACGGCGCCCACGTCGGGGCCCGCGATCTGCCGGTCCGCAGGGCCCGCGAGCTGCTGGGACCCGACGCGATCCTGGGGGCCACCGCGAGGGACCCCGGGACCGCTCTGCTCGCCCAGGCCGATGGGGCGACGTACGTGGGGGTCGGGCCCGCCCACCTCACCCGGACCAAGGACGGGCTCCCCCCACCGCTGGGCCCGGCCGGGGTGGGGGCGGTCGCGAGGGTCCTCGGGGTGCCCGTGCTCGCCATCGGCGGGGTGAGGGTCGGCCACGTGCCCGAGCTCCTGGCCGCCGGCGCCCACGGGGTCGCCGTGGTGTCGGCCCTCAGCGCTGCCGAGGATCCGACGGCGGCCGCCCGTGCGCTGCGCGACGCGATCGATGCCCTCGCCTGCCTCTGCCCGGCCTGCACCTGCTCTGCCGACGAGTGTTCGACCGGTACGTGTTCGACCGACACGGCTTCGACCGGTGTCCCCGTCACCGACCACTCCGCAGGCGGTCCGGTCCCGTTCCCACCCACCGCGACGACCGGCCGACGGCCCACGGGGCAGGCCCACGAGTCACCAGGACACCGCGCCCCCGGGAGGGACAGATGAACGTCACCGTCAACGGCAGACCGCACGTGCTGCCCGAGGACTCGACCATCGCGACGGCGGTCGAGGCCGTGCTGCCCGGGGCTGCCGGCGCAGGGATCGCCGTCGCGATCGACGGGCAGGTCGTACCCGCGAACAGCTGGACGGAACATGCTTTGCACGACGGCGACGCCCTCGAAGTGATCATGGCGTTGCAGGGTGGCTGAGGGACCCGTGGGGCCGTTGCTGCTGTTCACTGACCGCCTTCAGGCCCGCAGTCCCCTGGTGGCCGTGGTAGCGGCGGCCGTCCGGGCGGGGGTGCGCTCGGTCGTCCTGCGGGAACGGGACCTGCCGTGGCCCAGCAGGCTCGCCCTCGCGCGCATCCTGAACGCTGTTCTGGAACCCGCCGGGGGCAGGCTTCTGGTGGCGGGTCCCACCCCCGAGACCTCCGAACGAATGTTCGACGGCTGCCACCTCGCCCTGCGTGACCCCTGGCCGGGGGCTGTCACGGGCCTGTTCGGGTGCAGCTGCCACACGACGGCGGAACTCGCCGCAGCAGCGCGCGCCGGCGCCCGGTACGCGACGCTCTCCCCGATCTTCGCCTCGACGTCCAAACCCGGGTACGGCCCGGCCCTGGGACCGGAGGGCCTGAGCTGCCCCCGACCGCTGCCGGTGTACGCCCTGGGAGGTGTCGAGGATCCCGGGAGGGTCCGCGCCTGCTGGGAGGCCGGGGCCGCCGGGGTCGCCGTCATGGGCGCGGTCATGCGGGCCGACGACCCGCAGGCCGTCACGTCAGCGCTGCTCAGGGCGGTGGCAGCATGACGGCCGACAGCTCCCCGACACCCCGCGAGCGCACCTTGATCGTGTCGGCTCCGCGGACCGTCGCGCCCCCGCCCGTGGCCCTGACCATCGCGGGTTCCGATTCCGGCGGTGGAGCCGGGCTGCAGGCCGATCTGCGGACCTTCAGCGTCTTCGGTGTCCTGGGGGCCTGCGCGGTCACGGCCCTCACGGCCCAGAACACCCTCGGGGTACGGGCGTGCGAACCGGTCGGCCCGGACTTCGTCGAACAGCAGTTGGACGCCGTGCTGGACGATTTGCCCGTCCGGGCGGTCAAGACGGGGATGCTCGCGACGCCGCAGATCGTCGAGCTGCTCGTGGAGCGGGCGGACGACCTGCCGCAACTCGTGGTGGACCCCGTGCTCGTCTCCACGACCGGTCACAGCCTCGGCGGGCCTGGAACGGACAGTGCCCTGTGGGCCCTCCTGAGCCGGGCGCTCGTGGTGACGCCGAATCTCGCGGAGGCCGCCACCCTCCTGGGGCACCCGGTGCAGACCCTCGACCAGGCCGTGGACGCCGCCCACGAGCTGGCCGCGACCGGGGCCCGGTGGGTCGTGGTCACCGGGGGCCACCTGGATGGTGATGCCGTGGACGTCGTCGTCCACGGCGGGCGGGTCGAACTGCTCGGGGCGCCCCGGGTGCGCACCGGCAACGATCACGGCACCGGGTGCACGTTCGCGGCCGCCGTCGTCGCGAGCCTGGCCCACGGGGACAGCGTGCGAGCAGCGCTGCTCGTGGCCAAGCGCTACGTGCACGAGAACCTCGCCGCTGCCGCCGGATGGTCCCTCGGGCGGGGGGCCGGGCCCCTGGCCTGGGAGCCACTGTCCGGGCAACCCTGATCCGGGGAACCGCTGCCCGGGCAACCGCTGTCCGGGGAGCCCTGATCCGGGGAGCCCCTGTCCGAACACTGAACGAGCACTGAACGAGCACCCTGTCCGATCCGTGAAGGTCCGTCGATTCCCACGAGGAGCAGGGCGATGAAGCGCAAGGTTCACCTCCCCGGGTCCAGGCCCGACATCCGGGTACCGTTCGCCGAGGTCACGCTGTCCGCCGGGGCTGGGCCGGTGCTGTTGTACGACACCTCCGGACCGAGGGGACATCTGTGCGAACTCCCCGGAGGCTCAGGTGAGGGCGAGATCTCGGACGCACCCGCAGTGCCGGAAGAAGTCGCGGGGCCGGAAGGATCCGCAGAGCCGGACGGCGGGCTTCCCCCGCTGCGCGCCCGGTGGATCGAGGAGCTGAGGGACGGGCTGCCCGGGGAGCGGCGGACCCAGCTGGCCGCGGCCCGCGCAGGGATCGTGACTCCGGAGATGCAGTTCGCAGCGATCCGCGAACAGGTCCCGGTCGAGACGGTCGTGCAGGAGATCGCTGCGGGCCGGGCGATCCTGCCGTGCAACATCCACCATCCGCAGACCGAACCCATGATCATCGGCAGCCGTTTCCTGGTGAAGGTGAACGCGAACATCGGCACGTCCGCGGTGAGTTCCTCGGTCGACGAGGAGGTGGACAAGCTGCGCTGGGCCACCCGCTGGGGCGCCGACACCGTGATGGATCTGTCGACCGGACCGGACATCCGTCGGACCCGTGAGGCGATCCTGCGCAACAGTCCCGTTCCCGTGGGGACGGTGCCCCTCTACGAGGCCCTGGAACGAGTGGGCGGCGATCCGGCCGACCTGTCGTGGGAGTCCTTCCGGGACACCGTGATCGAACAGGCCGAGCAGGGGGTCGACTACATGACGGTGCACGCGGGGCTGCGGCTGGCGCACATCCCGCTCACCGTGGACCGGTTGACCGGGATCGTCTCGCGGGGCGGCTCCCTCATGGCCGCCTGGTGTCTGGCACACCACGAGGAGAACTTCCTGTACACCCACTTCGCACAACTGTGCGAGATCCTCGCGCGGTACGACGTCGCGGTGTCCCTGGGCGACGGGCTGCGCCCCGGCTCGATCGCCGACGCCAACGACGCCGCGCAACTGGCAGAGCTGCGGACGCTGGGCGAGCTGACGCGCGTCGCCCGGGACCACGACGTCCAGGCCATGGTCGAGGGCCCCGGGCACGTGCCCATGCATCTGATCGCCCAGAACGTGCAGTTGCAGCGCGAGTGGTGCGACGACGCGCCCTTCTACACGCTCGGCCCGCTGACCACGGACATCGCCCCCGGCTACGACCACATCACCTCGGCCATCGGCGCCGCGATGATCGCTCTGCACGGTACGGCCATGCTCTGCTACGTCACCCCGACCGAACACCTGGGCCTGCCCGGCCGCGAGGAGGTGAAGGCCGGGATGATCGCCTACCGGATCGCTGCGCACGCCGCGGACGTCGCCCGCGGCAACCCGCTGGCCAGGGCCTGGGACGACGCCCTGTCCGCCGCCCGGTTCGACTTCCGGTGGGCCGACCAGTTCGCCCTGGCCCTCGACCCGGACACCGCCCGCTCCTACCACGACGAGACCATGCCGGCACCGGCCGCCGGGTCGGTCCACTTCTGTTCCATGTGCGGCCCGAAGTACTGCGCCATGCGCATCTCCCAGGACCTGCACACCGGCCGGCCCGGCCTCGCCGACCAGGGCGACCAGGGCGACCGGACGCGCCAGGACACCCGTTGCGACACGGATCTCAGACAGAACCCGGGTCTGAGGGGGGACAAGGAATCGAGAGAAGGTATGGACGCAATGTCCGGTCAGTTCCGTGCTGCCGGCGGCACGGTGTACGTACCTCCAACGGTGCGGAGCTGAACGCTGCAGGACATGTCCCCGGACCGTCAGAGCTGGAAACGGTCGACGGTCGTCCGGAGTCGATCGGACAGGGACGCCAGTTCGACGGCAGCGTCCTGGGCCCTCTGGATCCCATGGCTGGAAGCCTTGGCCGCCACGGCGACCTGTTCGATCCCCGCAGCGATCGAGGCGGACCCCTCGGCGGCCCCGCTGACGTTCTCGGCCATCTGGCTGGTCGTCGCCGACTGCTGCTCCACCGCAGAGGCGATCGTCGTCTGATAGGAGTTGATCTCTTCGATGATCTCCGTGATCCGGGCGATGACCTCGATGGCCGCATGCGCGTCGTTCTGAATGCTCCCGATCCGTCCCGTGATGTCCTCAGTGGCTCGGGCAGTCTCCTGTGCGAGGTCCTTCACCTCGTTGGCGACCACCGCGAACCCCTTCCCGGCGTCCCCGGCCCGAGCGGCCTCGATCGTGGCGTTCAAGGCCAACAAATTGGTCTGCGCGGCGATCGACGTGATCGCCTTGACCACGCTGCCGATCTCCGCGCTGGAGTCCCCGAGCTGGGCGACCGTGTCAGTGGCGGACTTCGCCTCGGTGACGGCCGAGGCCGCGACCCGAACAGCGTCCGAGGAGGACTGGGAGATCTCCCGGATGCTCGCGCTGACCTCCTCCGTCGCTGCAGCGACCGTCTGGACGTGCCCGGAGACCTCCTCTGCCGACCGGGCGGCCTCCTCCGACTGGGACGATGTCCGATGCGCGTTGTCCGCGACCTGCTGGCTCACCGCCGACAGATCGATGGCGTTCTGCCCCAAGGTCACCGAAGAATCCAGCATCTCCTTCAGGGAATCCCGCAGGGAATCCTGGGCGAGGACGAGATCCTTGGCCATCCCCCCGATCTCATCGGTGCTCCTGATATCGACCTTCGCACGCAGATCTCCCCGGCCGAGGGCCTTGAGCGCGCCCGACAGCTGCCGGATGGACCCCACGAGCCCCCGAGCGATCCGAAGCCCCAGGGGAAGCGCGATGGCAAAAGCCACGACCAGCATCGTCACCAGGACCAGAACAGCGGATTCGTAAACCTTCGACGCCCGTTCGTTCGCCTCCTGCGCCAGCCGTTGCTCGGTCGCTGTGAGCTCGGCGAGTTTCGTGGTCATCTCCTCGATGACCGGGCTGACGTCGGCCTCGTTCTCGACGATGGGCTCGCCCTCGATGGGCGGCTCCTTCAACAGGAAATGCCGGCTGGTGTTGTAATAGATTCGAAAACTCTCGTTGAATACTTTGAAGGAACTCTCCGCATCACTCCCCCGGGCTTTCTCCCCGTAGGATTCCACGTGCTCCTTCATCTTGGTCACTGCAGCTTTGATCTTGTCCCGGGACTCCTGTTTCACCGCCTCGGGGAGGGAAGGCATGAACAGCGGGGTGACAGCGCTCGCGGCCCTGTTCTCCTCTCCGAGGATGAGTGCCAGTAGGGAGAGGCGGGCCATGTTCTGGTCGTTGACCCTCTCCAGCTCACCGTCCATGGCATTGAGCCTGTTCAAGGCCACCACACAGGTGAGGACGGCGACGAACGCCATGATCCCGCCCACGAGGAAAACTTTGGCCCGAATGTTCAGGTTGTCCAACCGTCCTATCATCGGTCTGCATCCTCACTGTGTTTCGGCAGATGATTTTCGGGGGGATCCCACGGCAGGACCGAGTACCTCAGATCCGGAATTGTGTGACGATCTCCCGGAGATGATCGGACAGTGCGACCAGTTCCACGGCGGCCCCTTGGGCCTTCCGGATCCCCTCGCTGGAGGACAGGGCGATGGCCACGGCGAGGCCCGCGACCAGGGTGATGAGCGGGTTCCGCACGGCACCGGAGCAGGTGTCATGGGCCCGCTGCTTGGCCTGGGCCGCCAGATCGCGTTCCCCCAGGGCCACCTTCAGGTCGTCCAACCGCTTCTTCACCGGCTGCCTCGCCACCTGTTTTCCACGGGTCCGTCGCTGCACGACCGATCGGTCGTCCTGACTTGTTTCGGCCGGGAGAACGCTTTGCCTGAGACATGAGGAACGGCCGTCGCTCGGAATTTTCGTCCCGCCGGCGGGGCGAGACAGCCCTTGTCCCCGGTGCAATTCGCTTCTGACCTGCCACGCAGCACCCAGGTCTCGTTCGGGCAGGTCTGTGGCAGGCGCCCCCGTCACGGTCTCCCCGCCCCGGTCGCCCCCAAGCCGGATACCGTCTGCGGGCCCATGGTCAGCGGGAGGGCGTCGCCGTCCTCGGACAGGTGTTTCGTCCGGTGATGTTCCGGCGGTGCCCGACCGCCGGGAGAAACCATCACACATCGTCACCCAGCCGGTGCCGACGATGCCCTGTCCCGCGACAGCAATGGCACGGGAAGGAGCATGTCGTGGCAACGATCTCGCCCCCGCCGGGGCCCGGTGACCCCGCAGGTCGCCCACAGCACGGTGCCCGTCGTCCCCGGAGCAGGCCGAGGGGACGGCGGGCCGCACTGGCCGCCGTCGTCGGGACGGCGGCGCTTCTGATGGGAGCCTGGCAGGTACCGTCCCAGGCCCTGACGAGTGCCCCCGACGACGGGGTCCCGATAAAGGCTCCGGAGGGCACGACGGCCGTCGAGGTGACCGAGCCCGTGAAGGGCAACGCCACCTGGTTCTACGCCCTGGGCGCACCCTACGGCGGCTGCGGGATGCCCCAGGGGGAACTGGATTCCCCGCACTTCGTCGCCCTCAATGTCTACGACCTGCCCGGCGATTACAGCACCTTCTACGACCGGCCGATGGATCCCTCGCTGGCCGACAAGATGGGGCTGTGGGACAACGGCCACAACTGCGGCCGCTGGGTCCGGGTGAAGATCGGTGACCGCTGCACGGGCGTCAACGACGGGCAGCCGAACAAGCCCTTCTGCCACCAGGGTTCCTGGGTCAGCGACAAGTACAACGGAGCGACCCTCGACATGCTCGTCGCGGACAGCTGCGGGGACGGCAACGCCTGGTGTCGGGACGACCCCTATCACCTGGACCTGGCGCAGGCATCCCTCAACCAGTTCGTGAAGAACGGGAAACCCGTCGGTGACATGGAGCCGGACCACTGGGGGAACCGTCAGATCGAATGGGAGTTCATCGAGGCTCCCGAGTACACCGGGGACATCCGGATCGGTTTCCTGCAGAGTGCCATGCCGTGGTGGCCGGCGATCGCCGTGTCCCATCTGCCCGACGGGCTGCACGGGGTGGAGTACTACCAGGAAGGCGCCTGGAAGTCCGCGAAGATGAACGGCGACATGGGCCAGTCGTACATCATCGGTGCGACCGTGCCCGGGGAGACGCGGTTCCAGATCCGGATCCGCGACGTGAACGACGAGCTGCTCAACGACGGGCGCGTCTACAACTTCACCTTCCCCGACTCCTGCAAGGACAGCTGCAACGGCGCTTACACACAGACCACCTACACCACGAGCACCGGCCCGCAGCCCGACCCCACGGACACCCAGGATCCCCAGACGGCCACGTGTTCTGCGAAGTTCACCAAGACGAACTCGTGGGACGGCGGATATCTGGGAGACATCGTGGTGAAGGCCGACGACGAGCCCCTGAACGGTTGGACGGTCTCCTGGGACAAGCCCGACGGACAGAAGGTCGCCAGTGTGTGGAACGGGTCGCTCATCAGCGACGGTCCCACGGTGACCGTTCGCAACGCCTCCTGGAACCGGTCGGTGGCAGCGAAGGGAACGGTCACGGTCGGGGTCGTGGTCGAGGGCAACAGCCCGATCCCGGACCTCACGTGCACCAGTCCCTGAGATGACGCCGGGCGCTGCCCTGCGGAACGGCGCGGGGCAGCGCCCCTCAGGACAACACCGGGTGGTGGTCCGGATTCGTTTCGATCGGACCGGACCGCCGTCCGGCGTGTCTGTCACCATGGGTGTGTCTCATCGGCCGACGGACCGCCGAAACCCCGCAGCAGGGAGCCCGAATGATCCTCGAAAGAGCACAGATCGACCTGGTCCCGGGTTCGGAGCAGGAGTTCGAGTCCGCGTTGGACCGGGCGAGGGCCGTGCTGGAGGAGGCCCGGGGCTTCCGTTCGCTGCGCGTGGCCCGCGGCATCGAGAACCCCTCGCGCTATTTACTGCTCATCGAGTGGGAAACGATCGAGGATCACATGGTTGGTTTCCGCGAGTCCGACCTCTTCGTCCGTTGGCGGCAATTGATCGGTCCGTACTTCGCAGCCCCGCCCCTCGTCGAGCACTTCGCCGAGCACTTCGCCGTCGAGGGTGGTTAGGAGAACCCGGCCCGTCCCGATCCGTCCGGTCGCAGAAGGGTCAGAGGGTCCGCCATTTCAGGGAACGTTGGGCCTCCAGGGTGTCCTGTCTTTCGCGCAGGGTCTGCCTTTTGTCCCATTCGCGTTTTCCCCGGGCGACAGCGAGCTGCACCTTGGCCCGCCCGTCGAGGAAATAAAGTTCCAGCGGGATCAGGGTGAACCCCTTCTCCCTTGTCGAGATCGTCAACCGCTGGATCTCCCGACGGTGCAGCAGAAGCTTGCGACGGCGGCGGGCCGCGTGGTTGGTCCACGTCCCCTGGAAATACTCGGGGATGTGGACGGCCTCCAACCAGACCTCTCCGTCCGTGATCTCGGCGAAGCCGCCGATCAAGGAGGCCCTGCCCTGTCTGAGGGCCTTCACCTCCGTGCCGGTGAGGACCAACCCGGCTTCGTGGACGTCTCCGATCCGGTAATCGTGCCAGGCACGCCGGTTCGTCGCGATCAGTTTCCGACCACGTTCGGCGGGCACCGCGGATCACTCCTGTCCTCACGACCGGCCCTCCCCTGTCCGACGACGGGGGGCGGAGGGCGGGCCACCATCGTGACATGCCAGGCAGGTCCCGCGCCCGAGCCGTCCCCAGCGCCCTCCCCGGCTGGGCTCGCCGGGCCGGTGGGGCCGGTGTGTTCTCGCAGAACGTCCACCGGCCGGTGCGCCCCGGAGGAGGTCCGCCTGTCATCATCGGAAGGATCGGTGTGGCCCCCCGGTCGACCGACCGGGCGGACCCGGGGCGGCGGTCACGGGCCGGACGACAGCACAGGATCGGGGGAAGACGATGCGGATGGGTGACCAGGGCGGTGCGCCCCAGGATCCACAGGCCGGGCCCGGGACGAGACGTGCGTCCCGGCGGCGTGCCGAACCCTCGGCGTCCGGTACCCCGGCGGTCTTCTGGCAGGCTTGTCCACTTCTGCCTCGAATACTGCTCGTCGGTTATCCTTTGCTGCTGATCGTGGGCTTCTTCCTGAAATTCTTCACCGTCGGTGAGGCCCTGAAGCTGTTCTTCCTCGCCCTGTCCGGTGCCCTGTTCCTGATGTGGCTGGCACCCCGACAGTCGACGACCCGTCCCGGCCGGGGCACGCGGAACCGCAGCAGACGCCGGGTCGAGCAGCCGGCCCCGGCCGCAGAGCCGACCGGTGGGATGGCCGACGGGCTGCCCGACGGGCTGCCCGACGCGGGCGCGCCCACCACGATGTGGGCCGGACCCGCCACGCCGTCGGATGTCCCGGCGGCCGGTTCTCGCGCGCCCACCACGGTGTGGGGAGCCCTGCAGGAACCCTCGGACCCCTTCCCGGAGCAGGCCGGGTCGAGGTCTGATCTCTTCCCGGACCGGTCCGCCGTCGCCGGACCGTTCACCGAGCCCGGAGGGTTCTCGCAAGCCGATCTCTTCTCGGCCTACGACGGCCGTCCCGTCCCGGGCTCCTACAGCGACCTCGATTCCGAGGGGGACATCGATTCGTCCTGGGGCGCGGCCCCCGACCAGGGCACCGGACCCTACGGTGAGCAGAGCGGTCACTCCGCCCTGGGAGACACACCGGGCGACACACCGGATAACCCAGGTCCTGCTGCGGGCGGGACACCGGGCAGGGCACAGGGCCGCTCACAGGGTCGCTCACCCAGGCACCGCTGACCCTTCCTTCCCGCAGCGTCCTCAATGCTCGATCCGCTCAAGACCGTCCCTCGACGGACCGATCCCAGATCCCAGTGCATTGCTCTCCGGCCAGGAGAATTGCCCTGCTCATCGGGATCGTTCGGCGAGGAGCCCGCCCATGAAGC
>JAUPKJ010000385.1 GCA_030837505.1 Actinomycetota bacterium
ACCTGCCGGAGCGCTCTCGGCAAGCCCTCGACCTCGTGGTGGCAGAACTCGCACGTTTCCAACAGATCCTGCAGGATCTGTTGGAGCTGGCGCGCCTGGACGCCGGGGCCAGCGAACCCCAGGGGATCGTGGACCTGCGCGATCTCGTTCGCCACACCCTGCGGGGCAGCGGTCGTCCCCCGGAACTGCTCCGGGCCGCCGAACCGGGGGAGCCGGCTCCCATCATCAGTGCCAGCAAAAGACAACTCGAACGGGCACTGTCGAACCTGTTGGACAACGGCGACCGGCATGGCGGAGGGACCCGTGAGATCCGGGTCAGCGTCCGCCAGGACTCGGCCTTCGTCGAGATCGACGACGAAGGACAGGGCGTGCCTCCCGAGGACCGCGAAAGGATCTTCGCTCGGTTCGCCCGGGCCGAGGGGCCCCGGGGCTCCACGGGTGGCACCGGTCTGGGGCTGAGCCTGGTCGCCGAAACCCTGCGAGCCCATGCGGGGGCCGTCTGGTGCACCGAGGCCCCCGGCTGCGGAGCCCGGTTCGTCCTGCGGGTCCCGCTGGCCCGGGAGGAGACGGCGGTCGGTGGGGAAACGACGGCGAAGGGCAGCGAGGGCAGCGAGATCGGGGAGCTATGAGGGACAACAACAAGACGTTGCACAGGAGAGCCGTGATCCTCCCTGCGGCCTGTGTGCTCACCTTGTCGGCCTGCTTGTCGGCCTGTCTGTCGGCCTGCGGTGTTCCGGACGGCGGAGAGGCCCGTCCTCTGCAGACCGACCAGGTCCCGTTCGAGCTGCTCTCCCCAGCGACCCACACCCGGGCCCACGCCGGTCAGTCGCAGAAGAGCCAGGTGCCCGTTCCCGGCCTCGACGAGCTTCCGGTGGCCTTCATCACGACGGACGGCAAATTGCGTCAGGTCACCCGCTTCGTCTCCCGGGACGGCACCGAGGTGGATCGGGTCCAGAAGATGCTCAACCTCATCAGCGCGGGGCCGACTCCTCAGGAGCGCGAGCAGGGGCTCGAGAGCGCCGTCCCCTCCAGTCTGGAACTCAGGGCGGTTCGGCACCGCCGCAGCACCGTGACCATCGACATCTCCGGCCCCGTGGAAATGCCCGCCACGGCCAGACTCCCACTGATCGTCGCCCAGATCACCGTGACCTCCACCGAGGTACCCGGAGTCGAAACGGTTCTGTTGGAAGAGGAGGGCAGGTCCCTGGAATCACCTCTGCCCAGCGGTGAACTCACCTCGGAGCCGGTCTCCGCCGAGGATTACGCACAGTTGTTGTTAGATGACTAAAGGTTGTTGCTTTGGGACGGACCCGTCAAGCGGGGATTATCGGAATCTGAAGGAACGACCGAAGGCGTTGCCCCTCCTCTAGCCTCCCGAGCAGTCCGTTATCAGGAGGTTGACATCGTGGTTCCCCCTTCCCCCCGACGGCCCACCTGGTCCCAGGGCTCCCGGTCACCCCGCCAGAAGTATCCCTGGGGCCGCTCACCCCGGGGCGCGGTCGTCCTCGTCGGTGCCCTGACGTTCGCCCTGTCGGCCGGTTCTGTGGCCTACGCCCGTTCCCAGGACAGACAGCCCTGGGACACGCGAACCGCTGCGGCCACATCGGCCCCCACCTCGTCCAGCCCCCGAGCGGCGGCTCCTCCCGCCTCCTCGGCGGGGCTGGCGGACCCCGCCAAGAAGGAGATCGCGATGCAGCTGGTCTCCAGCGCCGAGAACTCCAGCCTGGACTGGCGGGCCCAGTACGCCTACATCGAGGACATCGGCGACGGCCGCGGCTACACCGCAGGGATCATCGGCTTCTGCTCCGGCACCGGAGACCTGCTGGAGGTGGTCAAGCGCTACACGGCAGATTCCCCGAAGAACATCCTGGCGAAGTACCTGCCGGCTCTGGAGAAGGTCGACGGCACGGACTCCCACACGGGCCTCGGCTCCGCCTTCGTCCAGGCCTGGGAGACCGCCGCCGCCGATCCCGTGTTCCAACGGGCCCAGGACGCCGAACGGGACGAGACCTACTTCAACCCCGCCGTCGCCCAGGCCGAGAAGGACGGACTGCGGGCCCTCGGACAGTTCATCTACTACGACGCCATGGTGATGCACGGGCCGGGCTCGGACGACGAGAGCTTCGGCGGGATCCGGGCGGCCGCGCTGCGCGACGCCGATCCTGTGGCCCGGGGCGGGGACGAGACCGAGTACCTCGACGCCTTCCTCGACGCCCGGGCCGCCGCCATGCGCGTCGAAGAGGCCCACAGCGACACCAGTCGCGTGGACACCGCCCAACGGGTCTTCCTGCGCGAGGCCAACCTCGACCTCAACCCGCCTCTGAGCTGGAAGGTCTACGGCGACAGCTACCAGATCAAGCACTGAACGGCGTCCTCGGACGCCGGGTGGGCGAGCGCCTCACCACAAGTTCTCAAGTTTTTTTCCCAGAACGTGTAAGAGATCGGGCGCTCGCCGGTCAGGACAGGTGAGCGCCCGATACTCGGGGGGCGCGACAAGATCGGAGAGGACCAGTTCCATGATCTTCAAGACCGCTTCCGTCCGTTCCTTCGGCTCGCGGCACAAGGACACCGGCACTCCCCGGACGGCACGGTCGCGCGGACTGCGCGTCACGCTGTTCGTGGGAGCCGCAGCCGCAGCAATCGTTGTGCCCACAGCCGCCTATGCGTGTCACACCCCGTCGTCCGGGTCCGGGAGCTCCTGTTCCGGTGGTAGCTGCGGCGGTGGCAAGGCCGGCGAGGGCAGCGGCTGGTCCGGCGTCGACTGGACCGGTGTCGGCTGGACCGGTGGCGACTGCACCAGCGGTGGCAGCTGCGGCGGTGGCAAGGCCGGCGAGGGCAGCGACTGGACCGGTGGTTGGACCGGTGGCGACTGCACCAGCGGCGGCAGCTGCGGCGGTGGCAAGGCCGGCGAGGGCAGCGACT
>JAUPKJ010000386.1 GCA_030837505.1 Actinomycetota bacterium
CCCGGCTGGTCCGTGAGACCTGCGACGTCGTGGTGTCGATCCCGATGGCCGGTCCCATGGAGTCCTTGAACGCCGGGGTGGCAGCCGGAATCGCCCTGTACGAGGTGGCGCGTCACCGCGACCGGGACTAGTTCGGTGTCCACGAGCGGCGTGTTTCGCCGGCTGCCGCTTCGGCGTTGCCCGGGGGCGTTGCCCGGGGGCGTTGCCCGGGGGCGTTGCCCGGGTTCTGGGCGAGCGGTGAGTGGTGACCGGTGACCGGTGAGCGGGGGCTTGGGCTCGCGACAATCAGATGGCAGCCGGATGTGTCAATGATGCGCGCGTCACGTCCCGTGTGGATGCCAACAGGTCGTTGAACAGGCACAATGGCCACGATGTCCTCCACACTGCAGATCACGTCCTCCGCGCCGGACCCAGCCCTCTTCGACTTGCCCTGGCATGTCCCCTTGGAGGAGTGGCCCGCCGAGCGGCTCGCAGCCCTGCCCCGCGGTATTTCACGCCATGTCGTGCGGTTCGTCCGCCTCTCCGGATCGGTGATCGCCGTCAAGGAGATCGGGGAAGATCTTGCCCGTCGGGAATTCGGGCTGCTGCGGATCCTCCGTCGCCTGGACCTCCCCTCCGTGGAACCCCTCGGGATCGTCACGGGCAGGAAAGCACCGGACGGCACCCTGCTGGAGAGCGCGCTGCTCACCCGCCACCTGCAGTTCTCGCTTCCGTACCGGGCGCTGTTCTCGCAGTCGCTGCGGATCGAGACCGCCACCCGGCTCGTGGATGCCCTGGCAGTGCTGCTCGTCCGGCTGCATCTGGCGGGGTTCTACTGGGGAGACGTCTCCCTGTCGAACACGCTGTTCCGAAGGGACGCCGGGGCCTTCGCCGCCTATCTCGTGGACGCCGAGACCGGCGACACCCACGAGACCCTCTCGCGAGGGCAGCGGGAGTACGACGTCGAACTGGCCCGGATGAACATCGCGGGGGAGTTCATGGACCTGCAGGCCGCCGGCGCCGTCGACGATTCCCTGGACGCCACCGACGTCAGCGACATCATCGCGCGCCGTTACCACTCGCTGTGGCAGGAACTAACAGCGGAGGAGTCCTTCGAACAGGGTGACCGTTGGAGGGTCGATGCCCGGATCCGGCGTTTGAACGACCTGGGGTTCGACGTCGACGAGTTGATCCTGAGCGCGGACTCCTCGGGGCAGACCATGCACATTCAGCCCAAGGTCGTGGACGCCGGTCACCACTCCCGGCGTCTGCTGCGTCTGACCGGCCTGGACGTCGAGGAGAACCAGGCCCGCAGGCTCCTGAACGACCTGGACACCTTCCGCGCCGAGAGGGTCCACTCCGGGGAGAGCGAGGAGATCATCGCTCACCAGTGGCTCAGCGAGTGTTTCGAACCCGCGGTGCGGGCGGTCCCGCGCGAGTTGCGGGGCAAGCTCGAACCGGCGGAGCTCTACCACGAGGTGCTCGAACACCGGTGGTACATGTCGGAGAACCAGGGCCGTGACATCGGACTCCACCAGGCCGTCCAGAGCTACATCAGCGGGGTGCTGCCCCACAAGCCCGACGAGGCCGCGATCCTGGGAGTGGACACCAGTTCCCTTCCCGTGATCGCCGGGGACCCCGACCAGCCCGCGGGCTGACCCCGTAGGACCAGCTGACCCCGTAGGACCAGGGGCCGGGGGACCGGAGACGTCATGTCGTTGGCTCGATGGGACCACAACCGTCATTACCACGGTTTTCTGCTCGAACAGGTGCCGCCGCGGGCCGAGAAGGCCCTGGACGTCGGGTGCGGCGCGGGTCGCCTCGCCCGCGCCCTGGCCGCTCGGGGTCTCGCCGTCGACGCCCTCGACCGTTCGGCACAAATGATCGAGTTGGCCCGTGCTCTCGATCCGAAGGCCGTCGGGAACATCGGGCGGGATGACGGCGCCGATGTCCAGGGCCGGGTGCGGTACCTGGTGGGCGATGTTCTGAACAGTCCGCAGCGGTGGCAGCCCTCGGGTGGGTACGACGTCGTCACCTGTGTGGCCTGCCTGCACCATCTGCCGACACGGACCGGACTGCTGCGCCTTCGCGGGCTCGTCGCACCCGGGGGCCTGCTGGCCGTCGTCGGTCTGTACCGAACGACGACTCCGGGGGATCATGCTTTGGCCGCCGTGACGATCCCCGCGGATTTGACCGTGCGCTGTCTGGTGACCCTGAGGAACTGTCTGGTGCCCCCGAGGGGCGGGGGTGGGAATGCGGGTGCCGGAGGCGAGGCGAATCAGGGAGATCCGGAAGGAATCCCGGGGGCCCCGCCATCCTGGATGCCGACGGCTCGGGCGACCGCGGGGCTGCCCGAGATCCGACGGCTCGCCGCCGAGCACCTGCCGGGGGCGCGGATCCGTCGGCGCCTGTTCTGGCGCTACACCCTGCTCTGGCGGCCCCTCTCGGAACCGACGGGTTCGAGGACCGGAGGAACACCCGAGGCGCCGGGAACGTGAGGGAGGGCCCCACCCTCGCGGGGCGGGACCCTCCCGAACAGATGAGGAACGGATCCGTCAGCTGACGCGCTGGCCGGAGACCGAGTCGAACAGGTGCACGTGGTCGGGCTTGGGGGTCAGGTGGACCGTGGAGCCCTTCTCCGGTGGGCGCCGACCGTCGGTGCGGGCCACGACGGGCTTGCCGCTGTCCTCGCTCAGGGCCCGGCCGTGGATGTAGGCGTCGGCCCCCACGACCTCGACGAGGTCAACGGTGATCGCCAGACCGTGGTCGGACAGCGACAGGTCCTCGGGGCGCATCCCGACGGTCAGGGAGGAGCCCGTGGCGGCGTCGAGGATCGAACGCTCGACCGGAAGGACGATGTCGCCCATGCGGACGCCGCCGTCGGCCATGGTCAGCTCCAGCAGGTTCATGGCGGGCGAGCCCATGAAGCCGGCGACGAACACGTTGTCCGGACGGTCGTACAGGTGTCGGGGGGTGCCGACCTGCATGAGGAGACCGTCCTTCAGGACGGCGACCCGGTCGCCCATGGTCATGGCCTCGACCTGGTCGTGCGTGACGTAGACCGTGGTGACGCCGAGCCTGCGCTGCAGGGTCCCGATCTGGGTACGGGTCTGGACACGGAGCTTGGCGTCGAGGTTCGACAGCGGCTCGTCCATCAGGTAGACCTGCGGGTTCCGCACGATGGCGCGGCCCATGGCCACGCGCTGACGCTGACCGCCGGAGAGGGCCTTGGGCTTGCGGCCCAGGAACTCGGTGAGGTCGAGGATCTCGGCGGCCTCGGCGACGCGCTTCTTGATCTCGTCCTTGCTCATGCCCGCGATCTTCAGGGCGAAGCCCATGTTGTCCGCGACGGTCATGTGGGGGTAGAGAGCGTAGCTCTGGAAGACCATCGCGATGTCGCGGTCCTTGGGCGGGACCTGGGTGACGTCGCGGTCCCCGATGAGGATGCGGCCGGAGTTGACGTCCTCCAGGCCGGCGAGCATGCGCAGCGAAGTGGACTTGCCGCAACCGGAGGGTCCGACGAGGACCAGGAACTCGCCTTCCTCGATCTGGAGGTTGAGGCAGTCGACCGCGGGCTTGGTGGATCCCGGGTAGATCCGGGTGGCATTTTCGAACGTGACTGTGGCCATGGTGCTTCGACGATCCCTTCACCGGCAGGAACGTGCCGGACGATCCGAGTGGAGGGCGCCCGGCCGGCCACTGCGGCCGTCCGGACAGCGGGGTGTCCCGCAAGGTGACGGACTCGATCGGGTCCGTCAGATTGCATCTTCACAGGCGATCGGGCCGCAGGCAATGCGAGATGGGTCACGATCTGTGCGCGGTCATATGTTCGGCGTGGCGCAGAAGTAGGCAAATCTGACTTGAGGTTGCGAAATAGAACCTCGGGACGTGACCTGATCGTGACGGTTCCCCGCCGGCCGACCCACCGGTCCGCACCAGAGGCTCCGAACGGACGAACCTCACCAGAGGTTTCGAACGGACGAATCGGGCTCTCTCCGGCTGCCGTAGGGTGAGGTCGTGAAGGCACGTCTGTCAGACATCGCGGGCCACGCCGGAGTGAGCGAGGCGACCGTCAGCCGCGTGCTCAACGGCAAACCCGGGGTGTCCACCAACACCCGCCAGGCCGTCCTGACAGCGATCGACGTTCTCGGCTATCAACGACCCGAGCGCCTGCGACGCCGCTCGGCAGGACTCGTCGGCCTCATTGTCCCGGAACTCGAGAACCCGATCTTCCCCGCCTTCGCACAGGTGATCGAAGCAGCCCTCGCGTCCCACAACTACACGCCCGTGCTCTGCACCCAGATCCCCGGTGGGATCCACGAGGACGACTACACGCAGCTGTTGATGGAACTCGGCGTCTCCGGCATGGTCTTCGTCTCCGGCCTCCACGCGGACCAGACCGTGGACGTCTCCCGCTACCGGGCCTTGCGGCGCCGACGTCTGCCCGTGGTGTTCATCAACGGGTTCGTCGAAGGAATCGACGCCCCCTTCATCAGCACCGACGACCTCGCCTCCACGGAACTGGCCGTCGGACACCTCGCCCAGCTCGGCCACCGGCGCATCGGCCTGGCCCTGGGGCCACGGCGTTTCGTACCCTCCCACCGCAAGATCTCCGGCTTTCGGGACGCCCTCCACCGTCACCTCGGCGAACAGGATGCCGATCGCTGGGTGGAATGCACCATGTTCACGGTCGAGGGCGGCGGTGCCGCCGCAGAACTCCTGATCGACCGAGGCGCGACCGCCGTGGTCTGCGGCTCCGACCTCATGGCCCTCGGCGCCGTCCGTGCGATCCGCGCCAGAGGACTGCACGTGCCCCGCGACGTGTCCGTCGTCGGCTACGACGACTCGATGCTCGTCGCCTTCACCGACCCTCCCCTGACGACCGTCCGTCAGCCCGTGCAGGCCATGGGAACGGCCGCCGTCCGAGCCCTCCTCGACGAGATCTCCGGATCCCCGGGCCCCCGCGCCGAGTACGTCTTCCGACCCGAACTCGTGGTCCGGGGATCGACGGCAGCAGCGCCACCGTCCTGACCCCGATGGTCCGACGCCGAGCCCGAAGACCGCCGACAACGGATAGGACGTACAAGTTTTCGATCAACAAGGGTGTCTGCTGCACGCCTCCCGAGTCGCGTGCCGTACGGTGGAACTGTGATGGCCGGGGCGACACACGAACCGGCGGCTGTCGGCCCATACCGGCTGGTGCAACGGCTGGGTGAAGGTGGCATGGGTGTCGTGCACCTGGGCCTGGATCCTCAGGGCAAGGCAGTCGCCGTCAAGGTATTGAGAGCACACATCGCAGGTGAACCGGAGGCCCGCCGAAGGTTAGCCCGCGAAGTACAGACACTTCAACGATTGCGGCATCCCCGCGTGGCGTCGGTCATCGACGCCGACGTCGAGGGTGACCTGCCCTACCTCGTCACGCAGTTCGTGCCGGGACGAACCCTGGACAGCTATGTGCGCGAGCACGGAGCCCTGTCCTGCGAACACGTGGCGCGGATCGGCAAGGCGCTCGCCGAGGCGCTCACCGCCATCCACGCGGTCGGTGTCGTGCACCGCGACGTCAAGCCCGCGAACGTCATGCTCGTGGACGGCGAACCGGTCCTCATCGACTTCGGGATCGCACACCTGGTCGACGAGTCCAGGATCACCGTGACAGGACTGGTCATGGGCACCCCCGGCTATCTGTCGCCGGAGGTCCTGGACGGTCAGGACGTCACTCCGGCGACCGACTGGTGGGGATGGGGCAGCACCCTGGCCTACGCGGCCACGGGGCGCACCCCGTTCGGCCAGGGGCCGGTCGAGGCCGTGCTCACGCGGGTGCACGCGGGAACGGCGGACCTGACCGGGATCGACTCCCGGTTGTCCGCGACCCTCTCCCAGGCCCTGACGGTGGACCCGGGCCTGCGCCCGGCACCCTCCGCCCTCGTGGCGGGGCTCGACGCCATCGTCGGGCGCGGACCCACCGCAGCCGACGACCTGCGCGAACAAGTGACCAAGGCAGTTCCGTTCGCCCCGACCACCGCGCCCACGACAGCCCTCTCCGCGGACTACGCCTCCGACGTCCGACAGGGCGCGAAGGGATCCCCGGGGGGGCAGGGCGCACAGGGCGCGAACATGCAGGGTGTTCAGAACATGCAGGGTGCTCAGAACATGCAGGGTGCTCAGAACATGCAGGGTGCTCAGGGCGCGGCTTCCGTACGGGACGCGCACCCCCAACCCCCGCAGCTTGCCGATCCGCCGACCGCTGCGACTGTTTCGTACCCGATGCTCGATGCGGATCCGGGTCGGACCGCCGTCTATTCCCCACCGCCCATTCCCTCTCACCCCTACGGTGATTCGGCTCGTCCCTACGACGAGGCTCCCTGGGGGCCCACGGCGGTGTACGGAACCGACGACGCGAACTCTCCCTATCGGTTGCCCCCACCGCCCCCGGTCAACGAGACCACCGATTTCGGAGCGGTCGAGCCGGGCCCGAGCATGGCACGGCGTCTGGGTGGGATTCTGCCCAACACCCCGCTGCCGATCCTTGTGGGAGTGTTCGTCGCTCTGACTCTCATGTCCTCCGTTGCCCCGGGCGCGACCGTCATCATTTTCTGGATCATGAGCACGGGTGCTCGGACCTCGGACCGTTTCTCCTACAAGATGGCCCGTAAGCGTTCGGGTCCCGGACACCGCAGCGGCGGGTCGGTTCTGACGGCGGTGACCCTGCCCTGGCAATTGGCCGTCTCCGGGGTCAACGCCGCAGCGTCGATGCTGCTGCCCCTGCTGGTCGGGGCGAGTGTCGCGTTCATGGTGGGGACGGCCATCCAGCACAAGGCCGTGTCCGAGCCCTCGGACCCGGTCACCCTCATGGCCGCAGCCGTCGGGATGATCATCACGGCCTGGGTCGGGCCGGGGCACATCCCGCTGCGCAACGGTGCCTACGGTCTGATCGCGCCGGTCTGCCGGTCCTCTGTCGGACACATCGTGACTCTGGGGCTACTGATCATGGTGGCTCTTTCCGTCCTGTTGACCTTGGACACCGATCGTCAGCCGGACTGGACGCCTTTCCGGGACGCACCCGTCCAAGGGATCTGAACAGCCCCGGGGCCATACCGCCCCGGGGCCAGGCTCCGCCGAACAGTTCCTTGGACTGGGCTGAACAGCTGGCCGAGCCGTTGGTTCAAACAGCTCTGGGCAGGGGTTTGCCGAAGAGATACCCCTGGGCGTGTCGGCAACCGATCCTGCACAGGAACGCCCGCTGCTGCTCGGTCTCGACCCCCTCGGCAACCAGGTCCACCCCCAGTCCTCGGGCGAGACCGGTCAGGGCCTCCACGATTCGATCGCACTGAGGATCGGATCCGAGACCTGCCGTGAAACTGCGATCCACTTTGATCCCTGACACAGGCAGGTCCCGCAGGTAGGAGAAGGCGGAGAAACCGGTGCCGAAGTCGTCGACGACGAGCCTGACCCCCAGGTCGTCCAAGCGGTGCAGCTCGGTCCGCCCAGCGGGGGCGGCACCGAGCATCACTGTTTCGGTCAGTTCGATGACCAACCTCGACGGGGGCAGCCCCGTCCTTTCCAACACCGACTCGACCTCCGTGAGCAACCCGGGCCGACGGACCTGCGAAGGCGAGACGTTGACCGCGACGTAGCCGCTTCCGGGCGTGAGAGCCGTCGAACGGGCGGCCTCCATGAGTACCCACCGGCCAAGGTCCCCGATCAGTCCCGTCTCCTCTGCGACCGTGAGGAAGGAACCCGGTCCCAGCAGGCCCTTCGCCGGGTGTTGCCAGCGGACGAGGGCCTCGTGTCCCACCGGCCGCCCGGTCTGCAGGTCCACTATCGGCTGGAAGTGCAGGCGCAGGTCTCCCTTGCCGATCCCCGAACGCAGGGCCTGCTCGATCTCCAACCGGTCGTTCGCGCGACGCCTCAAGGCGTCGTCGGCAACGTGCCAGCAGGAACGGCCGTTCTCCTTCGCCCGATGCAGGGCGGTGCCGGCGTCCCGCATCAGGGCGGTGGCGTCGTCGCAGTCCTGTGAGGAGAGGGCGATGCCGACGCTCATCGTGAGCACGACCGTCCGGTTGTCCACAGTCACCGGTTCACGGACCGCTGCGAGCATCCGTTCGGCCACCAGTACGGCCTCGCGCGAGTCCTGCACGTCCTCGCAGACCACGACGAATTCATCCCCGGCAATGCGCGCGGCAGTGTCCGAACTGCGCAAAGCCTGTTCGAGACGGTGGGCCACCTCCACGAGCACGGCATCCCCGCACGCATGTCCGATGCTGTCGTTGACCACCTTGAACCGGTCCACCCCACAACACAGCACGGCGACCTGTCGTCGGCTGCGTCGGCTGCGATCCAGGGCCTTGCCTATCCGGTCCAGGCCCAGTGCCCGATTGGCCAGACCCGTCAGGGGGTCGTGCAGCGTGGCATGGCTCAACAGCTGTGTCGCGGTCTTGCCCTCGGTGATGTCCTGCAGCTGGGCCACGATGTTGCGCAGCCTGCGATCGTGGTCGCGGACGGCGGCCAGGGACATCAAGACCCAGACGACCTCACCCGAAGGGCGCAGGAACCGTCGTTCGATCGTGCAGGACTCGCGTGTTCCAGCCAGGACCCCCGCGAGGAGCCCGGCGTCCCGTTCGACGTCCGCGGGGTACGACAGATCGGACAGGACCCGCCCGCCCAGTTCTGAGGCCTTGCGCCCCAACAGCCGGCACAGGGATTCGTTGGCCTCCAGGATCCTGCCGTCCGAGGAGAGCACGGCGAAACCGGTGGGGGAGTGTTCCATCGTTGCCCGGAACTTGTTCTCGCTCAGCAGCAGCGCACGTTCGCGACGGCGTTCGTTCGACACGTCCGCCACGGTCGACACCACGACCTCGACATCCCCGACGGAGTCGTGGACGGAGGCGTTGCTGATCGCCACATCAATGGGGTGACGTGTGCCCGCGTGGGGTTCCAGGAGGCTGCGCCCGCGTTCGTTGGTCAGCAGGGTTGCCCCGGCGGGGTCCCGCACGACCACTCCCACCTGAACGGCGTCCAGGACGGACTGCAGCACCGACGGCGCAGTCCCTCCCAACCGGCCCAGGGACGTTCCGAACCAAGCGGTCTCGTCGGAGGCGATCCCTGAGCTGTCCGCCGATCTCCACACGGGGACCGTTGCGCCGGGGAAGGCCACGACCGCTCCGGCGGACCTGCCCTGGGCCCTCCGGCCCGTGGCTCGGAGAACCGCAGGCGGGGTGGGTCGGACCTCAGGCGGGGTGGGGCGGACCTCAGGGTCTGCCGCCTCGACGCCGAGGGCTCCGTCCACAGCGCAGGGTGCGGACGGCTCTTTGCCTGGCTCCTGCGGATCCTTGTCCTCCGGCAGGTCCGCAACTGCGGGAGATCCGACCCCGTGCCCGTTTCTGCAGCGTTCCGAGGCGAGTTGCCGGGGATCCGTCCTCTCGGCGGAAGGCCCCTGGGACGCTGCGGGCCGTGGGCGGCGAGCCTGCGAGATGTCGGACAGGGCGAGGTCGATGTCGTCCCCGGCCTCGGCGGCGAGGGTCGCGCTCTGGGTGTCGGGAGCGTCGGGTGACCCTCTGACCCGGCGCCCGCTGCGCGGTCTTCCCTGCTGGGGGCTGTGTCCGGGCAGGGAACCGGACCGGGAGGAAGCCTGGGCGACGTCGGAGGTTCCCGGACCGCTGGGGAGGAGAGCCCGCACCGCCACCGGCGCGATCGGCGAGGAACCGTTGTCCGTGCCGAACGTCGTCCTCGGAGGAGAGAACAGGACCTGCGGGGATTGTGGACAGGCGGGGACGGCGGTGAGCTGTGCCGTCGGCGGTTCACCCCCAGGAGCCCTGTGGGAGGCCGACGACGTGTCGCGCAGGGGGCTCTCGGCCTGCGAGCCCTCGGGGGACGGATGCTGGGGGAACACAGGGCTCGGCGGGTTTCCCGGGGCCTCGGGTCCGGGAGACTCTTCCGGTTCTGCGGGTCTTCCCACTCTGGTGAGGTCGACCGAGGGGAGACACGGGAAGGAATCCCCGCCCGTCCGATCGGTCGCTGTCCGTCGGCCGTCCCCGGGAACACCGGCCGACGTGGTCCCCTCGTCGAGGTGGCAGGACAGATCGAGTTCCCGGGGGGAGTTCCTCGGGGGAGAACCGGCCGGAGGAGGCGGACCGGGCGGAGGGACCGGATCGAACGAGGGGACGTCGGTGTTCACCGCCCCAGCGGACTCGTGGTTCGAACTGAGCCCGTGGTTCGAACTGAGCCCTGTGAGATGGTTCGAACTGAGCCCTGTGCGACCGTCGAATTCAAACGGGAGCGGTCCTGTGGAGGGAACTTCAGCCCCGTACCCCGGACTGTTCCCCTCCGACGTTGCGAACCCGACGGGCTCGAACTCGATCGGAACGGTGTCCAGGGAACCGGTGCCGATCTCGGTGAGGTCCTCGTACGGGCGGGGATCCCAGCCGCCCCCGGAAGCGGGGGGCTCGTCGAGCTCCGGGGTGGGGGCGTGAGAGTTGGTGGAGTAGAAGTCGGGCTTTGCCGTCGAGGTGAGGCCGGCCGGAAAAGGCCGGGGATCGCTCGCCGGAGTGGCCAGGCCGGTCCCGAGATCCACTTCGCCTTCTCCGCGGGACTGCTCGGGCCACCGGTGGCCCCCCGCGAAGCTCCGTCCTCTGCCGGTGTCGTCGTCCCTCGACGCCATGGTTCCTCCCCCCTCCCGCTCAGCCCCGCGATCACAGTCAGTGTACGAATCAACGCTCTGTAACCGCGGGAGGCGCGCGAAGCAGGTTGCCCCGGTCGCGTACCCTTGTACCCGGTGCACGATCAGCTGCGGACGCCCCAGCCCCCGTGCCACCGGCCGGCATGGCGCAATTGGCAGCGCACCCGACTTGTAATCGGAAGGTTCCGGGTTCGAGTCCCGGTGCCGGCTCAAAGAAGCAGGTCAGAGGCCATTTTACTGCTCGGCGTCCAGTGTCGGGGAAGCTCGATCCCCGCTTTATCCCCATGATTCATTTCGTGTCAGACATCCCATGCCGAAACTTGTCAAGCGGCAGCGAGTTGATCTTCCTGGGTGTGGTGGGACCAGGCGGTGGTCTCGTCGTAGCGGGTGGTCGTCTTGAGGCAGCCGTGCAGGATGCCGACCAGGCGGTTGGCGAGCTGGCGCAGGGCGGCGTGGTGGCCCAGGCCGCGGGCGCGTTGCTTGTCGTAGTAGGCGCGGGCGCCAGGTGATCGGCTGATCGCGGCGGAGGCCTGCCCGCCGAGGGCGTCCAGGAGTCGGTCGTTGTGCACGTACCGGGCCAGGACGACCTTCTTCTTGCCGGACTGGCGGGTGATCGGGGAGGTCCCGGC
>JAUPKJ010000387.1 GCA_030837505.1 Actinomycetota bacterium
ACCACCGGGGAAGACACACCACCACGTCCCGGCAGCTCGTCGCGGTCCCCGGGGGCGGCGTCCTCATCGACACTCCCGGGCTGCGGGCCCTGAGCCTGTCCGGGGGAGAAGGTCTGTCGAACGCCTTCCGCGACATCGAGCACTTCGCGGAGGGCTGCCGGTTCTCCGACTGCGAGCACCAGCACGAACCCGCGTGCGCGGTCCTGGCAGCAGTCGATTCCGGAGAACTCGATCCGAACAGGCTGTCCAGTTACCGCAAATTGCAGAAGGAACTGGCCTTCGAAGCTCGCAAGAACGACCCCCTCGCCCGGGCCGAGGAGGAGAGGATCTGGAAGATCCGCAGCAGGGCCGGCAAACGGATCCGCCGCGAACGCGGCAGGTGAGCCCCGGGGGTGCCGGGTCCTTCCGGGGCTCGGCACCCCTTCGAAACATTCCGATCTCTCAGGGGGCGTTCCCACCCCCGTCTGAGCCCCTCAAGCACAACAGCCCTCGTGTCCGATATGACGCACTTTCGGAAAGCTGTCGATAGTACGAAAGTACGAAACTTTCCCGTCCCGTCTGGGAAGACACGGTTCTCCCCTACCACATAGTTGTGACTAGCAGATGTCCTTTCTACCTTTTAGACTCCATGTCCCTGTCTCAGCCAACGTCGCAGGGACGCGACTTCCTGGAGATCCGCGATGACGAGAAGACGTTCGACGTTCGGTGCCTTATTCACGGCCGGACTCCTGGGAACGGCTGCGGTGTGCAGCACCTGGGTCGGTGGCGCTCCGGCGGATCTGTCCGCGGCCTCGCTGGCCGGAAGCACGGGGGAGGCCGTCGCAGCGGCCGACACCATGACCTCGGGCTGGGGTGGCACGGGTAAGGAGACCACCCCCGCCGATCAGGCGGCCGCAGATGCCAAGGCCGCGACGAAGGCCGCGACCGAGATGACCGGTGACATCACCTTCTCGGCCCCCAGCGGCACCTTCCAGAACCAGTTGTCGGTGTCCTTGAGCACGTCGGTGGCGGGAGCGCAGATCCGCTACACGACGAACGGATCCCTTCCCACGGCCTCGTCCACCCTGTACTCCTCGCCCGTTCAGATCACCAAGACCACTCAGCTGCGGGCCCAGCCGTTCGCCGACGGGGCCGCCGCGGGTGCTCCCGGGACCTCCCTGTACGTCTCCCGGGCCATCACCGCCAGCCACGACATGCCGCTGCTCGTCATGGACGTCTACGGCAAGGGCAAGCCCGGTGACAACTACGTGGACGCCGCGACCCTGCTGATGGAGCCCAAGAGCGGTTCGACCTCGTTGTCGGCCCAGCCGACCCTGGCGACCAGGGCCGGGATCCACCTGCGCGGGCAGTCCTCGAAGACCTTCGAGAAGGCCCCCTACCGCGTGGAGTTCCACGACAACGGCGACAAGGACGCCGACCTGCCCGTCCTGGGGATGCCGGCCGACTCCGACTGGGTCCTGCGCGGGCCTTTCACGGACAAGTCGCTGGTCCGCGATGCCCTCGTGTACGACCTCGGCCGTGAGATGGGGATGGCCGCACCGAGGTTCGCCTTCGTGGAGTTCTACCTGAACACCGACTCCCAGGGACTGGCCTCGAACGACTACCAGGGCGTCTACATGCTCGTGGAGACGATCAAGAACTCGAAGAACCGCCTGGACCTCAAGAAACTGAAGGCCGAGCACACCGCGGAGCCCGACATCACCGGCGGATACATCCTCAAGTTCGAGTGGATGGCGGCCGAGGAACCCACGATCCCCTGCTCCGGGTCGAACTGCTGGAACTACCTGGAGATCCACGACCCCACGGATCTGACGAGCGTCCAGAAGAACTGGCTGTCCCAGTACGTGAAGAACTTCAACACGATGATGCACAGTGGCTCGGTCGGCAGCGCGACGACGGGGTACCGGTCCTGGATCAACACCCGTTCCTTCGTGGACCAGGTCATCATCAACGAGCTGACCCGGAACATGGACGCCTACGTCCGCAGCACGTACTTCTACAAGGACCGCGGTGGCAAGCTCACAGCCGGGCCCCTGTGGGACTTCGACCTCTCCTTCGGAGTCGGCGGTTCCTTCCAGAACACCCAGACCTCCGGATGGCAGTACCAGCAGACCCGGAACCCCGTCGCCACCGACTGGTACACCGTCCTCCTGCGTGACCCCGCGTTCGCTAACGAGCTCAAGGCACGGTGGAAGGAACTGCGGTCCGGAGTCCTGTCCAACACGTCGCTGAGCAACCGGATCAATTCCCTGACCTCGCCGCTTTCCAACGGGGCCGCGCGCAACTTCCAGCGCTGGCCGAACCTGACCTCCCCGATGATCGGTTTCTTCCAGACGGGCACCGCCTCCACCTGGCAGGGACAGGTCTCGTCGATGCGTGACTGGATGACCCAGAGGACCAACTGGCTGGACTCCGGGAGCGGGTGGAACGTCAACGGCCAGACCACCCCGACCGGCGAACCCACCGGAACGCCCACCATCACGCCCACCATCACGCCCACCAAGACGCCCACCATCACCCCCACCATCACGCCCACCATCACGCCCACCAAGACACCCACCATCACGCCCACCATCACCCCCACGGGCAAGGGCTGCGTCGCCTCCGCCAAGAGCGTCAGCCAGTGGGAGGACGGCTTCCAGGTGGAGATCACCGTCACCGCCAACACTCCCATCTCCGGATGGACAGTGAAGTGGAACTTCGCGGGGGGACAGAAGATCTCCTCGTCCTGGAACGCGTCCATGACGTCGTCCGGGAGCACGGTGACCGCCACGAACATGAACTACAACGGTTCGTTGGGAACCGGCGCCAGCACGGCGTTCGGCTTCGTCGGGGCGGGCTCCGGCAGCGGGGCGATCACGGGCCTCACCTGCACGGGTTCCTGACCCTGACCACCAGTCCAACGGGAAACGAGCGCGCCCCCCGCCCGGCGGGGGGCGCGCTCGTTTCCCAGGGGTTCAGTCGGGCGTTCTCGGGGCCGATGGTCTGTGTGAGGAGATCGGGTCGGTGAGGGATCCACCCGAAACGCTCCGTGCGGAACCGGACGGGCCGGTTGCCAGCTGTGAGGGAGGCCGGCAGTGGCCGTTGGACCCACAATCGGCGTTCTGGCGACGAGTTTCGGGGGGACGCACGCCGGAGGCGTGCTCGGGGGCATCCAGAGAATGCTCGCTTCGGTCGGCGGCCGAATGATCGCCATCCAGACGCTCGAAGCGGGAACGTTCGACATCGATCCCCCGGAGCCACCGCAGTGCCGGCACCAGGTCGCCTGGGAACGGGTCAGCGGGTTCGTCGTCATCCTCAAGGGCGCCGACCGGGAGCATCTGACCCGGGCCCAGAACAGCGGCCGCCCGGTGGTGACGGTCAGCGACGATCTCGCAGGGCTCCCCTGCCCCGCAGTCCTGCCGGACAACAGGTCCGGTGTCCGACAAGCCATCGAGCACCTCCTCGAACACGGACACCGTCGGATCGCCTTCGCCGGGTACACCGCACAGAAGGACATCAGCGAACGGTTCGAGGTGTACCGGGACACCCTTCTGAGCAACGGGATACAGTCCGACCCCGTCCTCTTCTTCGACACGGGCAACAACCGGGAGAGCGGCGGGCGGAAGGCCGCCCGGAACATGCTGGCGGCGGGAATGCCCTCGACAGCCGTCATGGCGGGCAACGATCGGAACGCCGTGGGCCTGATGCGGGCTCTGGAGGCCGCCGGGTGCAGCGTCCCCCGGGACCAGGCCGTCATCGGTTTCGACGATTCCGAGAACGACGCCTTCCTCGTACCGAGCCTGTCGACCATCCACCAGCCCCTGGGCGAGGTGGGATACGAGGCAGCCCGACTCCTGCTGGAACAGATCAACGGCCGCCACGTTCGCAACGGGGCCCACCACATTCCGACGGAACTGATCCGCAGGGAGTCCTGCGGATGTTCCCGGGCCCTGTCCGTGGTCACAGCACCGATCTCCGCCGGGCCCGATCCCTTGTCCGTTCAGGACCTCACCGAACGTCTGCGGTCCTTCCTCACAGGAAAGATCAATTGCGAGGAACAACGTCGGAGCCTGGCGCTGCTCCCCAACGCGATCACGGCGCTCGCCGAGACCCTCGGGGCCGCCCTCGAAGGCCGGCCCTGCACGGACATCGTCCGGTTGCGCGAGGACCTGACGCCGCTCACCACGTTGATCACCGACCCGGATTCCTTCGTGGAGAGCCTGCGGATCATCCGTCGCTACGGTCGTTCCCTCCTCCAGGAGGGCACCGGGCAGGCCCCGGCCGACGGAACCATCACGAGGTTGCAGCAGGTCGACGACTGTCTGCAGGAAATCGCCGTCGTCATCTCCCAGGCCCAGACGCGGTCGGAGTTCGAACGCAGCGCCGGGTACCTGTCCGCCCTCGACAACCACTATGCGGTGAGTGCCGCCCTGCTGCGAGCCCGTGAGTACGACCCACGCAGCCTGCACTGGTTGCGCTGCACCCCGGCGAAGGGTGCGTGCCTGGGACTGTGGCCGCCCTTGGACCCCCGAACCGAACGGCCGCGTTCCCTGGAGATCGTCGGCACGCTCGATCGGAGCGCGGGCGCCATGGCGTCCGCGCCGTATTCCCTACCGATCCGGGAGTTCCCCCCGCTGCCCGTCCTGGAGCAGGCCGAAGCGAGCAAGGGCGACATGGTTCTGGTGACGCCGTTGAAGCTGCGTTCGGGGGACTGGGGATACCTGTCGATCGTCGGCCCCGTCGAGGCAACCCTGCGAACCGGTCGCGAGGTCATGAACCAGTGGGCGGCTCTGTTGAGTGTTGCGCTCGAACACGACGCCCTGTTGCGGACCTCCCACGAGCAGGAGGAACGTTTGCGGCGGGCTGTTCAGCACGACGCGACCACGGGACTGCCGACCCGGTCTTTCTTCCGCGACCGCCTGGAATCCGCGATCCACAGGGCCTCCCGCCGGAAGGAGTTCCACTACGCCGTTCTCCTGCTGGATCTGGACGAGTTCTCACGGATCAACGACACCCTCGGCCACCTCGCCGGTGACCGCCTGCTCACCCAGGTCGGGGAACGCATCGCCGGACAGCTGCGGGGCATCGACACGGCCTCACGTTTCGGCGGGGACGAGTTCGCCGTGCTCCTCGAGGAGATCCAGGACGAGGCGAGCGCTGCAACGTTCACACGGCGCCTGCACACCGTCATCAATGCTCCGTACGACGTCAACGGGCACGAGGTCTCCGTGAACGCGAGCGTGGGCATCGTGGTGGGGACGGCGGAGCACAGCAGTGCGGATCAGGTCATCAGGGACGCGGAAACGGCGATGCGCTGGGCCAAGTCCAATCACAAGGGTTCGCACGTCCTCTTCGAGGAAGCGATGCTCGGCGCAGCCGTCGACCGCATGCGGACGGAGTCCGGGCTGCGCCGGGCGATCAACTCGGGTGAGTTGGAGGTCCATTTCCAGCCGATCGTGAACCTGTCGACCGGAGCGGCCGACGCCGCGGAGGCGCTGCTGCGCTGGGAGGATCCGCAGTCGGGGCTGCGACTGCCCATGGACTTCCTGGCTGCGGCCGAGGAGAGCGGGCTGATTCTCCCGATCGACTCATGGGTCATGGACGAGGCGTTCAGAACCCTGAGAACCTGGAACGCCCGACGGCCCGAGGGCCGTCCCGTGCAGGTGAGCGTGAACGTCTCGGGGCGGTACTTCCGGGACGCACTGTTCCTCGAGAGTCTGCGCCGGCGTTTCAAACAGTTCCCAG
>JAUPKJ010000388.1 GCA_030837505.1 Actinomycetota bacterium
CACCGGTTTCACCGCCCCTTCCCTCTTCACGTCGAGATCGGATCCGCGCCTGTGGATACCCTCAGCTGTCGAACAGGTATCCGGACCGATTGCAGGAGTCGCCCCGTATGGCACGGACCGATCGTCCTTATGTGTTGCTGAGCTGCGCGATGTCCCTGGACGGGTGCATCGACGACGCCACGGACCGACGGTTGGTACTGTCCGACGAGGAGGACCTCGACCGGGTCGACGCGGTCCGCGCCACCTGTGACGCCATCATGGTGGGGGCCAACACGATCCGCCGGGACGATCCCCGCCTGCTGCTGCGTTCCGGCCAGCGGGTGAAGGCCAGAATGGCCCGCAGACTCCCGCCGAACCCGGCCAAGGTCACGCTGACGGCCACAGGGGAACTCGATCCGAACGCGCGTTTCTTCACCGACGGGACCGCGGACCGCCTCGTCTTCACGCCCGCGGGCGCGCAGGCCGCGGTCGCGGAGCGTTTGGGGGGTGTCGCGACGATCCTGCCCGCCGGCGACCCGCTCGACCTGGTCGAGCTCCTGGGGATCCTCGCCGGTCGCGGCGTCACCCGGCTGATGGTCGAGGGTGGGACGAGTCTGGTGACGTCGTTCCTGGCCGAGGGGCTCGCGGACGAGTTCCATCTGGTCGTGGCACCGTTCCTCGTGGGAGATCTGCGGGCGCCGCGGCTGGTCGGTGCCGCCGGACCCGTGCACGGTCCTGAGCATCCCGCGCGCCTGATCGAAACGCGTCGGATCGGTGAGCAGGTCCTGTTGCGGTACGCCCTGAGCGACCGCTGCTGAGAGCACGGGACAGGCGACCACCGGCGGTTCCGAACGGCGAGCCTCGATCAGATCGACGCCGGTCCCTGTCCGGGGCCTCTCGGCAGGGACAGCGGATCATCCCAGGACGGAACGCAGCAGGAGCACGGCCTCCAAACGGTTGCGTACGCCCAGTTTCGTCAGGGAGTGCGAAACGTGGCTCTTGACGGTCGCGGTCGACACGCACAGCCGGTGGGCTGCCTGTTCGGTGTCGACACCATCGGCGAGGAGGGCGAGCACTTCTCGTTCCCGCCGGCTCAGCCGGGAGACGCGGAGCGCTGACCGGGGGTCGGCCGCGGGCCCCGGGGCCGAGGGTTCCACGAGGGCGTGCAACAAGGAGGGGGCGAGCACACGGTGCCCGGCCCCGACCGCTGCGACGGCGTCGGCCAGCCCCACGGCGTCCGGTTCCTTGACCAGGCAGGCCCCTGCCCCGGCAGCGAGGGCCCCGCAGACGCTGTCCCTGGTCCATCGGGCGCCCAGCACGACCACTCCGGCGGTTCGGGACCGCAGCGCACGGACTTCCTGGGGGATGTCGTCACGGGATCCCGGGCACAGGACGGTCACCCGAGGGGTTCTGTGGAGACTCCCGGCCCAGGACGATGGATCGGACCGGTCCACTGCGGCCAACAGACGAATCCGCGGGGAAGCTCTCAACACCCCGGTGAGGACGTGCCGGGAGATCGGGTCGGGATCGACGAGCAGGACCGGGATCCTGCGCTCGGCGGGGGGCCAGCCGGGCAGGGACGCGTCGTTCGGCACGGGCGAGCGCTCCAGCACGGCCGCGGTCATGACGGCGGCCGTTCGGCGAGAGCGAGCAGGGCGAGGCTTCCGCGCAGGGCCCGGTCGAACGGTTCGGGGTCGTCGGCCGCTCTGGCCAGGACGTGGGCACCTTGCAGGACGGCGGACAGGGTCGCTGCGGTGTCGGCGGGGTCCAGGCCGGGATCGAGGTCGCCGGAGCGTTGGGCCTGTTCGATCAGGCAGGTGAGTTCTCCCAGGAGCCAGGTGAAGACACCGGCGATCGGTTCGCGCAGTTCAGGGTCCTGCAGGACGTCGGGGTCCTGGGTCATCCGACCGATCCTGCACCCTTTCAGGGCGTCCCTGGGCCGGGTGAGGTAGGCGATCAGACGGTCCAGGGGAGGTTCCTGCCCGTTCAGGAAGACTGCTGCTCCTTCCTGCGAGGTCCGGGCCGCCTGCTCCAGCGCTGCGACGGCCAGGTCACGTTTGCCACGGAAATGGTGGTACATGCTCCCTTGGCCGGCCCCTGCGCGCAGTTGGATGGCTTTGGGGCTGACCCCCCCGTAGCCGCGCTCCCACAGGAGGTCGGCGGTGGCCTCGACCAGGCGGTCCCTGGTGCTCTCACGGTGTTCCGTCCCGGGCTCTCGTCCTGTTCCCACCACCCTGTTGTACCTAACAGTAGGTACAACCGCAACCGGAGAAACCCCGCAGTCGAGGAACGAGGTGACATCTCCACCGGAAGTGGAAGATCGACGTCGGAATCTCCTCGAAGGACGGATGCCACGAACCCGGCCCCGTCGGAGAGTGTGAACACGGACATCTTCTCGGGAAAACCCCCGCAGGTCCGCCCCCGACACCTCCGTCGAACAGGAGCGATCATGACCGTCGCAGTCGGCATCAACGGTTTCGGCAGGATCGGCCGCGGCTTCCTGCGGGCCCTCCTGGACTCCGACGCCGACATCGAGGTGGTGGCCGTCAACGACCTGACCGACCCGGCGACCCTCGCCCATCTGCTGAAGTACGACAGCACCCTGGGCCGCCTGCCCCACGAGGTCACCGCGGGCGAGGCAGAACTGGTCGTCGCCGGGCGGCGGATCGCCGTCCTGAACGAGCGCGACCCCGGGGCCCTGCCCTGGGACGGCCTCGGGGTGGACGTCGTGGTGGAGTCGACCGGGGTGTTCACCGACGCCGACCGGGCCAGGGCCCACGTGGCGGCAGGCGCGAAGAAGGTCGTGATCTCCGCCCCGGCCCAGCACGAGGACGCCACCCTCGTCTTCGGGATCAACCACGACACGTACGACCCCCGCCAGCACACCGTCGTCTCGAACGCCTCGTGCACCACCAACTGTCTGGCCCCTCTGGCCAAGGTTCTCGACGAAGGATTGGGCATCGAACGCGGCACCATGACCACGATCCACGCCTACACCCAGGACCAGAACCTGCTCGACGGCCCGCACCGGGACCTGCGTCGGGCCCGCGCCGCCGCGTTGAGCACCGTGCCCACGACCACGGGGGCGGCACGGGCCATCGGCCTGGTCCTGCCGAACCTGCGGGGAAAACTGGACGGGTATTCGCTGCGGGTGCCCGTGCCGGTGGGTTCACTGACCGATCTGAGGGTCGAGGTGGGACGGGACACGACCGTCGAGGAGGTCAATTCCCTGTTCGACAAGGCCGCGCGCGGTCCGCTGGCCGGGATCCTGCGGTACACCGAGGACCCGATCGTGTCGGCCGACATCGTGGGGGACCCGGCGTCCTGCATCGTCGACGCCCAGCTCACCAAGGTCGTCGGGGGACGGTTCGTGAACGTCTTCGGCTGGTACGACAACGAGGTGGGTTTCTCGCACCGTCTGCTGGACATCGTGGGGCTGGTGGGCGCCGATCTGTGATCTCGACGGCCGGCGCGGTGCCCGGCGCTGTGGCCGAGGCGGGAGCCGCGCCGGGCACCGCGGCGGCCGGTACCTGATGTACTACTCGGCGTCGTCCTTCGGGTCGAACAAGTCAGCGATCTTCCTGGCGACGAGTCCCTCGGGCGCGCCCGGGACGTGGACCGACCGCGGCAAGGTCTACACCTCGGGACCTCGGGGTCCGGCAGCGACTACAACGCGATCGACCCGAAGCCGCTCCTCCAGCATCACCGGTCCTTACAAGGACCGGTCCGGACAGGGTGTCGAGACACGGACGTGTTGCCAGGACACGGGCTCATGGCTACGTTCCTGCCCAGGGAACCTCCCGCGGGCCCGCACACCCCGAGCATCCCCCGGCCCCCCTTCCTCGCGAGACGACCGGAGGAACGACCATGGGCACAGGGACCCTGCCGCCCCTCGTGGAACCGGGCCCGCCGCTCAGCGCGCAGGAACGCACCCGGTACGCCCGGCACCTGCTGCTCCCGGAGATCGGCGAGGTGGGACAACGACGCCTGCGCGCAGCGAGGGTGGCCGTCGTCGGCGCCGGGGGACTCGGCTCGCCCGTGCTGCAGTACCTCGCCGCGGCGGGCGTGGGGCACCTGGGAATCTTCGACGACGACATCGTGGACGTCACCAACCTGCAGCGCCAGGTGGTCCACGGCAGCCCGGACGTGGGCCGGCCCAAGGTCGACAGCGCCGCGGACGCCCTGCGACGCCTGGCCCCGGAGACCGACGTCGTCCCCCGGCGGCTGCGGCTGACCGAACAGACCGTCGACCTGCTCGGCGACCACGACCTCGTGGTGGACTGCACCGACAACTTCCCCACCCGCTACCTGGTCAACGACGCCTGCGTCCGCCGGGGCCTGCCCGAGGTGTGGGGCTCCGTCCTGCGTTTCGACGCCCAGGTGTCGGTCTTCTGGGGCACCCCACCGGAGGGCTCGGGCCTCCCCCCGGTACAGCTGCGCGACCTCTTCCCCGCGCCGCCCCCGCAGGGCACGGTGCCGTCGTGCTCGACCGCCGGGGTGCTCGGCGCCCTGTGCGGGCAGGTGGGCTCCCTCATGGCGACAGAGGCCGTCAAACTCCTCACGGGCGCCGGGCGGCCCCTGCTCGGCCGGGTCGCGATCCTCGACGCCCTGGCCGGGACCTGGCGCGAGGTGTCCCTGCGCGGTCGATCATGAGCCGGCCCTTCGGACACCTGGACGAACACGGCGCAGCCCGGATGGTCGACGTCACGGGCAAGCCGACCACCCTCCGGCAGGCCACGGCCGCGGCGTCGGTCCGCTGCGCCCCGCACGTCGTCGCCGCCCTGCGCGACGGCGCGGTCCCCAAGGGCGACGTGCTCGCCGTGGCCCGCGTCGCCGGCATCTCCGGGGCCAAACGGACAGCGGACCTGCTGCCCCTGGCCCACGTCATCGGCGTGCACGGCGTCGAGATCGGCCTGGAGGTCACGGACACCGGCGTCGAGGTGCTGGCCACCGTGCGGGCCGTGGACCGCACGGGCGTGGAGATGGAGGCCCTGACAGCCGCGGCCGTCGCGGCGCTCGCGGTCCTCGACATGGTCAAGGGCCTGGACCGCACGACGTCGATCGAGGGCGTGCGGCTCCTGGCGAAGTCCGGCGGGCGCTCGGGCGATTGGACCAGACCGGACGACCGGACCGGGCCGGGCGACCGGACCGGGCCGGGCGGCTGAGCACGTTCCTCGACGCCGTGATCGGCGCGGCCCCTCACGGTTCCGCCGAGGCTCTCCGGTTCAGCCCCCGATCGCGTTCATCGCGCGGTCCGGTGACAGGAACCGGGGGTCGTCGATGTCGTGACCGGCCCGTTTGCCCGCCAGGCACGCGCGAAAGGCCGCAGCCAGTTCCACGTCGTCCGCGCCGTCGCGCAACAGCGTGCGCAGGTCCGTCTCGGTGCGGGCGAACAGGCACGCGCGCAACTG
>JAUPKJ010000389.1 GCA_030837505.1 Actinomycetota bacterium
ACGGAAACCTTCAGGGACGGGCGGCCCGGTGCAGGGCGACGATCCCGCCCGAAAGGTTCTTCCAGGAGACGTCCTCCCAGCCGGCAGCCCTGATCCGTTCGGCGAGCCCCGCCTGGTCCGGCCACTGTCGGATCGACTCGGCCAAGTACTGGTATGCCTCCGGGTTGGTGGCCACCGTGCGGGCCACGCGGGGCAGGGCCCGCATGAGGTAGTTCCGGTACAGGGTCCGCCAGGTGGGACGGACGGGCAGGGAGAACTCACAGATCACCAGGCGGCCACCGTGGCGGGTGACCCTCAGCATCTCCGCGAGCGCGCGGTCGGTGTCCACGACGTTGCGCAGGCCGAAGGAGATGGTCACGGCGTCGAAGGAGCCCGTGGCGAAGGGCAGGCGGGTGGCGTCCCCCGCGACGAAGGACAGCTGGGGCCGGCTCTGGCGGCCGGCGGCCAGCATCCCTCGCGAGAAGTCGCAGGGGACCACGCGGGCCCCCGCCGCGGCGAAGGGCTCGCTCGAGGCCCCGGTCCCGGCGGCGAGGTCGAGGACCAGCTCGCCGGGGCGCAGGTCCAGGGCCCGGGTCAGCTGTTGGCGCCAGCGCAGGTCGCGGCGGAAGGACAGCACGGAGTTGGTGCGGTCGTACCGCGCGGCGACGTCGTCGAACATCGCTGCGACCTCGTGGGGTTCCTTGTCCAGTCCGGCGCGGGCCATGGGCCCATGGTCTCATCCCCCGACGAGGGCCCCCGGGGTCGGCCCCCGGGGAGCCGTCCAGGTTCGGGACAAGAACGTCGCAGGTCAGCAGGGCGTGTTGGGGCGGGGGACCACGGGGGTCGGGAAGGACGCAGGAGGGACACTGTGGACGGAGGGGACACCACGGGCGGTCCCGGAGGGCGACCTCGGGGACCGGCGCCTACAGTGGATTGCGATGACCACGGCACCTGCCGCCGCTCCCCTGGTGGCCCGCACCCTGTCCCTGGCCGACCCCGGTCCGCTCCTGGACCTGCTGCCCGCCCGGGCGCCCCTGGCGTGGATCCGCGGTGGGGACGGCATGGTCGGCTGGGGCGAGGTCTGGCGGTACGAGACCACGGGACCAGACCGTTTCCTCGACGCCCAGAACGCCTGGCTGAGCCTGACCCGTCGGGCCGTCGTACGAGACGAGGTCGGCCTGCCGGGAACGGGACCGGTCGCTTTCGGATCGTTCTGTTTTTCGGACACGTCCCGGGCCGGGGGGATCCTCGTCGTCCCGCAGGTCGTGGTCGGGCGCTGCCAGGGCCGGTGGTGGCTGACGACGATCGGCAGCGGCCCCGTCGTCCCCACTGCGGAACTGCCGGAGCCAGAGCCGGTGAACTCGCCCGGATCGGTCTCCCTGTCCGAGGGGGCGCTGTCCGCCGAGGACTGGCAGGTGACGGTCGGGGAGGCGATCGCACGGATCGGAGCGGGCGACCTGGACAAGGTCGTACTGGCCCGCGACGTCGTGGCCAGGGCCGACGATCCGATCGATCCCCGGTGGTTGCTGCATCGCCTGGCGCGACGGTACCCCGGGTGTTGGACGTTCACGATCGACGGCCTGGTCGGCGCCACGCCCGAGATGCTCCTGCGCCGACGCAAGGGTCTGGTGACCTCCCGGGTCCTGGCCGGGACGATCCGCAGGTCCGGTGACGACGAGCGGGATCTGTCCCTGGCGGCGTCCCTGGCTCGGTCCAGCAAGGACCTCGAGGAGCACGAGTACGCGGTCCAGTCGGTGGCCTCGGCCCTGGCCCCCCACTGCAGCACCACCAACGTGCCGGAGTCCCCGTTCGTACTGCACCTGGCCAACGTGATGCATCTGGCCACAGACGTCACGGGGGTCCTGACCGACGACACCCCCAGCCTGGGGCTCGCGGCTGCGCTGCACCCCTCGGCGGCCGTGTGCGGGACTCCCACTGATCTGGCCTCGGCCCTCATCGAACGGGTCGAGGGCATGGACCGGGACCGGTACGCCGGGCCGGTGGGGTGGATGGACGCCCTGGGGGACGGGGAGTGGGGGATCGCGCTGCGGTGCGGGCGGATCGACGACCGGGACCCGCGACGGATACGGCTGTTCGCAGGGTGCGGGATCGTCGCCGGTTCGGATCCCCTGGCGGAACTGGCGGAGTCGGCGGCCAAGCTCGAGCCCATGCGCCAGGCCCTGGAGGTCGAGCCCTCCTCGGGCCTCGCCGCCCGCTGAACAGGCGTCCTGTCCCACCACGGGTACTCTGGGGGCCGGTCCGTCAGCAGACGCCGGGTCGCGGCGGATCAACTCGTCGCGGCGGGCCTGCGGGTCGGGCCGTCCCGGTCCGTCAGATCACGGCCGGTCCGTCAGGTCACGAGAGGTGATCGATGCTGTCGGCAGAGCATTCTGAGAACGGCGCCGCGAGGAACGCAGCGGGGGCCGGGGGGTCCGTGTCCCCCCCGGGCGAGACGCGCGACCCCGACGGTCGGCCCTACGACGGTCGGCCCTACGACCCTCGGCGGTACGGTCCGGCCTCGCCGTGGGCCCGGGAGGTCCGGCGGCTGGCCGCCGAGCAGGACGCCGTGATCCTGGCGCACAACTACCAGGAGCCGGCGATCCAGGACATCGCGGACCATGTGGGGGACTCCCTGGCCCTGTCGAGGATCGCGGCAGCGAGCACTGCGCAGGTCATCGTCTTCTGCGGGGTCCATTTCATGGCGGAGACCGCCAAGATCCTCGCTCCGGACCGGACCGTGCTCATCCCCGACGCCCGGGCCGGGTGCTCCCTGGCCGATCAAATCGACGCCGAGCAGTTGCGGGCGTGGAAGGCCGAGCATCCCGGGGCGGTCGTCGTCAGCTACGTCAACACGACGGCAGAGGTCAAGGCCGAGTCGGACCTGTGCTGCACGTCCTCGAACGCTGTGGAGGTCGTGGAGTCGATCCCTGCCGACGTCGAGGTCCTGTTCGGCCCGGACATGTTCCTGGGGGCCCACGTGCGCCGCCGGACGGGCCGGACGAACCTGCACGTGTGGTTGGGCGAGTGCCACGTGCACGCCGGGATCAGCGCGAAGGCGCTCACGGCCGCCACGGACGCCGTCCCCGAGGCCGACCTTTTCATCCACCCGGAGTGCGGGTGCACGTCCTCGGCGATCCACCGGGCCGAGGAGGGGGCTGTCGCGCCCGAGCGGGTGAAGGTGCTGTCCACGGGGCAGATGCTCGAGGCCGCCCGGACGGGCCGGGCCCCGACCGTGCTGGTCGCCACCGAGATCGGGATGCTGCATCAGTTGCGCAAGGTGGCGCCGGGCACGGACTTCCGCCCCGTCAACCCTGGCGCGGCCTGCCAGTACATGAAAATGATCACCCCGGAGGCCCTGGTGCGGTGCCTGCGTGAGGGCAAGGACGAGGTCGAGGTCCCCGGCCCGATCGCCCGGAGGGCCCGCAGGGCGGTCGAGCGGATGGTTGCCATCGGCACGCCCGCCGACGGCGAATGAGGCCCCCGGCCGACGGGACCGACACCCGAGTCGATCTGCTGGTGGTCGGCAGCGGGGCCGCTGGGCTCACGGCGGCGGTCGAGGCCGTCCGGCTGGGCCTGTCGGTGCTCGTCGTCACCAGGACGGGGGCCGCGGCCGGGAGCACCCGCTGGGCGCAGGGCGGGGTCGCGGTGCCCCTGCCGTCCCCGGCGGGTTCCTCGGGTCAGGCGGGTCAGGCGGACGATCTCGACCTGCACGTGCGGGACACCATCGCCGCCGGGGCGGGGTTGTGCGAGGCCCGGGCCGTGCGAGCGCTGCTGGGCGACGGGCCTGCGGCCATCGAACATCTGTTGGAGTTGGGGGCCCGGTTCGACACGGGCCCGGACGGCGAGTTGAGCCGGACCAGGGAGGGCGGGCACAGCGCCTTCCGGATCGTGCGGGCCGGCGGCGACGCCACGGGCGCCGAGGTCGAGAGGGCTCTGCTCGAAGCTGCCAGGGATGCGCGGGTGCCCATGCTCACGGGGTACACGGTGCGTTCTCTGCTGGTGGGCGAGCACGGCCAGATCGTCGGCGCGTCCTGTGCGATGGCTGTGGCGGAGGGTTCCGCCGCACCGGATCCGCCGCCGGGGGCCGACCCGCCGCCGACGGTGCTGACGGTGCCGGCGAGGACGGTCCTGCTGGCCACGGGAGGTTTGGGCGCCCTGTACGCCACGACGACGAATCATGCCGTGGCCATCGGGGACGGTCTGGCCCTCGCCCTGCGGGCCGGTGCTGCCGTGAGCGACGTGGAGTTCGTCCAGTTCCATCCCACGGCCCTGTGGGTGCCCGGGGCCTCGGGCCGGCTGCCTCTGATCACGGAGGCCGTCCGGGGCGAGGGCGGTCTGCTGCTGGATGCCAGGGGCCGACGGTTCATGGTCGGGGTGCATCCTCGGGCCGAGTTGGCCCCGCGCGACGTCGTCGCGGCCGCGATGACCCGGGTCATGGCCGAGGAGGGCAGTGATCATGTCCGGTTGGACGCGACGGGTCTGGAGGGGTTCGCCGAGCGTTTTCCCACGGTGACGGCGGCGTGCCGGGCTGCGGGGATCGATCCGGTGACCGAGCCCGTTCCCGTTCTGCCCGCGGCGCACTACCTGTGCGGCGGCGTCGTGTGCGACCTCGACGGGCGTACCCGGGTTCCGGGGCTTTTCGTCGCGGGCGAGGTCGCCCGGACGGGGCTGCACGGTGCGAACAGGCTGGCGTCCAACAGCCTGGCTGAGGCTCTCGTGCTCGGACGCCGTAGCGCCGAGGCCGTGGCCCGGGGCCTGCCGGATCTCCCCCCGCACCGCGGGGATCTCCCCCGGGCCGAGCCCCCTCGGAAGGCTGACGACGCCGACGCCGCCCGGACCGCCCGGATGCGCCGGACCATGAGCCGCAACGTGGGGATCGGGCGGACGGCCGCCGGTCTGCAGGAGGCTCTCGAACAGACTGCTCCCCCGCCGGAGGGGCTGTCCGACCCCTGTGGACGGACGGCGTTGTCGGCCCTCGCGGCCCGCGCCGTGATCACTGCGGCCCTCGCCCGGGAGGAGTCCCGGGGGTGTCATGTGCGGGGGGACTTCCCGTCCCAGGACGCCGCCCGGGAGCGCAGCCTCGTGCTCAGGCTCGACGGATCAGGGGTCGACAGTCGTTTCTCGATCGACGATGGTGATCGGGACCGGCCCATGACAGCGCTCCAGGGAGGAACTCCATGACCGTGCCGTCGGACCCAGAGCAGGCCGCAGAACAGGCCCCCCCGGTGCTCGGCGACACGGCGACCGGCTTCTCCCCCGGTGTCGCCGAGGCCCTCGGGCGCTCCGGGCTGGATCCCCGGGACGTCCTGCGGGTGATCGCTACGGCTCTCGCCGAGGATCTCCGGTACGGACCGGACGTCACGACGCAGGCCGTGGTGGGGCCCGGGGCCGTGGCGTCCGGCACGGTGGCCACCCGCGCGGACGGCGTCCTGGCCGGTCTGCCGGTGGCCCTCGCCCTGCTGGAGAGCGCGGAGGGCGGACGGCTCCGTCTGACGACCGCGCTGGCCGACGGGGCGCGCCTGCGGGCGGGCGACGTCGTCGCCCAGGTGCACGGCCCCGCGCGCGACCTGCTGACCGTCGAGCGGACCCTGCTCAATCTGCTGTGCCACCTCAGTGGGATCGCGACCCTGACCCGGCGGTGGGTGGACGCCGTCGCGGGCACGCGGTGCGCGATCCGCGACTCCCGCAAGACCCTGCCCGGGCTGCGGCTGCTGGAGAAGTACGCGGTCCGCTGCGGCGGCGGGGTCAATCACCGGCTCGGCCTGGGGGACGCCGTCCTGATCAAGGACAATCACATCGAACTGGCCGGTTCGGTCACGGCGGCGTTGCAGGCAGCCCGGCGGGTGGCGCCGGACCTGCCGTGCGAGGTCGAGGTCACGTCGTTGGAGGAGTTGGCGCAGGCCGTGCAGGCCGGGGCCGGACTGGTGCTCCTGGACAATTTCGAACCCGCCGACTGCGAGCGCGCGGTCGAGGCGGTTCGGGGCAGCGGGGTGCGGTTGGAGGCCTCCGGCGGGCTCACGCTCGACCGGGCTGCGCAGTACGCGGCCACGGGGGTCGACTACCTCGCGGTCGGCGCCCTGACCCATTCCGCCCCGGCCCTGGACCTCGGACTGGACATGTGACCGAGCACGGTGCTCAGTGGGGCCGGGCGCGATCGGTGACCTCCTCGCGGATCCGCCGGTGCAGGTCTCGCAGGTCGCTGCGGTAGGTCCGCACCTCGACCACGGAGATTCCCCCGACGGGCTCCCGCAGGGCCCGTCGCAGGTCCGCGAGGTCGGTGACCGAGCGGTGGGCGACGCCGTACCCGGCACACAGGGCTCCCAGGTCCGCGGTCTGCGGGGTTCCGAACAGCCGCTCGAACGCGGCGGCCCGGTCCGGGCTCCGCAGTGCCCGCTCGCCGTGCTCGAGCAGCGAGAAGATCCCGCCGCCGCCGTCGTTGAGCACGACGATCCGCACGTCGGGGGCCTGTTCGCAGGGCCCGGTCAGCAGAGCGTTGAGGTCGTGCAGGAAGGCGAGGTCCCCGACCAGGACCCCGACGGGTTCGCCGGGGCGCGCCCCGGGCGCGAGGGCCAGGCCGCAGGCCGTGGACAGGACGCCGTCGATCCCGGCCAGACCGCGATTGGCGCGGATCACCGGGGCGGAGTGCGCGTCGGAGGGCCGCAGGACCAGGTCGAGGTCCCGCACGGGGTTGCTCGCCGAGACCATCAGCCGTCGGCCCGGCGGCGTGGCCGCGGCGACCTCCCTGGCCACGAGCGGACCGGTCAGGCGCTTCTCGCCGTCCAGGACGGCGTCGACGGCGTCGGCGGCCGCCGCGCCCGACCGGATCCACGCGCGGAGCCAGGCGTCGGCGGCGAGGATTTCCGGCCGGTCGGCCTCGGGTCGGTCGGCCTCGGGTCGGTCGGGCAGAGGCCGGTCTGGCAGGGGCCGGTCGGTCAGGGGTCGGTCTGGCAGGGGCAGCAGGTGTACGCGGGGGATCCGCAGGACCTCCCGCCCGGGTTCCGGCCAGGCGGGGTGCTCGGTCACGAGGATCACCTCGACCGCCGGGTCCTCCAGCAGCCGGGTAACGGGCCGCGACAGGGTGGGACGGCCCAGGACAAGGGCGCGTTCGATTCGGCCGCCGAGTTCGGGCATTTCCAGCAGCAGACGGTAGGGGCCCACGGCGTTCGGCCCGGTCCGCGATCCCGAGGAGGGTTCGGCGAGCAGCGGCAGACCGTACCGTTCGGCGAGCAGGGCCGCCCACGGCCCCGCGCCGTCCCCGGCCACGACGACCGTCCGGGACCCGAGGTCCGCCAGGAGTCTCGCCGCAGGCCCGTCGGCCGCCGCCCGGAAGAGCGGTCCGGCCTGTCCCGGCAGGGCGCCGGCCTGCCCCGTCGGGGGTCCCCCGGCGGCCGGGACGCCGCTCACCGGTGTTTCGCCCACCGCTGTTTCGCCCACCGGTGTTTCGCCCGCAGGGTCCTGGTCGTCGGGGACGAGCGGCAGGGAGAACCCCAGGTTCAGGTGCACCGGCCCGGGCCGCGCCCCCTCGGGGCCCCGGGCCGCCAGCAGGACCCGGGCCAGGGCCTGACGGGTTCGGGCGGGGTCGGACTGCGCAGCGACGTCCCCGAGGTCGAGGCAGGCCCTCACCGCCGTGCCGAACAGCCCGGATTGCAGGTCGGTCGTCTGGTTGGCCCAGGTCCCCCGCAGCTGTTCGGGACGGTCCGCAGTGATCACGACGAGCGGCACGTTGGAGTGGTGGGCCTCCAGGACGGCGGGGTGCAGGTTGGCCACGGCCGTCCCCGACGTCGTCACGACGGCGCCCAGGCCCGTGCCGGCCTTGCCGACCCCGAGGGCCACGAAACCCGCGACCCTCTCGTCGTGGCGCACGCACAGGCGCGGCCCGGATCCCCGGAGGCCGGGCTCGGGCGGGCAGGGCGGACGGGACGGGCCGGCACCGGGGTCGCGGCGATGCAGTTCGTAGGCCAGGGGGGCACTGCGGGAGCCGGGGCACAGCACGGCCCAGGACACCTCGGCGTCGGCAAGGGCCTGCACGGTTGCCCTGGCCAGGGCGGTCGCGGGGTTCACCGGTCCATCACCCGTCCATCCTGGCCCACGGCCAGCGCCGACGTGCCCGGAGTGCGACGGAGCTCTGCGGCCTATAGTCGCGCTGTGACGAGCCACGACGTGTCCGAGACCTTCGAGGCGACCGCCTGGCGGGCCGTCGAGGGTTTCGAGCTGACCGACATCACCTATCACCGCTGCGTACAGCCGGGTCCGGCCTCGGGCACCGTGCGGATCGCCTTCGACCGGCCCGAGGTGCGCAACGCGTTCCGTCCGCACACCGTGGACGAGCTGTACCGGGTGCTGGACCATGCCCGTATGACCCCGGACGTCGGGTGCGTGCTGCTCACGGGCAACGGTCCGAGCGCGAAGGACGGCGGCCGGGCGTTCTGCTCCGGCGGGGACCAGCGGATCCGCGGCCGTTCGGGGTACCAGTACACGACCGTCGACCCGGCCACGGGCCGCCCGGGCGAGAGCGCCGACAGCGTCGACGCCGCTCGGGTCGCGGCCGCCGGGGGACGCCTGCACATCCTGGAGGTGCAGCGCCTGATCCGAACAATGCCGAAGGTCGTCGTCGCCGTGGTCAACGGCTGGGCCGCGGGCGGCGGCCACAGCCTGCACGTGATCTGCGACCTGACCATCGCCAGCCGGGAACACGCCCGCTTCAAACAGACCGACGCCGACGTCGCGAGCTTCGACGGCGGCTTCGGCTCGGCCTACCTGGCCAAAATGGTCGGACAGAAGTTCGCCCGGGAGATCTTCTTTCTGGGCAGGACCTACGACGCCGACCAGATGCACGGCATGGGCGCGGTCAACCTCGTGGCGGACCACGCACAGCTGGAGTCCACGGCCCTGCAGGTCGCCGCCGAGATCAACGGCAAGAGCCCCACGGCCCAGCGGATGCTCAAGTTCGCCTTCAATCTGGTGGACGACGGCCTCATGGGCCAGCAGGTCTTCGCCGGCGAGGCCACCCGCCTGGCCTACATGACCGACGAAGCCGCAGAGGGCCGCGACGCCTTCCTGGAAAAACGCCCCCCCAACTGGAGCGACCACCCCTGGTACTACTGATCGAGCCGTGGTGTGCGCAGCCCCCACCGCGTTCCCAGGCGATCCTCGCCCGCCCCACCGGGGACCTGGGATCGACCAGGACCACAGCTGATCGCTAACAGCAGGAAACCAGCCAGATGACTACCCTGTGTAACACCTTTTGCTGAACCAGCCAAACGGCAGACTGCGGTCAAATGAAGGGCCCCCGCCATCAACGCAGTTCAGCTAGTGAGTCGCTAGATAGATGAGCACTTTGTTCCCATGGGTTGACAGGTACGTGTCAAATACGCTGAGTATGGGCCGCATCCTCCGACAGGCCTCGTTCACCGATTCCTTGTCCGCTCTGCGTGCACGTTTCGCCGCAGAACGCGAGTACCACGATCAGCCGGGCATCGAGGTCGTAGTCCTGAACGCAGACTCCGAGGACGCTCTCAGGCGGACGCACCGGCGATACTTCGAGAGCGTCGAAGAGATCATGAGGGCCTTCGTCTGAGCCCCACGAAGTCCTCAGCGGATCCGAGAGCAGGCTCAGGGTCGTTCTCCTCCTGCGGAGCCTCCGGGGGCGGCCGACGACCGAGGCGATCGAGATCCGACCACCGGGACGACGTGGGGGGTACGTCGTGAGGTCGGTGAGTTCTCGATCATGGTGGTCTGCGGGCACCGGCCGCGGGGACGGCGTAGGCTCGCCGCCGGACAGGACGCCCCCAGCCCCTCCCCCTGCGGGCCTTCCGCCCACGGACAGGGCTCGGGCGGGTGTTCTGTGTGACCTGGTGTGTACACAACGCCCTCGCCGCCCGACCATGGTGGTGAGGCGAAGGAGAGGGGAAGTCGTGCTGTTCCTGGCGTCCCGGGGCCTGCCGCTGCTGCTGGAGGTCGGGCTGCTCGTCTTCTGCTTGATCGATTGCGTCCAGACCCCTTCGCAAGTGATCCGTAACCTGCCCAAGGTCGGCTGGATCGTGCTGATCATCGTGCTCCCCCTGGCTGGGGCGATCGCCTGGTTGACCGTCGGCCGTCCCCGACCGGGCGCCGCGGGCCCCCGGAGCACCGGCCGTTCCGCGGGCCCGGCCGCCCCGCTCGGCCCGGACGACGACCCGGAGTTCCTGGCCGAGATCAACCGCGTGGACGCAGAGCACGAGGAGATGCTCAAGCTCTGGGAGGAGAACCTGCGCCGGCGCGAGGAGGGCCTGCGCGGCCCGGACGACGAAAAGGGCCCCTCGAACCGCTGATCGCGGGTTTCAGGACCATCACAGAGCCCGACACCATCACCGGGCCCGACGCCTTGCCATCACCGGGCCCGAGCGCCCGTACGGCCCGAGCCCTGCCCCTCGCGGGAAGGATGAGCGGGGCCCCCGGCGGAAAGATCCCGCCGCCCTCAGGACGGCAGGACGTCACGGTGCAGCACGCGGTGACGCAGGGCGGCCCGGAACAGGTCTGCCGCCCCCGGCCGGGCCTGGAGCTGCCGGTCGAGCAGGGCTCCGCTCTCCTGGACCAGTTCCAGCCAGCGCAGTTCGCGCAGGACCGCGAAGAACAGCGGTCCCGTGTCGGATTCCGAGGGCTGCCTCCTGCCGGCCATGCGCCATCCGGATTCCGTGACGACGGCCTGGACCAGGCCGCGCACGTCCTCCTCCGAGACGCTGTCCCCGGACTCCAGGACCGCGAGCACGACCTCCCACGCCACGGCGAGCGCCGACTGCTCCGGGCCGACCAGCCCGGCCGCGACCTCCATCCACAGGGCCCGCCCGTCGGCGACGCCCGAGCGCCCGCTGGGGGTGAGGAGCAGCCGCCCGGCCCGTCGCCGGATGAGTCCGAGTCGTGTGGCGGTCTCCCGGAGCACGAGCACGGGGTAGGCGTCGACCTCGCGCGTGGCCGGGCCGATGAGTTCGTCTCTCCAGCTCAGTTCGTCCAGGGCGCGGGCGACGCTGCGGGGCGGCAGGTAACCGGCGGCTGTGAGGGCCAGGCCCTCGCCGATCTCGGTGAGCAGCCAGTCGAGGGGGCGCAGCAGGGCCCGGGCCGGGGCCGCCATGCCGGGGTCGATGGGCTGGCGCAGCCTGATCTCCAGGGGGGCCAGCAGGCCGCTGCGGGTGGTCGAGCCGGGGCCGCGGACCCAGCTGTAGAGCCGTTCGTCGAGGATCTCCTCGTAGGGGGTCCGGCCGGCCAGACCCGGTCCGGGCGAGGTGAGCACCCCCACGGTGATCTCGGCTTGTTGGTCGCGCCAGCCTCGGGTGCCCGGCTGCAGGTCGCCGACGGCGACCGCCAGTTCCAGACGGTCGGCGACCTGTTCGAGGGCTTTGCCCTCTGCGGGGCCCATGACCGGTCCCCAGGTGAGCAGTTCTGTGTCCGGGGGGTCGATGCCGGAGCGCTGGGAGGCCCTGCGGGCCAGGCCGCGTCCCCGGTCGGGGGCTTCCCAGGAGAGCAGGACCTGGCGGGTGGTCTCGCTGCGGGCGATTGCGGCGTACCGCTGCAGCCCGAGGGCGTCGAGCAGCGCGGCGAGCGCTTGGACGGCGCGCCAGCGGCCACGGCCGTCGCCGGGCCAGGAGTCGGTCATCTCCTGCCAGCAGAAGCGTTGGAGGCGCCACTGGGTCACGGCTTCCGGGCCGGAGCCGCCGGTCAGCCACTCCCAGGCGGCACGCGCGTCCTCCGCCACATCGGGCTCAACCCGGCCGATGGCGGCGAGGGCCTGCTCGACGGACTGCACGAGTCACACTCTGCCATCACATGTCGGGAACAGGGAACACGCCGCGCGGGACAACCACGCGCGTTCCACGCTAGTACCGGTCCAAACGGACATCTTCAGAAGGTCCCGAACGGCGTCCTTCACGTTCCTCCCAACGTCCCGGGACGTCCTCTACGTCCCCAACGGTTTCACTCGGCGCCCTAATGGTTTTACGCATTGTGCCGATTGTTTACTCTGAGCAGGTGATAAGGATATCCGGTCGTACCCTCCGCGCGGTTGCGGTTCCGCGAGGAAACGAGGTTCTCGACCTGTTGCAGGATCTCAGAGCAGCCCTGGCCGGGGACGGTCCGGCTCTCCTGCCCCACGGCCCGGGCCCCGACGAAGCCCCCGATCCGTCCCTCGGACCCGGCCTGCCCCTGGGCCCCCAGGAGGACGACGAAACGGATCCCACGGTCGCCGTCCTGTGCACCTCGGGCTCGACCGGGCCGCCCCGCGGCGCCCTCCTGCAGGCCTCTGCCCTGCTCGCTGCGGCCTCGGCCTGCCACGACCGCCTGGGCGGACCGGGCCGTTGGCTCCTGGCACTGCCGGCGCACCACGTGGCGGGTTTCCAGATCCTGGTGCGGTCCCTGGTGGCGAGGACGACCCCGGTGGTCCAGGACCTGTCGGCCGGTTTCACTCCCGAGGGGTTCATACTGGCCGCCGACCGGTTGCACAGCCCCCGCCGCTACACGGCCCTCGTCCCGACCCAACTGACCCGTCTGCTGGAGCACGGCCCGCAGGCCGTGCAGGCCCTCACCGACCTGGACGCCGTCCTGCTCGGCGGAGCTGCCGCTCCCCCGGGCCTGCTCCGCTCGGCCCGCGACCGCGGGATCCGGGTCGTGACCACCTACGGCATGAGCGAGACCTGCGGTGGGTGCGTCTACGACGGGACACCCCTGGACGGCGTTCGGATCGCCCTGGGCGACCTCGCGGAATCGGGAGACCAGGCAGGTTCTCCGCACGGGCCGGGCACGGCCTCGGCCGGCCTCCCGGGCGCCGGTTACCCCGGGGAGGGCGAGCAGGTACGGATCGGCGGGCCGGTGGTGGCACGCGGGTACCGCAGGCCCCCCGAGGACTCCCCGCCCCGGCCCCGGCCCGCTGCCGGGCCCGCACGTCCCGCCGGCTCCGCCGCTGCTCCTGCACGGCCCGCTGGCGCTGCCGATGCCCATCACACTGGCCCTGGCCCTGGCTCTGGCCCTGCCACTGGCCCTGCCCCTGGCACTGGCCCTGGCACTGGCCCTGCCCCTGCCTCTGGCCCTGGCACTGGCCCTGGCACTGGCCCTGGCACTGGCCCTGGCACTGGCCCTGGCACTGGCCCTGCCCCTGGCACTGGCCCTGGCCCTGGCACTGGCCCTGGCACTGGCCCTGGCACTGGCCCTGGCACTGGCACTGGCCCTGCCCCTGGCACTGGCCCTGGCACTGGCCCTGCCCCTGGCACTGGCCC
>JAUPKJ010000390.1 GCA_030837505.1 Actinomycetota bacterium
AATCCACGAGGACGGACCACTCATCCATGGCACTGAACCGACGTCGAACGCCGACCGGCCGCCCCGGCGGCCTGTCCGTCGTACCGACCGTGGCGCTGACCCTGGTCCTGGCCGGGATCACAGGTCAGGGGATTCCCCAGGCACAGGCCGCTGACCTGCCGTCGGCCACGGAAACGGTTCACGCGTCCGCGTCGTCGACCGGGGACGCCCAGATCCTCACCCCGATCTCCCAGGACGTTCCCAACGGTGACGGCACCCGCACCCTGACACTGAACGCCCGTCCGGTGCGTGTCCACAAGGAGCAGGGATGGGTCCCGGTCGACCCGACCCTGACCAGGAACGACGACGGCACCTGGGCCACCACCGCGACCCCCTCGCGCCTGGTCCTGTCCGGCGGGGGCGACAGGCACCTGGCGGTCCTGGACAACGGCGGCACCCAGATGCGGTTGGACTGGCCCACGGACCTGCCGACCCCCACCGTCACCGGTGCCAGGGCCACGTACCCCGAGGTCCTGTCCGGGGTCGACCTCGTGGCCACCACCGACGACGGAGGCGGCCTGTCCCACGTCCTGGTCGTGAAGACCCCGCAGGCTGCGGCCTCCCCCCGCCTGGCGGAACTGCACGTGACCTGCAAGACGACCGGTGGTGACCTGAGCGCCGATACAGCAGGCAACCTCACCGTGCGCACCGGACCGGACGGGCGCGAGGTCTTCACCGCGCCCACACCCTTCATGTGGGACTCCGGCACGGGTACCGGCACCGAGACCACGACCATGGCCACGACCACCGAACCCGGAGCGAACGCCCCGGCCTCGTCGACCGTCACCGAGCCCGGACCCCGAGCCCGCATCGCCCCCGTGGGGGTCCGCCTGGACGGCGACACCCTGACCTTGACCCCGGACCAGGACCTGCTCACCTCACCGGAAACCACCTGGCCGGTCTACATCGACCCCAGCTGGAACGCGTCCTCGGCGGCGTCCCGACGCAACGCCTGGACGTTCGTGTCCTCGGCCTTCCCGAACCAGTCCTTCTACAACACCGACGACGTCGGACGCGTGGGCTACCAGGGGTGGCAGACCCCGTACTCCAGGACCCGCACCTTCTACCGGATGACCGTCCCGACAGCCCTCCACGGCCGGCACATCCTGTCCGCAACCCTGCAGACCACCGTCACCTGGTCCTCCGACCCCGACGAGTACCAGGTCGACGTCTACCACACCGGTGGGATCGCGAAGAGCACCACGTGGAACCAGCAACCCACCCGCGGCGCGAAGATCACTTCCCGGAAAGTGACGGCGAACTGGTCGGGAACCGTGCGCCCCTCACCCCGTCAGGCCGAGTTCGACATCATCAGCCTCATGACCAAGGCCGCGGCCCAGAAATGGTCGACAGCCACCATCGGCCTGTACTCCGCCGACGAGGACAACAAGTACGCCTTCCGCAAGTTCGGCATCAACCCCACTATCGCCATCCGCTACAACTCCGTCCCCCGTGTGCAGGAAGCGACCACCAGCCCCAGCACCCGCTGCAACCCTGCCAAGGGCAAGGAACCCGGCAAGGTCGGGCGCACGGACGTGACCCTCATGGTCCGGGCCAAGGACCCCGACGCCGACCAGTCCCAGATCGACGTCACCTTCACCGTGAAGGATCCCACCGGCAAAGTGGTCAAGAAGACTGTCACGACGGTCAACAGCAACAACATCGCCAGAACAGTCCTTCCCTCCACCTCCCTGAAGGACAAGTACCGCTACACCTGGACCGCCGTGCCCGACGACGGCAAGGACATCGGCAAGACCATCACCTGCCGTTTCGCCGTGGACATGAGCACCCCCGACCCGCCGGTCATCACCTCGGCGACCTTCCCCACCAACGACCAGGACCCCACGACCTACCCCGCGGCCCGCACCCCCGGAACGTTCCGCTTCACCACCCGGGCCGAGAACGTCGTGTCCTACGTCTACTCCCTGAACACCCCACCACCGACCACGGTCCCCAACGGCTTCTCGGCCTCCCCGGGGGGAACCCTCCTGCAAGCCGACGACTCCGGCACCACGACCGTCAAAATCACCCCCCGCAAAGCCGGCCACAACCGCCTCTACGTCTACTCGATCAACGAAGTCGCAACCCCCAGCCTGACCGAACACCTCGACTTCGTCACCGGCCCCCTGACCACCCCCGACATCGCCGGTGACCTCACCGGTGACCAGATCCCCGACGCCCTGACCACCGGAACACCCCAACGCCCCGGCCTGTGGCTGTCCGCCGGCACGAACCGCAAGGGCAACACCGCCGACGCCCGACAGATCGGCGAACAGGGCCTCGCCGGGGACGACGAGGGGGAGCCCTCCGACTGGAACGACGCCGCCATCGCCGTCGCCGACCTGGACGCCGACGGCAGCCAGGACGTGGCCACCCTGCGGGAAACCACCGACGGCAGCACGGCCCTGTCCCTGCTGACCGGGAACTCCAACGGCACCGTGGACCCAGCCGACCAGAACACCGACACGATGCTCTTGCCCGACCTCACCGGCAAGCAAGAACAGATCGAAACAGGCGAGGACACGGCCTCACCGACCCCGTCGACCTCACCAACAACACCCGCCTCGCCTGCGTCCACGGCCTCATCTGCCTCGCCGAAGGTCGAACAGATCGCTCTCGTCCCGAACAAGCCAGGCTCCATCGGGGCCCTCCCAGATCTGTACGTCACCGCCGGTGGATCGCTCTTCCGACTAGGATTCACCACCCAACCCAGCAGATTCGACGACCCTGTAGAACTCAGCGGCCCGGGCCTCGACGGCATCAACTGGTCGAAACGCACGATCACCGCGACAGCCGCCGCAGAACAAGCCGTCCTGATCATCCGGGACACGGCGACCGGCGCCGTCCACCAGCGCTCCTGGGACCCCACCCACGTCGACCTCGACGGCACGACCGGTCCCGCACCGTCCACCAGCGACAGACCGTTCGACACCGACACGACTCTCCTGGCGTCCAAGGGCTACCCCGCCTCGACCCACCCCATCGTCACGGCGACCGACTTCGACACCGACGGCGACGCCGATCTGTGGGCCGTCACGCCAGATCGCGATCTGGTCGCCATCACCGGTAACGGCACGGCCCTGACCGGGGTGATTGCGACAAATGCTCTGGGGGCGGTCGGTCGGATCCAATCCGCGTACGCCGGTAAATGCATCGATGTGGCTTCGGGGTCCACGGCCACGGGAACAGCCGTGCAACTGTACGACTGCAACGGCACGACCAGTCAGGTATGGAATTTCCCCGGGGACGGGACACTGCGGTTCAAGGACCGGTGCCTGGACCTGCCGCCCTCCGACACCTACGGCACACCCCTACAAATCGCCCCCTGCACCGGTAGCAGCCGCCAGACCTGGGACTTCCGCCCCGACGGCACCCTGTACAACCTCTACAACACCACCACCCGCTGGTGCGTCGTCGTCCCCGGAGCAGACACCACCAACCGCACCCGACTGGTGTCCAACTACTGCACCGACACCGCCCGCAAACAACTCTGGGAACTACACACCGACGGCCAAGGACCCATCCGCTCGGCCCACCAGAACATCTGCCTGGACTCCCGCGTGAAGGGCGACACCGACAACCTCGCCACCATCCACACCTGCGACGAGACCCCCACCCAGAACTGGATCGTCTTCGGCGACGGCGCCCTGCGCGTCGGCGGCGACTGCCTCGACGTCCCCGGCAGCTCCACCGCCAACAACACCCCACTCCAGATCCACACCTGCAACAACACCCCAGCCCAACAATGGCGCATCGGCCCCAACCACACCCTCATCAACACCGGCAGCGGACTGTGCCTCGACATCCCCGACACCGCCAACAACACCCGCGCCCGCCTCCACACCTGCAACAACACCAACGCCCAACGCTGGAACCTCCCCTGACCCACCAGACAACACCACCCCGGTCCGCGCATCCCCCCGGAAGAACGTGCGGACCGGGGCAAAGGCGTCCGACGGCCGGCCGCCCCGAGGCGCCTGCCCTACGACTGCCTGGCCAGCTCGGTGCACAGCGCCCTCACCTGTCGGACGGCGTCCTCGGCCCGGGGCAGTCCCGCGGCACAGGACAGCGCCCGGCGTTTGAGGTCCTCGACCGGTGCGGACTCCCCCAGCAGCCCGGCCAGGGCCCGGGCCAGGGCCTGCGAGTCCCCGCCGGGCACGAGGACCGCGCCGTTGCCGGCCACCTCCGCCGTGCCGCCGACGTCGGTCGCGACGATCGCAGCCCCCGCCCGCAGAGCCTCCTGGACGATGAGCGGCTGCCCCTCCCACACGCTCGGGACCACCACGACGTCCGCGGCCGCCAGGAGATCCGGGACGTCCTGGCGGCTTCCCAGCAGTCGCACGGGCACCTGCCGGGCCGCGATGTCGCGGTCCAGCTCAGCGTGCAGCGGCCCGTCGCCCGCCACGACGGCCAGGACCGGCCGGGGGGCGACCGCCGCCCGGTCCCCGTCCGCAGAGCCGCTCAGCTGTTCGACGGCGTCGACGAGCAGGCTCAGACCCTTCTGGGGGGCGAGCCTGGCGACACAGACCAGCAGGGCCGTGCCGGGAGGAACCCCCAGGTCGCGGCGGACCGCCTCGGGGCTCCGGGTCTGGGCCGGCCGGCCGGGGGCCGGGACCAGGGCACGATCGACCCGGTGCGCCCCCAGGTCCCGCATACGATCGCCCAGGTCGCGGGAGACCACGAGCACGACGTCGGCCCCGCGGGCCACGATCCTCTCCAGGACCCGGTGGACGACCGCCACCGACCCGCCGGACACCAGGGCGTTGTGCAAGGTCACCATGATCCTCGGCCGGCGGGGGCGGCCCCGGACCGCCAGGGTGGCCAGGGCACCGGCCCGCAGCCCGTGCGCGTGCACGACGGTTCCGGGCCCGGTCAGGGAACGCAGGCGGGCCACGGCCCGCAGGTCCGCCAGAGGACGCGGCCGGTCGGCGATCGACACCGGGACGAACCCGGCCAGCCCCTTGCCCAGGCCGAAACGTTCGGCGTTCGCTGCCGGTCCGGCCACCCGGACCCGTGTCCCGCGGGCTGCCAACCCCTCGGCCAGTTCCGCGACATGCCGCCCGACACCTCCGGCGCTCGTGGCCAGCACGAGCAGGATCTCCGTGTCCGGGCCGTCGGCCCCGGCCGGGTCCGGTTCCGGTTCCCCGACCGTCGCCGACCCCGAGGTCGGGACCCCGGACCGGCCCGGGGTCCCGGCCCACCACGGGATCCCGGCCCACCAGGAAGACCCCAGACGGTCCCCGATCCCCGGTCTCCACAGGAAACGCGCCCCGGGGCCCTGTCCGACCCCGGCCCGGTCCGGTCGCTCGCCCGGCGAGCCGTCCTCCCCCGGGATCCGGCGGTCCTCGTTCGGCGCGGCGGGGTCCCGTTGCGCGGACGGGGCGTCCACCGGGTCGCCGTCCGCGAGTTCGCCGTCCGGGCTGCCGGGGACGTCCGGCCGCCGACGCCGCAGGGCGGTCCGACGGCCCACGAAGGAGGTCAGGGCCGTGAAGGAGCCGGGATCGGCCAGCAGGAGCACGGCCAGGAACACGGCCCCGCCCAGCCCCGCGGCGCACAGGGACTCCCCCGCCGACCGCAGCACCCCTCCCGTCTCCCACGTGGTCTGCAACCAGCGGCCCGACGAGCCCCCGGCCACGGCCCCCAGAGCACAGGCCATGAGGGTCCGGGACGTGCCGGCCAGGGCCCCCGGCCCTGCGACCGACCGGGCCAGGAACAACAGGGCGCCCCCGGCCACGGACATGCCGACGGTGTTGCCCAGGGCCACACCCCAGGCGGCCGACCGGGCGGGCCCGTAGCCGAAGGAATGCTGCAAGGCGGTCACGGACACCAGGGACGCCAGGACGGCGGTCCCCCACCCCGCGCTGATCGCCGCCGCGGCCTGCCGGTTGCGGTCCGCCGCCGCGAGCGCCTTGCCCAGGAGCGCCACGAGGGACCAGCCCAACAGTCCGGGGGCGAACAGGGTCACGGTCCCGTCCAGCCCCTCCAGGCCGTCGCCGCCGACGACGTCCAGTTGGGCGAAGAGCTGATGGATCCCCCCGGCGCACGCCAGCAGCGCAGCCGTCCCCGCGGAGGAGACCACCACGACGGCGCGGGTCGCGGTCGTGAGGGTCCCGGCGAAGGCCGCGGTGTCCCCGCGGGCCATCTGGGCCGACAGGCGGGGGAAGGCAACGGTCGCGAGAGGCACGGCCAGCACGGCGTAGGGGAGCAGGTAGGCGGCCTGGGCGTACTGCACGACGTTGATGACGCCGCGGCCGCCGACCCGGGTGGCCAGCAGGAGCGTGGCCACGACGCTGATCTGCTGGGCGACGAGCGTCGCCAGCCCCGCCCCGGCCAACGACCTGGCCCTGACGGCCGTCCCGGCGGGAAAGTGCAGGGTGGGGCGCAGGCGGATCCCGGCCGACAGGACCGGTAGCAGCAGGGGCAGGCTCAGGGCGACGACCCCGAGGGTCGTGCCGACGGACAGGACGAGTTCCGTCGTCCCGTCCGGCACCCAGCTGGCCACGGCGGCCCTCCGACCGGCGAGCAGGCCGTACCAGAGGTAGGAGGCGATCACGACGCCGCTGCTGAGCAGGGGGGCCGCGGCCGGCCAGGCGAACCTCCGGTGGGCCTGCAGGATCCCCGCCAGCACGATCCCCGCCCCGTACAGGACCACTTGGGGCGCGAAGACCAGCAGCATGTTCGAGGACAGGTCCTGCGCGCCCGGGCAGGAGTCCTCGCCAGAGCGGCCCCCCATCAGCAGGGCGCTGATCGGCCCGGACAGCAGGGCCACGAGGCCCGAGACGGGCAGCAGGATCAGCAGCGTCCAGGTCAGCAGGGCCGAGGCCGCCCTGTCGGCGTCCTGGCGCAGGCCACGACCCAGCAGCCCGGCGACGACGGGGACGACGCACCCGGCCAGGGCCCCGCCGGCGGTCGCCTCGAACAAGACGTTCGGAACCTGGTTCGCGGCCGCGTAGGCCGTGCCGGTGCACCCGGCCCCCACCTGCCCGGAGTACACGAAGATCCGGCCGAAGCCCACGAGCCGGGCGAGCGCGGTGATCCCTGCCACGAGCAGGGCCGACGCCGCCAGCCCCACCACGGCCCCGCGCACACCGGTCGTCCCGGTGCCGCCGGTGGTCCGGGTGTCGCCGGTGGTCCCGGCGGCGTCAGTGGTCCCGGCGGCGTCAGTGGTCCCGGCGGCGTCGGTGGTCCCGGCGGCGTCGGTGGCGTCGGGGGGGGGCGCGGGGGCCACCCGGTCGTTCACCGAGGTCTCACCGCGGACGACGCCCGAGAGCGTCGAACTCACGCAGTACCGGGGTCCGTTCGATCACCCGGGTGAAACTCCACCGCTCGCTGGCCAGGGTCAGGGCCACCACCCCGCCGAGGGCGACCAGTCGCGTCCGGCGACCGGTCCCCGCCACGAGAGCCGTGCCCAGCAGCGCCCCCACGGCGATGGCGCCGGTGTCCCCGAGCATCGCCCGTTCCAGATCGGAAGAG
>JAUPKJ010000391.1 GCA_030837505.1 Actinomycetota bacterium
CCAGTCCGTTCCGGCGCCCCGCCGGCGTTCCCACCCGGCTCTGCGGATCCCGGTCCCCGCGCGGCCCGTCCGTGCGGGGACCGACCGCACGAACCCGACCGCACGAACCCGACCGCACGAACCCGACCGCGGGGACCGCCCGGACGGATCGGCCGCACGGTCCCCGCCCCTCCGACGGGTCGGGCACGGCCACCGAGACGGCAACACCCAACCCGACCTTGCGATCGGCGGGCACAATCCCTGTCATGGTCACTGTCCCCGGGAGGACTCCCCCGCCCCCCGCCCCCGGCCTGAGCCTGCGGGAGCGGAAAAAACAACAGACGCGCTGGGCGATCCAGGCCCACGCACTGCGTCTGTTCGTCGAACAAGGTTACGAAACGACCACGATCGACAGGATCTGTCAGGAGGCCGAGGTCTCCCCCAGCACCTTCTTCCGGTACTTCCCGACCAAGGAGGACGTGGTCGTCCTCGACCAGTACGACCCGCTCCTGACCGAGGTCTTCCACGAGGCGTGCCTGTCCGACGACCCCGTACGCACGCTGCGCTCGCGTCTGCACGACGCCTTCGGGCAGGCCGATCCCACCGAGCGCCACGTCCTGCTGATCCGCACCCGGCTCGCCCTGTCAGAACCCGCGATCAGAAACCGGATGATGGACCATCTGCTGAGCACCGTGCAGATGCTCGCCGAAGCGGCCGACCCCGCCCCGGGTTCCCCGGCCGACGCCGCCCCCCGGGCCCCGTCGGCCGCCCCGGAACAATCGTCCGCCCGACCCGGCGGACCGGGCCTCAGCCCGGCCCGACTGTTCGTGGGAGCCTGCGTGGGAGCCTGGATCGCCGCCTGGGACGTCATGAAGGACGACACCACCTCCGTGGAGAACCTCATCGACTTCCTGATCGAACCCCTGTCCGCTGTGCGCTTCCCCGGCAAGGATCCCCGCCCGCCCTCCGGCGAGGGGCCACGACCGGACGAGGACAGAGAAACCCTCTGACCCCGGCCACGCAACACCGGCGCTGCCACGCACACCGGCCCGAGGAGCCTTCGGGGGAAACGGTCTCAGGAAGCAGTGAACCCCGTCCGCGGGCCCCGAGAACGCAGGCGCGAGCCCTTGGCGACGGCCTGCTCGCGCAGATCCTCCTGGAAGCCCACCATGGCCGCGCGCAGAGCGGCAGCCCGCTCGTCGGACCCCGCAGCCAGAATGCGCACGGCGAGCAACCCGGCATTACGGGCCCCCCCGACCGAAACAGTCGCCACAGGCACCCCCGCCGGCATCTGAACAATCGACAGCAGGGAATCCAGGCCGTCCAGATGCCGCAGAGGCACCGGCACCCCGATCACCGGCAGGCAGGTCACGGCCGCCAGCATCCCCGGCAGGTGGGCCGCGCCGCCGGCCCCCGCGATGATCACCCGCAGTCCCCGGTCCGCGGCCTCGGACCCGTACTCGATCATCCGGTGCGGCATCCGGTGCGCGGAGACGACATCGGCCTCGTGAGCGACCCCGAACTCGTCGAGGACCTTCACCGCGGCCTCCATCACGGCCCAGTCCGAGTCCGACCCCATGACGACCCCGACCAGCGGCCCTGTGGCCCCCGTGCCCGCGGTGCCCGCGGTGCCCCCGGTGCCTCCGGCCGACGACCTTCCCGATCCCTGCTCGCCCATGCGTTCCTCCTGCGCTCGACGAAAAGCCCCGAACCGCCCCATCGTCCGCCCGTCCGCGCCGACCGCGCAACGCCGACCGCGCAACGCCGACCGCGCAACGCCGACCGCCGACCGCTCCGACCGGCGGCACCGCTCGGCGCTCGCCGTCCCGGGCCGCGGCCGACGACCGGGTCCGGGTCCGACGGGAGCCATCGTGCCAGGGGCCGGGGCCGCCGGAGGGGGCGGACCGGGACCGCGCGTCGGGCCGACCCGTCAGGAGTCGATCACACCGGTGATGAAGTCCGCGGCGTGCCGGGCCCTGTCCCGGCAGTCCCGCAGGTCCTCCCCGCAGACCGTCACGTGACCGATCTTGCGACCGGGCCGGACCTCCTTGCCGTACAGGTGGACCTTCACGCCCGGGTCCCTGGCCATGACGTGCAGGTAGGAACGGTAGAGATCCGGACGGTCCCCGCCCACGACGTTGACCATCACCGTCCACGGCGCACGAGCCCTGGTCGACCCGAGCGGCAGGTCGAGCACCGCGCGCAGATGCTGCTCGAACTGGCTGGTGACGGCGCCGTCGATCGTCCAGTGGCCACTGTTGTGCGGGCGCATCGCCAGCTCGTTGACCAGGACGGACCGGGCCCCGTCCGGTCCTGTCACCTGGAACATCTCCACCGCGAGGACCCCGACGACGTCGAGGTGGGCGGCGAGGCGCAGCGCCGTCCGCGTGGCCTGGCCCGCCAGGGCCACCGGCAGGTCCGGCGCGGGGGCCACGACCTCGCTGCACATCCCGTCGGCCTGCACGGTCTGCACGACCGGCCAGGCCGCGGCCTGCCCGGAGGGGCTGCGGGCCACGAGGACCGCCAGCTCCCGGTCGAACTCGATCATCTCCTCGGCGAGCAGGGCATCTGCGTGCCCGCTCCGGTCACGGACCTCGGCCCGGAGACGATCGAACCGGTCCCGCGCCTCGTCCGCCTTGTTCACGAACACCACCCCGCGGCCGTCGTAGCCGCCCCTCGGGGTCTTGAGCACGACCGGCAGGCCGACCTCGCGCCCGAACTCCTCCAGCTCGGCGAGGTCCCTCACAGCGCGCCACCGGGGGCAGGCGATCCCGGCGGCCGTGAGTTCCGAACGCATCCGGAGCTTGTCCTGGGCATGCAGCAGGGCCCGGGAACCGGGGCGGACGACGGTCCCTGCGCCCTCCAGGCTCTGCAACAACGCCTGCGGGACGTGCTCGTGGTCGAAGGTCATCACGTCGCAGCCGGCGGCGAAGGCCGACACCGCCTGAGGGTCGGAGCACTCCCCCACGGGACAATCCGGGACGACCAGGGCGGCCGAGGATGTCGACGACTCGGCGAGCACTCGGAAACCCACGCCGAGGGCGACAGCCGCCGGATGCGTCATCCGGGCAAGTTGGCCGCCACCGACCATTCCGACGACAGGAAATCCACCGGACAGGGGAGGAGACACGGACACTCGCGCAGAGTATCGGGCCGGAGCGGGTAGCCTTCGACCACTGCCCCGTCCGCGGCACTGCCCCGGGCCGTGCCGGAACCGGATCGCCGCCGAACGCGGAAACCGGCTTCCGGCAGGAACGGGACACCACGGGACACAGGGAATCCACAGACCTGTCCGAGAGAACCGGCAGAGCGGCGTCGTACGGTGTGACTGAAGACACCGAGCAGGACGAAGAAAGGTGGACGGCAGTGACGGGCACCAGCCCTGGGCCGATCGCCCGTGTACAGGCCGCGGTAGGGGTCCTCTACCGAGAGATGCTCAAGTTCGGCGCCGTCGGCGCTGTGGCCTTCGTCACGGACGTCGGCCTGTTCAACCTCTTCACGACCGGGCTGTGGCCCGGCGACAGCGCCGCGCCCTTCGACGGCCACGAAAAGATCGCGAAGATCGCCTCTGCGGGCGTCTCGATCATCGTGGCCTGGCTCGGCAACCGTTTCTGGACCTTCCGGCACCGCCGTCAGGTCTCCGCCCGCAGGGAGTTCATGGCCTTCCTCGTCATGAACCTCGTGGGCATCCTGATCGCGGTCGGCTGCCTGACCATCTCCCACGACCTGTTGGGCTTCACCTCGACCCTCGCGGACAACATCTCCGGGAACTTCGTGGGGATCGGGCTGGGGACGCTCTTCCGCTTCTGGGCCTACCAACGACTGGTCTTCCCCGAGGCCGCTGCCCGACCGGACGCTCCCGGCTCGCGCCTCGTCGCCCTGGCCCAGGGCACGCGAAGAACAACGGGGGCCGCGAACGGCAACAACATCGACGTGAACGGCACCGAGGACACCTGCCCCGCGAACAGGGTCTCCG
>JAUPKJ010000061.1 GCA_030837505.1 Actinomycetota bacterium
CGAGCCGTTTGACGAGTCGTTCGACGAGCTTCCCGGGGAACCGGCCCGGGGTGCGCCCGGGGACACCGCGGGGGAACCCCTCGAGGACCCCGCACCGTCGGTCGAGCCCATGGACCTCCCCGGACCGGTCGTCTCCGCCCTGCCGGGGGAACAGGGTTTCCCCACCTCGGGTTCCCGGTCCTCGGGGCGTCGGCTCGCGCCGGATCCCGAGGAGTTCGGGGGCTGCGACCTCCCGGGGGAGGCCGCCGGCGCCGCAGAGCCCGACCCGGGGGCGACGCAGGGCGAAGTCGTGCCCCCCGCCTGGTTGGGAGCGCCCTGGCCGGTCGTGTCCCCCGCGGGGTCCGGAGCCACGCCGGTCCGACCTCACGAGCCTGCGCAAACGCCCCTCCCGCCCCCGATGTCCGAGCCGGAACCGGACCCGGAGCCCGAGCTGGAACCGGAGCTGGAACCGGAGCTGGAGCTGGAGCTGGAACCGGAGCTGGAGCCGGAACCGGAACTGGAACTGGAGCCGGAGCTGGAACCGGAAACGGACCCCGAGCCGGACCCCGAGCCTGAGCCCGACCCCGAACCGGACCCCGAACCCGAGCGTCCCGTCGGCGAGCTCGGCTCCGAGAACACCGATCTGATCCCGCCGATCGAACCCGACGTCGTCGTGGAGGAGACGAACCTGCTGCGGGGACTGGCGGCGGCGACAACGAGCGAGCAGGTCCGGGTCACGTGGCGTCCGTCCCCCCAGGTCGAACTGGTCCGCGTCACCCGGGCCCCGGGACGGGCCGGGGACTGCGACGGCCCGGGCATGCCCCTGGGGGAGACCCCGGACGGTTTCGTCGACGGCGACGTGGAGTTCGGACAGTGGTACACGTACACCCTCGTTCCCGTGCTGCGCCGGGAGGACGGCCCCGGGATCGAGAGCCGTCCGATCCGCCTGTCGGCCCGCCCCTGGTACGAGGCCAGGGCTGTGACCGACCTGAGGGCGGAACTGCTGCCCTGCGAGTCCGGCCCCGAACCGCCCCCGGCCCATGTCCTGCTCGAATGGACCGCGCAGGCGCGTGGCGGCTCCCTCGTGCGCATCCTGCGGGGGACCGAGCCCGTGCCCTGGGCCGAGGGACAGGTCGTCACCGAGCACAACCTCACCGAGTACGGCACCCTCCTGAACGGACGCCGCGAGATGTCCCTGCGGCGGGAGAGGCTCCTGACCCACGTGCCCGCAGAACCCTCCCTCTTCCTGCCCGTGGCCATCGGCTCCGGCGGGGTCATCGTGGGCAGGCCGGTTGAGCTGGGGATCGTCCCCGGGGTCAGCGAGCTGCGGGCCCGGAGAATGTCCGGAAGGGTCGTCCTCTCGTGGGCCTGGCCCCCCGAGGCGGCCTCGGTGCAGGTCCGTTGGTACCAGGGGGAGAACAGCGGCACGGAGTTCGTCTCCAGGACCGACTACCGAAGGCAGGGCGGCTGCCCCGTGAGAGCCGGGCGCGAGCAGGCCCGGTTCGAGGTCCTCACCGAGAACACCAGTCGTTTCGGCCCGGCGCTCTCCTCCCCCGTGGTGCTGACCCTGCCCGAACAGGGAACCGAACTGGAGTACAACGTCATCCGCCCGCCCCGTCCGGGCCGCGACGCCGTCCCCGACGCGGGCACGACCCCGGCGGACGCAGCCCCCGCAGCCCCCGGCACAGCAGACACCTGTCCCGGGGAGGAAGAACAAGGGGACGACCAACGCGCCGGCAGGAAGCAAAGGGGCAAAGGACCCGGCGCCTGGGGGCGTTGGGCACTGCGACGGACCGCCCGAGGATCACACGCCGTCGTGATCCGGGCCCCCGCCGGGGCCGGCGGTCTGCACCTCGTCGTCGTGGCGAGCTCTGCCGAGGCGATGCCCCTGCGGCCGGAGCACGGCACGCCCGTGGCCGAGGTCGACGACCTGGCCCTCGCCCCCGGGCAGGGACACCTGATCCACCTGGAGGTGCCCCCCGAGCTGGCCCGCCCGTACTGGCTGCGCTGTTTCGTCCTGTCCCCGTCCGACGCGGGAATAGTCGACCCCCCTGTCGCGGAGCTGAGGTTCACCCGATGACGGCCCTGGCCTGTCCCTACTGCTACCAGATCGTCGATTCCCGCCGCCTGGGACACCTCTGCACCGGACGGGGCTCCCCCGGCCTTCCGGGATGCTCACTGCGGGTCGACCCCCAGCGCCGCGAGCGCACGGGCTACGGCCTGCCGGCGCGGCGGTTCTTCTCCCGCCCCGGACGGCGCCGCGCTGCTGCGCGCCTGGCCGCCTGCCCGGACTGCGGTGGGCTTTCCGGGTTGCGGGCCTGCCCGGTCTGCCACACTCCTCTGCCTCACGGTTTCGGGCAGGCCGCCAGTCCTCTCGTGGCGATGGTCGGCGCGAAGGGCGCGGGCAAGACCGTGTACCTGACGGTCCTGGCCCACGAGCTCATGGGGAACCTGCCGCGTCGTTTCGACGTCGATGTGCGCTTGTCGGGGGAACGGCACGACGTGGCCGGGACCTCGGCGAACTGGGTCAGTTCCTACGTGGAGGCGATCTTCTCCGAACGCAGGCTCTTCCCCCAGACGGAGGCCGCGGGTCTGTCGCGCCGGGAGCCGGTCGTGTTCGAATGGCGTGCCGAACGCCGGGCCCTGCCGGGTGTGCGCCGCACGCGCAGCAGCTACCTGTCCTTCTACGACACGGCCGGGGAGGATCTGCTCGGGCAGGACGCCGTCAGGGACCTGCGCTACCTGTCCTGTGCCGACGCGCTGGTCGTGATGCTGGACTCCTTCTCCCTGGCCGGCGCCTCCCGGCCCGGGGGGGTGCCCGAGGGCGCGGTCGTCTGCGAGGAACCGGCCTTGGAGGTGCTCACGCGCGTCACGCAGCTGCTGCGCCGCAGTCGGGCCCTGGGGGAGGGCACGCGCATCCCGATCCCGATCGCGGTCGTCCTGACCAAGATCGACGCCTTTTACGACCTGCTCGGGGAGAACCACGTGGTCACGAGGGCAGCCGGAGCGGGCCCCGGGTACGACGAGCCGGCCGGCCGGGACCTGCACGAGCACCTGAGGGCGTTGCTCGCGGACTGGGCGGGGGCCGATCTGGACGCCTACCTGAGCCGCCATTACACGACGTACCGGTACTTCGCCGTCTCGGCCCTGGGGGCCGAGCCCGACTACCGGCGGAACCTGGTGGACCCGGGGGGCGTCAGGCCGCACCGGGTCGCGGATCCGTTGCTGTGGTTGCTGAGCCGCTGCGGCGTGCTGCCCGCCGGAGCGCGACGATGACCGCGGGGATTCCCGGCCCCGGGTTCGAGACCCTCCTGTACACCGATTGCCGGGTGGGGCAGGGGCTGTCGGGGGCAGCGGGACTGCAGTTCCAGGCTCGTTCGAGTTCTGACGCCTGGGAGGCTGCCCCGGTGGTGCAGCGCTCGCTGTTGTACGAGGCGCCGTCGTCGTGGATGTTGGCCCGGCGTCCGGTCGAGGACTACCCGTCGTCGTTCGCGCACGTGTGCGACGGGTCGTGGGCCACGGGCAAGGGGCAGTACCTGGGACGGGAGGCCAGCGGGAGCCGTGAGGGCAACCAGGTGACCCACGCCGTGGTCACGCGGGACCCGGAGAGCTACGGTCTGGTCCGGCCGGCCCAGCTGTTCGGCGCGGACTGGTGGATCCCGGAGCCCGTGGAGGGGACCGTCTGTCCGCCGGTGGGTTTTCCGCGGGCCCTCGAACCGGGTCTGGGGGACTTCGACCTGGAGCGGTTGCGGGATTTCGTGGTCGACCAGCCCGGGGGCGGCGATTTTCTCGCGGCCCTGCACACGGCCCTGCTCGGGGCCGTCGATCCGGGGGGGCCGCGCGTCCTTTTCGTCGCGCAGGACACCGGGACGGTGCTGCGGTGGCTGGCTGCCGGGACCGTTCTGCTGCCCCAGCGGGTGGCCCTGGGGGTTTCCTTCAAAGCGTTCACCACGGATCCGGTGCGTTGTGGTCACCTGGTGGTCGCCGTCCACCCCGAGTGGGGGGCCGATGCGACCCCACCCGCCGATCAGGGTTTCTCCCTGTTCGATCTGCGCACGGGGGAATGTCCCCCGGCCGAGGTCGAACGGACCTCCTGGGAATGGGTCGAGGCCTTCCTGTCCGAGGATCCGTACGACGTGCGGGACGCCGTGGAGGTCGCGGGGGCCTCCGGGCTGCCGCGCGACGCCGCGGCCGGGCTGGGGCGGGCGGTGCAGTGGGGGGTGGCGCCCTGCGCGGCGGTCGAGACGCAGGTCGTGGAGTGGCTGTGCCGCGCGGATCCCGCGCTGACCCGCGCCTACGGGACGGAGGTCTTCGACGCGGTGACGTCGGGCCCGCCGGACCGGGTCTCGCCGGACCGGGTCTCGCCGGACGGCGGGGTGCGGACCCTGCGCCTGCTGGACGAGGCGGCCTGCGCGGGCAGGATCC
>JAUPKJ010000392.1 GCA_030837505.1 Actinomycetota bacterium
CTCAGGAGCACCGCGTCCAGTTCGTGAGGGGACAGGTGTTGCTGCAGGGGACCGAGGGCACCACTGCCCAGGTCCAGGACCGCGCGGTGCTCGCCGTCGCCCTCGCCGTCGACCTCGCCCTCGCCGTCGACCCCGCCGCAGGTGGTTCGCAGCAGGTAGCAGGAGGCGGCCGAGTCCGGGGCGGGAACGGACCCGGACGTTCCCACAGCCGTGAGCCTCACGCGTAGACCCCCGCGTGTTCGACCGCGCTCACCTCGGGGCCGAGGAAACGCCGTGCCAGGCGGGCGAAGGGTTCGGGATCGCCGGTGACCAGGAAACGGTGTCGGGGTTCTTCCAGGTCGGCGGGGCGTTGGAGGTCGTGCGCCACGAGGGTCCGGTAGACGTCCTTGGCAGTCTCCTCTGCGCTGGTGACCAGTGTCGTGCCCTCCCCCATCACGTAGGAGATCACCCCGGTGAGCAGGGGATAGTGGGTGCAGCCCAGGACGAGGGTGTCGACGCCGGCCTCCTTGACCGGGTCGAGGTACTCGTGCGTGACCTTGAGCAGTTCGTCCCCGCCGGTGATGCCCCGTTCGACGAACTCGACGAACCTCGGGCAGGCCCTGGCGGTGATCGACAGGTGCGGGGCTGCGGCGAAGGCGTCCTGGTACGCCTGGGAGGCGACGGTCGCGCGGGTGCCGAGCACGCCGATACGGCCGTTGCGGGTCGCGGCCACGGCCCGACGGGTCGCCGGAAGGATCACTTCGACGACCGGGACGTCGTACCGTTCCCTGGCGTCCCGCAGGGTCGCGGCGCTGGCCGAGTTGCACGCGATGACCAGCATCTTGACGCCGGACTCCACGAGCTGGTCCATGACATCCAGGGCGAGGGACCTCACCTGGGCTATGGGTTTGGGACCGTAGGGACCGTGCGCGCTGTCCCCGAGGTAGAGCACGGGTTCGTGGGGCAACTGGTCGAGGACGGCACGAGCGACCGTCAGCCCCCCCACTCCACTGTCGAGTATCCCGATCGGCGAGTCCGTCACCCCGGGAGCCTAACTCCGCCCCGGGCCGGACGGGAGATGCGCACCCGGTACGTCCCTTTGTTCCGGCCGGGAAGCCCCCTGCCGGCGGATCTGTTCCCTCAACTGTTCGGGTCGGCAGGCGGACCGGCCGGGGCTACTCGGGGGAGTCCAGGGCAGTGACCAGCAGCTCCTGCCACCAGGCGAGGGTCTCGAAGAGGGCCGCCAGGGCCAGTCTCGGATCTGAGGGGTCGTCCAGGGACCGCAGGGCTTCGGACAGGCGTTCGGTGTCTTCCTCGGTCCGGACCCCGAGCCGTTCGGCGAGCACCAGACGGATGTCGGTCAGGCCCGTGAGCAGCGACCTGGCCTCGTCGTCCGCGAGGACCACGGGGGGACGACGGTTCAGGGCCTGCCCGGCCCTGTCGAGGCTGCTGCGTTTGCGCACGCGCAGCCCGTGCTCGGTCAGACGTCGGAACTCCGCCGCGGCCTGGGCGTCCTGCCGGTTGCCTGTGGGCAGCAGACGGGCCAGGGCCGGGTCCTGGAGGGCCTCGGGTGCCTGTTTCGCATCTGCGTCGACGTCGACGGGGGGCAGAATGCCGACCAGCTGTTCGAAAGGGTCCCCGGTGTCGCTCTCCCCACCGCGACCGTCGTCGAGCAGCTCGCAGACCTCGGACAGCAGGTGCACGAGCAGGGCGCGCTCGTTGGGGCGCAGCTCGACCCTCACACCGCCGTCGACACACCGGAAAGTCCTGTTCACCGCTCTCGTCCCCCTTGTCGGCTGATGGATGGCGTCCGGCCCTCGCGGCCGTGAGCGGTCAACCGGTCAGACATCCTTCTGAAAGGTCGCCCACAGGCCGTACTCGTGCATGGCTTCGGTGTCCCGTTCCATTTGTTCGCGTCCCCCCGTCGAGACGACCGCGCGCCCCTTGTGATGCACGTCCAACATGAGCAGCTCCGCCTTCTGCGAGGAGTACCCGAAGTAGCTGCGGAACACGTGAGCCACGTACGACATGAGGTTCACGGGGTCGTTCCACACGATGGTGACCCAGGGAGCCTGCGGCTCGAGCCCCTCACGGACATCGGACTGTTCCAGCTCGGACGGCGCCAGCGACACCCTCCCACTGTAGAGCCGACCGTCCCCGTGTTCTCCCCGTGCCCGTCGAGGCCGACCGTGCGTGTTCCGCAACGCCCACGGCCCACGCAGTCCCACTCCCCCGACCCGCCCGAAGCTCCCGAGGTTCCCGACCGAGGCCGTCCACCAGATGGTTGGGCAACCAGGTGTAGGTGTGTCCCTTCCGGTGCCCGGCGCCCAGGTACGGACCGGCCAATTGCTCGAAGATCGGCTTCTGTGTTTTTTGATCCTTGATGATTCTCGGCGGAGGAACGAAGAGAGGCTTTCCCTGTTCGGTCTGCGCGTCGAAGCGTTTCCCTTCTCGGCCTGACCCGGTGCACGAGCACTGAGTAACCAACGAGCTCGTCACCTAGGCTGAGGACCACAGAACAGCACATCCGTGTCAAGTCGAAACCGAGGGTGCGGAACGATGACCACGCTGGTTAGCAGCCACGGACACACCGCCCCAACAGACTTGCTCCGTGCGCTGCGTACCGCACGAGCAGTTGGACTCGGCACGCTGACCGCTGTGCTTGACGAGCATGGGCTGCAAGCACTTGGCGGAGGGCGAAACAATGACGTCTTCGTCTGGACGAAGAACGCCACCCCCATCTGTATCAAGCTCTACAGGAAGACCGATCGACAGCGTGTCGAGCGAGAGTGGCACGGCCTCGCCCACGCCAGCCCCCTGGGGTGTGCACCGGAGCCACTGTGGCTCGACAGGAACGCCGACCAACCGACCTTGGGCATGACCCTGCTGCCGGGCCAGCCGATCCTGGACGTTCTCGACCCGAAGTCGGCCATCAGGGCCTTAGGGGCAACCACCTGCGCATTGCAGAGCCTGCCGATCAGCGAGCCCCTGGCCAGTCTGGAACGCGTGGACTCCATCGAGCACTACATCAACCGGCTCACCGACATATGGCCCAGCCAACTTACCCAGGCAGCCGACGATCCCCGCACCCCTCGCATGCGCTCACTTCTGCGGCGTTGGCAAGACAGCGGTGACGCAGAACTTCTCGCGCAACCTGCCGTCCCCGTCTACTCCCGCGGCGATTCGAACCTGCTCAACTGGCTCCATGATGGTCGGAAAGCCTACGTTGCGGACTTCGAGTTCAGCGGCTACTCGGACACTGCCGTCGATGCGGCGGATCACATCGAGCACATCAGCGCACGCGCGATTCCGGACGATGTCTGGGGCGACGCGGAAACCGACCTCGGCGTCACTCCACTCAACCGGGCCC
>JAUPKJ010000062.1 GCA_030837505.1 Actinomycetota bacterium
CGTGATGCAATAGTCGCTCGGCGAAACGAGCACTGTCCATCGTGATCATAATGTCCCTGAGTCGCTTCGAAGAAGTGGGCCCGTGGGAGAGCATATTCATGCTTCCCATGACGCTCCACTGCCTGTCCACCACGACGATCTTTTGATGCATGTCGCGGATGTGAACGATCCGGGGGAGTCTCGCGGTCACCCCGTCCAGCGTTTCTCGGTTCTTGTCGGTCACCTGGTGCGGCGGCCGTGTCATGACATGGACTTCAACTCCACGGTGGTGCGCGCGTTCGAGAGCTTGGACCAACCCGTCGGCGTACCGGCCGGTCCACGCACACCAACACCAGATGGTGCGCTCAGCTCGCTCGATTCGATCTCGCACCTCATCGATGGCAGCGTCCTCGTCGTACATACCGGCCACTCTCACGTAGGGGTCGAGAGCAGCCAACAGCTCTGCCTCGATGCTCTCCTCGGGAACCGCTTCCCGCGAGGACAGTCCCAGCAGAGCAGCGGCATCGATATGGGTGGCACGTCCCTCGTCGATCATCGTCCGAAGGGCTGCCAAAGGCCCTCCAGCAGCCCTTCTCAACGCTCCGAGAGACAACAGAACATACAGCCGCGATCGTGGGCGGGTGGCCGCGACGTTGAAGACCCGAACACCGCCGATCCCGAAATCCGTACCGTTGAGCCCGGCCTGTGCCATCCAGCCCTGGCCGTCCTCCACGAGATCCGCCAACACCGTGTCGAACTGGCGTCCTTGGAAAGAATGCGCGGTTCCGACCGGGGTCAGTTTCGCCAGAGAGGAGTCCTGGAAAGCTTCTCGGGTGCTCTCCTGCTGGGCTCTGTACGGAACGACCACTCCGAATGCATCCTGGGCCCCGCCATCCTGATGGTGCTCGGCCAAAGCCCTGGCCAGCAGTGTTCCGATCACCCACCAACCGGCGCTTTTGCCGGACCGGTACACTGTTCTCAGGGTTTCCGGTAGGCCGTCCACGGTGACAACCACTAACTCGGACTCGTTGCGTCCCGCTGTTCTCAATACGTTCCGATAGGCCACCCGATTAGCCAGCTCAGTCAGCGCCGGTCCAAACCGGAACTGATCTGTCAGGACAACACAACCGGGGACGTTCGAGGCCTGTCTGGGATCAGTGATCTTGAAGAACGTGAAGCAGCCGGTCGCGAACAGCTCCGCGGTGTGTCGATCCAGCCGTTCCTTGTTCTCCACGATCGGACCGTTCTGCAGATAATCCCCGACCAGGACTGCGCCGGTCTTGGCGCACCCGACCGCGTGCATCACCTGGTGCAGACCGGCCGCAGCGGCTTCATCGATTATCACATGGTCGAACGGCACCTCGGTCATCCACTGACGCAGTGCCGTTTGAGTCAGGGTCGTTGCCACGACAGAGGCGTTCGAGACGATTTCCTTCTCGATGATCTGTCGCTCCTTGTTCAGTTGAGATTCCTCGGTATCGCATTGCTGTTTGAGTCTTGCGCGTTCCTGTTGTCGAGCCTCGACCTGCTTCTGTAACTCAGGCAACCTTCGGTGCAGGTCCCACAACGACGCCTCGTCGGACACCAGAACCTGGTCCTCCGGGGTCGCCAGGCCGGCTGCAGTCATCCGTTCGATGTCCCGACGAGAGCTCTTGCGCCTTTTTTCCGCCTCTCGCAGGCGCTGGCGGGCGTCCTTCAGCCCTGCGTCGATGAGGGCTGAAACAGGCGCAGGGACGGGATCGGGATCAGCGCCCTTGCGTCGGGCGACCTCCACAGCGGTCTTCCAGGTCTGCTCTGCTCTGAGAAGACGGTCGAGCAGAGCGGTCCGAGTCTGTCGAAGACGAGTTACCGCTGAACGGTGGAGCATCCGAGAACACCAGGGAGAGGCCAGGTGGTTTTCCAGCGCCTCCTCAGTTCTGTGGAGATCTGTCAGGATGCTGTTCCGGATCTTCTTGGCCCGCCAACAATCCAGGGAGAGATATTCCTGTTCGTACCTGTTCAGGTCCTGCGCTGCTCCGGCTCGATCTGCGTCGGCTCTGTCTGCTGCCTGAAGCGTCTGTTCGTGTCGAGCGCTGCGATCGATCCGTTTCACAGCACGTCGGTAGGCTGGGACATCGAATCCCACCAGTAGCTTCTGTTTCTGTGCCATGGACTCGTTGGCGAGGACGAGTTCGAACATCCTGTTCTGCAACTGTTCGATCCGTTTTCTGCGGGTGCTCTGGCGGGCCTCGACGAGCTTGTCCAGATTCACTTCTTCCTGCCGTGCGAGCTGTGGAAGGTGGATGGTGCCGACCCGGATGGCGGCTCCGCAACCGTCCGGCATCCTGGTGAGCGCCTGCTGCAGAGCATTGTCGACGGCGATGTTGGTGTTGGAGACGAGGAGCACCCGCTGTCCGTGAGCCGTCAAATGGGCTATGGCTGTGGCGATCACGTGGGTTTTCCCTGTACCAGGGGGACCCCAGACCATGTGCAGACCTTCCGAACAACAGGCCACCACGGCCCGTCTCTGCGCCGGGAGCAGAGCCGACCACCCGCAGGGCTGTCCGTCCCTGTTGACGTTGCCGGACAACGGCAAACGATCGTTCGGAGTCGGCAACGTCGACAAGGACTGCCGAACGAAGTGTGCCAGGAGAGGATTGCACCGATGATTCCGGAGCCCTCGGGCGATTCCCTCAAGTTCCTGACGGTGGTTCCGCGTGGGGACCCTCAACGTCAGCGGTTCGCGGGGCGCACAGGAAGAAGCGCGCAACAGGATCTGCTCGTCGTCGATCCTCGACTCCAGGACATCGAACAGTCGGGCGCGCTCCCCTTCTCCCTGGGCAAGCGTGGCGCGGGGGAGCGCCTCCACCTGGGAAGGCGAGAGCTCGCCCGTTGCTGAGTACCATCCGGGGCCGTCCCCACGGAACGGGCGAAAAACCATGAGTGCCCGTGTCGTGGGTCTCGGCAGTCTTTCCGCCGCACGCAGGATGCCATCGATCCTTCGAACGAGCCAGTCCTGATCCGCGACTGTTGTCTTGTCCGACACGGTCACCATCCGAGGTTGTTCTCAGCTCAGAAAACTGCCCAAGCAGATCCATAGGGTGGCTGCGGCAACCATGGCTGCCGTCCAGGAAACAGCCAGTCCTACGAAACGGTACTTGGCTGCTGCGATGCGGGCTACGGCCTCGGCGGAGTACCAAGCTTGCCTGCTGTATCGGGAACTGGACGCGGGCCGGACACGAGCCGGCCGTACCGGGCGCCGGGGCGGCGGGATCGCGAAACACCCAGGAACGCTTTCGCCGATCCGGGGGCGGATCACCTGTAGGAGGAGATACCCGTCCACACAGAAGCACAGCAGGTAGGTGAGTGCTGCGGCCATGACCATGGCCGCAAGGAACTGCGATTCCACTCCGTCCGCGAGCGTGGACTGCGGCCACCGGGCCTGCGTCGCGGTCACGGCACCCAGCCCGACGTGCAAGGCCAGCAGCATGTTCGCCTTGGCATCGGCTTGTTGGGTGAGCGTCTGGAAGGAGGAGGCGGGAGAGGGAGCCAGAAGGGTGGCCAACCTTTCGAAGGCGTCCCCCATCTGTACCAGTTCTTTCAGCCGATCACGTTTGCCCTCGAGCCACCACAGGCGGGCCTGTGCGGGATCTTTGAGGATCTGGTCCCGCAGGACTGCGCTCTGCTCCAGACAGATGCGATGTTGTTCGGCTGCGATGTTCTCCTCCAGTCTGAGCCGTTCCCACTGGGCGGCGAACTCCTGAGACTGATGGTCCACGCTCAGCTGGATCAGGGCGCCGGCCCCGGTCAGGGCACTGCCCTGGATCGTCTCCCGGCTTGCGAGGAACAGGTCGATCTCTGCCTGGGCCTCGGCCAGATGCAGCACGGAGAAGCGGCGGGTGATCGCTGTGGCCGAGGCCCTGAGCTCTTCGTAGTGCTGTGCCAGCTTTGCGGTGGAACTGTCGTACGTCGAGATCGCAGGCCGTTCGATTTTGATCCTGGACCGGAAGGGGAAACCGGGCAGGGAGCTGTCCAACAGGGTTGAGATCTCGGGGGGGAGATGCGGGCCGTCGAGTTTGTTGGTTCCGGGACCGAAAAGGCGTGCGAACCAGGTCCTCAACTCATGCCGGATCGTGTTCATGGTTCTCCTTCGCGCGAAGGCCGGGGTAGGGCTCGGGACGGTGCACGGTTCCCGAGGGGAGATACGAGTGGCCGGACGGAGCGCCGAGCGGGCCCAGCCCGTCCCGTCCCCGCAGGAGAGCGGCCAACTCACGCTGGATCTCGTTGGCTTCCGCGGGGGGTCCTGCCTGCGTCGTCGCAACCCACCGGGACAGCAGGCCCGTCATCCCCGCAATATCGATACTGGACCTGCATGCGTTGGCCAGGGACTGCAGCACGGCCCACCGGGAGCCCGGCGTCGAGAGGGTCGAGTCCAACCAGAGCAGGGCCAGATCCTCGGATTCCCCTCGGGTCTGTTCCAGACGCAGCGAGGACCGCCATCCCCTGCCGAGCTGGTACAGGTCCTCCGGAGAGGGCTTGTGTTCCAGGATCGTCCATTCCCCGCCTCCCTCCCTGGCCCGAGCCAGGGCCAGGAAAGCCCGACACCCGGTTTCGACCCTGGCCGGGATCTCGCAGGAGGCCCAGCGGGCCGTTTCCCGCAGGACGGTTCGGCGCAATGCCGGGCGTGTGCCCAGAGCACCGATGGCACCGACCACGGCCGTGCGCACGAGGTCGGAGTCGTGGCGGGCCAGGTTCCGCAGCCGGGTCAAGGTGACGTCGGGGAAGACCTCGGCCATGGCGCCGGAACACACCTCCGCGACCAGCAGATGCAACCTGGTGTCCGATTGCTTGCGAGCCCATTGGTACAACGTCCGACGTACGGGACCGCCGACCTCCTCGCTCAGCGCCGCCGCCTCCACCATCTGCACGGCCAGCCCCCGCGTCCCCCTGCCGACCCACTCCGAGGCGACGCCCAACACCAGATTCGGATCGCGTTTCCTGAGGGCCAGTTCCAGCAGGGAAAGGCTCGCCTCCTGTGCGGAAGGCAACGCCAAACCCGTTCGGGCGATCCAGATGGGCAACCTGTCCCGGATCTGAGGACGGGCCGTCCACACCCAGTCCAGAACGGCTGGGCCATAGGCAGGGCGTTGGAAACGCACCCGGTCGTTCTCCACAGCGGCACCGATCTGGTGGAGGCGTTCCTCCAGGCTCGGGCCCAGGAGCCCGGAACCAGGACTCGGCGTGATACCGCAGGTGTCCAGGAGCAGATCTGCCGCAGCCAGGATCGTCTGCGGGGAAGCCCCCTCCATGGCGGCCACCGCCAGGATCAGGGCACGTCTTTCGGCGGAACGAACGGTCCACTGCCCGTTCTCGGCGTCGGACGCGCGCCTGTCCCACTCCTGCAGCTCGGTTCTCCAGCTCTCGTACGCGCCGGTCACCTCGTCCAACTGCTGATCGGGGGGAGAATGCGCCAGATCTCCGACGATCTCGTGGACGAGACGGGCGAGCCGCGCAGCATCCGCAGGGAGAGCTTCTGCGAGGATCCGGTCTATCCGGGGATGCCGGGCCCACCCCTCGACGTCGCCGTGCGGAGACAGATACAGGAGCTCCTTGACGAAGACCGTGCCGGAAGGGGCCGGGCCGATCCTCACCAGTAGGTCCCTGCCCTCGAGATCTGCGCGCCTCGCAGTCTGCTCGTCCGTCAGGAAGACGACCCGACAACGCGACTGCTCCAGGATCTGTAGACAGTTGTCCACTGCTGCGCCGGCTTCAGTGTCTGAGCCGTTCAGTACGGACAGATCCACGACATAGCCGTTTCCGGGCCGGGCCGAGATCTCACCGACCGGGTCGTCCGGGTCCAGCAGGAGCCGCCGTGGTCTCAGGCCGAGTTCCCCCAGCAGGTTGACGGCAGTGATCTCCCGCCCGTTGCCCGGGGCGCCGACGAGGGCGACGGCCCCCCTCCCCCGCAGTTTCTCGAGAGCCGGCTCCCACTCGGGAACCCTCACATAGACCTCTCGCAGACGTTGCACGATCCTCGGGTCGAGAGCCGCTGCCCTGGCGCGTTCCTTCGTGCAGAGCGACAGATTGATGTTGCCTGCGATGTTGCCCGCCATGATCGCTTGTGCCACGGGGGCGTGGAAATCCGGTGAGATGTCGGTTCCCTGGCCAAGACCCATGACCAGATCCTGGTCAAGGCCGTTGTCGGAGTTCAGATCGACGTCTTCGTGGGCCCGGTTCATCGAGGGTCCTCTCTACGGGCTCCTCCGAAAGTGGTCCCGTCGAACCGGGGATTGATCCCTCCGTGTACCTGATCGGCAATGACGTTCGAACCGATATCACCGCGGAAGACGGGAGTGATCACCGTGCGTCCAGTAGGCCGCCCGCCCTCTGAGACCTCCCGGGCGTCTGGTCCTGAGGGGGAGTCCTGACCCTGGTGCTTGGTCCCGGGGAGCGCCTCCGGAGCCGCGCGCCTGTGGGACGGGCTCGGAACGTACAGCCAGGCGGGGTGAACGAAGTCCTTGTTCTTCAACTCTGCGGTGACTGGTTCGAAACGGTCGGGGTGCAACGTGGTGTACCCGCCCAGCACGACGTCCTCGAAGACCCTCTGGGAGATCACCACCGCCAGCAGCGTGACATCGGGATTGCTGCGGCTCAGGGCCACTCTGGTGGGGGCAGCGTCCAGCAGACGGAAAACCTCGTTCGTGGGAGTGGACACCCGGTCTCGCAGCTCGTCCCCGGAAACGGGGACCGGGCCGAGGTGAATGCTCGCACGCAGCCGCAGGCGCAGGTCGCGGCCGTCGGCCCGCAGTCGCCTGTCCTGCCGTTCCAGCTCCTCCTGCAAACAGTCCAGGAAGGGGTGGAGCAACAGAGGAGTGTTCGAAGGATCGGTCCCCAGGACGTAGCCGTCGCCCGTCGACTGGGCGAAGCGGCGTCCGCGCCAGACTTCCTCCAGACCGCAGGCACTCATCGCGTATTCGAGTACAGCGGGCAGCAGGGCGCTCAGACCTGGTAGTCGGGCGCTGGGGTTGCGGCTGAAGCGCTCCGCGTCCACAGCCAGCAGAGCGCGGTACGAGGGCAAGGGGATGGGGACACCAGTGGTCATGCGGACAGCGTGACTCCGTTCGCACAGCGGTTCTGTCCAGAAGTGGACACAGACACAAAAAAGCTGTCTCAGCCCATCATTCGGTCGTTCCAGCTTCGACGGTCCTGGTCCGCCAGGGTCTGCAACCCCGGAAGGTCACAGAGCAGGACCTTGCGACGGCCGGTGCGGACCAGTCCCCTTCCCCGCAGCCGGGAGAGCTCGGCTGCGACCGCCGATCTGGACAGCCCGGCAGCTCTGGCCAGGTCCTCCGGAGACAGCTCAAGGTCAACAGGAGGAGCGCCGGCGTCGGTCGGGGCGAGGGCGGTGGCCAAGCGCAGCAAGAGCCTCACCAGGCGTTCACCGGCCGGAAGGTCTGCCAGGTCCGCTCGCACGTCCTCCCCTTCCCGCAACCGGGCCAGGGCATGGCGGAGGACGGTTTCCTCGGCTCCGAAACGGCGGACAGTACGCCGGAAGTGTTCCGCGGACACGATGTGCACCAGACAGTTTGAAACAGCTGTGACTGTTGCCGAGCGACACGAACCGTCCCAGGCCGAGATCTCCCCGAGAGCTTCGCCCGGTCCTCGCAGGGCCAGGACCATCTCCCGGCCGTCCCGCTCCGATCGAACGATTTTGACGTTTCCCGACGTCAGCAGCAGGACGTACGTTCCTTCCTCACCTTGACGGAGAAGAACCTCGCCTCGGGCACAAGTGCGTGGACGCCCTTGCTGGACCAGTGCTCTCCAGGCCTCGGACGACAGCAGAGAGGCCAGACCTGACACACAACCCCCTGACAGTGGATAGCGGACCCTCTCAGGGATCCGGGAACCGGTAGCCGACATGGTCCGGAAACGCACTCAAAGTACCTGCTCGATCTGCTTGTTCTCTCATGTTTCGCAGGGATTGCCCCCGGGCGGTGGAGAAGGATCCCCCTGTGGGCCGACCCGGGACCAGACCTCGCTGCTTCGGTTCCTGCCGGGGGTCGGCACGTGTGCACCGGACGGGGCGCCAGGAAGGCGCCAGGAACCGGGGAGGTCATGATGATGTAACGGATCTTGTGGGGGCACCGCTGGTCCGAGTATGCCGTTCGGAACCGTACAGAAAAGACAACGACGGACTCTGACCATTCTCGCCCTGACGGGACTCGCCGGTGGGGGGATCCTCGTCTTGTCACCGGCCTGGGCCTCGTCCGAGCCCGACGAGCCCCTGAACATCACGACTCTCCAGGATCGTCTGGGGGACGAACGGACCGCCGGGACCTTCATCGACGCGCGAGGACGCACCGTGCTCACCGTGACGGACTCCGCCGCCGCGCAACAGGTCACGAAGTCCGGGAGCGCGGCCAAGGTGGTCGCCCACAGCGCGGCCGACCTCGATCACGTGACCCAGACCCTGAACAGGACGACGAGCACTCCGGGGACTTCCTGGGCCACGGACCCCTCGATCAACCAGGTCGTCGTGACCTACGACCCCTCGGTCGAGGGCACTGCCCTGGCCAGGCTCCGGCAACAGGTCACGTCCCTGGGATCCGCGGTCCGTCTCGAGAGGTCCTCGGGAGTCCTGCGACCGACCATCGTCGGAGGGGATGCCATTTATTCCTCCTCCAACCGCTGTTCCCTGGGCTTCAACGTCCGCAAGGGATCCACCTACTATGTGCTGACCGCCGGGCACTGCGGGAACGTCGCCAGTACCTGGTACGCCGACAGCCGGCGGTCCAAGGTCCTGGGAACCCGGGTGGGCAGCAGCTTCCCCGGCAACGACTACGCCCTCATCAAGTACACCAACTCCAGGCTCGCCCACCACGGAAGAGTCGGGCTGTCCGACATCTACACCGCCGGGACACCGAAGGTCGGCCAGGCCGTGATCCGGCGGGGGAGCACGACGACCGTTCACAAGGGGAAAGTCACCGGACTGAACGCCACGGTCAACTATCCACAGGGCAGGGTGTCCGGGCTGATCCGAACGAGTATCTGCGCCGAGCCGGGCGACAGCGGCGGTCCTCTGTTCGGAGGCACTGTCGCCTACGGCCTGACCTCAGGAGGGAACGGCAACTGCAGAACCGGTGGAATCACCTTCTTCCAGCCCGTCACCGAGGCCCTCTCGGCCTACGGCGTCAAGGTGTTCTGAACCGTGGAGCCCTCTCCCCAGCCTCGGTCCGTCCGTCGGGTGGCCGGTGGGACAGGACCCCCGACGGGACACAGGGCCTGTTTCGTCACCTGGCGTCGGTGGTGAAACAGACCCTGAGCCCGAGTCGAGCATCCTGCCCTGTGGTCCTTCAGGAAGCCGCGCAGGTCATCTCAGGCATCGAGGCTTCGCCCATCACGATGAAGCCGAAGGTCGTGGAGCCTGCGGGTTTGAGGGTCGCGTTCCACGGTGTGCTCGTGACCGTCACCTTCGAACCGTCCATGCTGCGGTTGCCGTTCCAGACATCTCCCATGGTCTGCCCGTCGGCCATGGCCCAACTCACGTTCCAGCCGTAGATCTTGGACTCTCCCGCGGTCACGGTGACCTTGGCCTCGAAGCCTCCCGGCCACGACTGGATCATCTTCGGGGTGGCCGTGCAGGTCCTGCCCTCGGGCCCGCCGCCGGGGGGTTCGGTGCTGGTCTTGTACTCGATCTCCTGGAAGGCGGGCTCGCACTGGGGGTCGCAGTTCTTCGGCAGATCGAAGGTGTAGACGCGGCCGTCATTGATGTAGGCGTCGGTCACGTCCCTGACGCGGATCGCGTAACTCGTGCCCCCCGCCTCGAGAGGCTCGATGATGAAAGCCTGACCCATGTCGCCGTCCATCGTCGCGTCGGTCCATTTCTGGTCCTTGTCCGACCAGTACTCGATGCCGTGAATACCGTTGGCCAGGTGTGAGACGGACACCGCCGTCCACCCGCTCTTCGACCCCGCCAGGAAACCGATCTTGACATCCCCCGAGTAGTTCGGGGCCGGAATGAATTTCCAGCTGACATGCCGGTTGTTCCAGGAATCCGGGTCCATGTCCCGCACGGGCTCGCCGTCCTGGACGAACTGGTTCAGCGCCTTGTGGGCCAGGTCGATGTGGTACGGGTCCTCCCGGCACCAGGAGTTGGCGTCACCGCAGCTGTCCGCGACGATCATCTTGAGTGTCGCACCGTTGTACTCGTCGGAGATCCATTCTCCCTTTTTGCAGAAGGGCTCTCCGGGGGCGCCGTCGTTCACCCCGGTGCAGAAGTCCTCGATCGTGACCTCGACCCAGCGACCGCAGTTGTGACCGTTGTCCCACAGACCGATCTTGGGATCGCCCTTCGGCATCGGCCGTGGATAGAACGTGTAGTCCTTCGGCGTGTCGTAGACATTGAGGGCGATGAAGTTCTGCGAGTCCAGGTCGGCCTGGGGCAGCCCGCAACCGCCGTACGGGGATCCCAGGGCGTCGAACCAGGTCGCGTTCCCCGTCATCGGCTGGTCCTCGGGGGGCTCCACCGAGCCCGCAGCCGATTGAGGCCCCACCGGTACCAGGGCGAGGCTGAAAGCCAGTGCGAGGACCGGCACGGTGAGTGCCGACACTCTCCGGCCTCGACCACCGCGGGTCCCGTGGTGCCGGCCACGCCAAGTCGTCGTCATCCAGATCACTCCTCGTGTTCGTCCGGCCGATCGCGCGGTGACCGCAGGCGATTGTCGAGCCCGAAGACGATAACGAGCGCCCGTCCGGGGCGGAACAGTCCTTTTCCGGGCAGGTCACGATACGAGCCCGGGCCTGTCACGATGCGGCCCCGGAACTCCCTGTCGGCCTTCGGGACCGTGAAACACGGCAGAGTCGGAGCGATTTCGACGAGTGCTTTCCGTGACGAACCCTGCGGAGACCGGTTCTCACCCCAGGCAGAACAGGTTGCCCTCGGGATCCGAGAACACCCACCAGCGGTACTGGTCGTCGGAACGTTCCTCCACGAGCGTGGCCCCCAGAGCGACCAGTCGTTCGATCTGTCGGGGGACGTCGTCGGCGGTCAGATCCAGGTGGAGGCGGTTCTTGCCGGCCTTCGGTTCGGGAACCGGCTGGAACAACAACCATCCGTCCAATCCGGGGACCTGTTCCACC
>JAUPKJ010000393.1 GCA_030837505.1 Actinomycetota bacterium
GGGGAACGCTCCGGGCATCGATGAGCTCCGGGGCAGAATGCGCATCGAGCTGCGTTCGGCCTGACCATCGGAAAACGGGAGAGGACCACGGTTCATGAGGATCGGCATCACCGGGCACGCCAACCTGACCGAGAACTGCGTACCTGTGGTCCGGGAGGCGATCAGGAATCGTCTGACCGAATTGGGGCGAGGTTCCGACCTCGTGGGAGTTAGCTGTCTGGCCGTCGGCGCCGATCAGATCTTCGCCGCGGTTCTCCTGGACCTCGGCGGAGCCCTCGAAGCAGTCCTGCCGGCTCCCGACTACCGGGACGAGAAAGTCTCTGCGGACAACCTCGCAGAGTTCGACGACCTCCTGCGTCGGGCGGACAGCGTCCGGTACACCACCCATCCGCGGTCAGGGCGTCACGCCTATCTCGAGGCCGGCCACATGCTCCTGGGGTCCGTCGACAGGCTTCTGGCCGTCTGGGACGGTGGCCCCTCCGGCGGGCTCGGCGGCACCGCCGACGTCGTCGCCCAGGCTCGGCGAACCGCCGTGCCCGTCGACATCATCTGGCCCCACGGCGCCCAGCGCGGGTAGCCACAGCGCGCTACGGGTCTGTTCTCGCCGGTTCCGTGGTTCGGGTTCAGTCGCTTCGCTGTGTTTCGGCCGAGAGGGCGGTCAGGAGTGGGTGTAGGTAGTCGACTCGGTTGCCTGGGGGCAGGTCGTGGGTGGTGGTGGCGGGGTACCACCCGGTGAGTTCGGGGTTGGGGGTGCGGGCGAGGTGGGTGGTGAAGTGGGCGTGGGCTTCGTGGTGGGGCAGGGGTGGTGCGATGACGATGACGCCGAGGTCGTCGTGGGTTCCGCCGGTTTTCAGTCCCCACAGGTGCAGGGCCCCGGGGTCGTGGTCGATCCCGGTTTCCTCGGCGAGTTCTCGGGCGGCTTGCCGGAGCACTGCGGGTAGGTCGAGTTCTTCTCCTGCGGGTGGTGGTTCCACTGCTCCTCCGGGGAGTTGGAGTCGTCCGGGGGTGGCGGTGTCGGTGTGCATCTGCCCGACGAGGATCCGCCCGTCGGTGAGGGGTTGGACGACGGCGGTGTACAGGGAGCGGGCGTAGGGGACGGCTGGGACGGCGTGGCGGGCCGCGTAGTGCCGGTAGGTGGTGGGTTCCCAGTGGAGCACCGGGTCGGTGGGGTCGGGATCCAGGGCGGTCACGGCCACGATCGGGCCGTCGAACAGTCCTTGCCGCTGGGTGGTGAGGTACTCCCAGTGCCGGTCCACGGCCTCGCGGACGTCGTCGGGCACGTCGCCGGTCCGGTGCCGGACGAGCCTCAGACGATTGCAGGGGATCAGGATCACGGGCACGGGAGCTTCTCTCCACGCAAAGAACGGGCCAGGGCCGGGAGGGCCTCTCCTGCTCTCCGACGGCACAACAGGTCACCGTCCTGGGGCCCCTCCAGCGGGTACGGCACGAAGCTACCCCGCGGGCCGTCGAATCCCTCCGGATCGCAGAACACCACGCGCAGACCGGACCGGCGCGCCCGTCGTTGTACTCCTCGGCGGTCGGCATGGGACCCCAGGACGAGAAGTGCTCTGGCCCGCGGAGCGAAGGCGAGCTCGGGGACGATCTCGTCGTACCGGCGCACGCACCGCTCGGGGACGCCGTACCGGTCCAGGATCCCGTCGAAATTGTTCGTGATCACCGGACCGATCAGCAGACCGGCTCGGTACAGGTCCCTCAGGGCTCTGTGCGCCGCGTTGGGTTCTGCGTGCAGACAGGCCCGGTACATCTCGCAGTGCTCGGGCAGTCGGCCTTCCGGATCGGCCAGGAAACGCGCGACGACACGATCATGGACAGGGTCCAGGACGAACCGTCGGGTGAGCGGATCGGTGACCTGATAGATGTCGTGCAAGCGATGTAACGGCGGGACCCCCGACTCCACCGACAGGCCGCAGCCGGTCTCCACCTGGAACGGCGCCAGAGCCACCAGGCACGACAGATCAGGCACTGTCTCGGGGCTCCCCCGAGGATCCGGGACCCGGAAACCACTGGCCAGGACCTCCCACGGCAACCGGCGACCGGAAAACGGAACCGGGTCGCTGTCCACCTGGACATCCAGACAGGAGTATCCGACAGGCAGAACACGCTGGGCCCTGGTGTCCTCGGGATGTTTGACGTGTCGGCGGACCGTACAGCGAAGGTCCCCGCGGCAGAAGACCTGCGAAACCCCGACCGGGCCGCGAGCCCGCCATCCCCCCGCACGAAGAGCCTGTCGAACGGCCTCGGACTGAACCCGGATCTCTCCTTCCGGCAGCGCGACATGGAAGTACAGGTAGATCCGAGCAACGACCAGGACCTCGGAGAGAACACCGAAAGTGAAACGATAGTGAATCAATCTACGACGTGCGTCCCGTGGTTCTCTCCCTCCGGAGAAGGCGGCGTTGCACGGATCCTGGGTCCGACGCCAGATCCCTTCCTCCACCAATCGGTCCCGTCCGGTGCAGGCGGGGACGTAGTGGGTCCTCCAACGTTCCAGGATCCGACCGTCCAGCTTCTCAACAGCCCAAGGCACCAGCATTCCGACCCCTCTCCTCCACGCAGCAGACAAGGGAGCACCTCAGATCAGTACCGACAGGGACAACCCGTCCGACGCCTCAGGAAGGAGATCCCCTCGGCCTGCCGGGAAACCGGGCCGACAGCGGCGACGACACCACTCCAGCGACGGACGACGAGGACGAAGCGGTCCGGAACCGCACCCGAACACGAACTGTGAGGACCGGGGCCGTCCTCTGCACAGCACCCTGAGGAACAATCCCACCAGAACGGACAGGGCCCTCCCAGTGCAAAAAGGCGCACTACTGAGGCAAATATGGTGCACCACCCTTGCGACCTGCAAGAACGACCACAGTGCTCCAGCCCCGAATCAACAGGACCCTCAGCGCAGACCGGTCTGGCGCAGCGACACACGTCCCTCCGCCGCGGACGGACGTGACCGGACGTTCTCACGGACGTCACCGGCTCCCCCACCGCGTTCCAGGGTCCGCCGGAAGCCCTCCAACTCTCCGGAAACCCGGTGGCCCCGGGCCACACTCCACGGCGAGTCGTGGCCTCAGGGGCAGAGGCCTCCAGCGGACAAGCAACAGCCCCAAGCCTCGAGGTTTGGCGGTCTTGAGCGTGGGGCCTGTTGGGAGGCGCCTTCACCTGGCGTGAGCGGCGCGCAGGGGGTGCGGGTTCCCAGCCCGGAGCTGTCCGGGGCCGTGTCCGCCGGACGCCGGTGTCCGGGCGCCTCGGGAACAACCCCACCAGGGCGGAACCCACCTTCCCCGGGTGAACAGTGCGCCATGCTGGGGCAGCAAGGAGGCGCCGTTCTTGTGATCAGCCGGGACGCCGCTGGCCTTCCCGTGTCGAGGGGGTCGGGCCCTGGCCGGACGGCAGCGTCTCACCCCACAGCGCCGGTCCCTCGGTCCGCTGAGACGTCCTTGACCGGAGGGAACCGCGACCCGACGATCGCCCCGGGGACGGCCCCCACCTCCGAACTGCGCACGGAGAGTGACTAAACCTTCCCCGGAGGGGTGGGCACAGACTGGGCACAGATGACGGACCGTCACGACCCGTGACCGGCCCCAAAACACGTATAGCCCCAGGTCAGCGGCCCGGTGCGGTGGTGGCCAGGGGCGGGGTCGAACCGCCGACCTTCCGATTTTCAGTCGGACGCTCGTACCAACTGAGCTACCTGGCCGTTACGGAAGATACGAGAGTGTTCCTCCGTGGCGACCCCGACGGGACTTGAACCCGCGACCTCCGCCTTGACAGGGCGGCGCGCTAACCAACTGCGCTACGGGGCCTTGTTTGGTACAAGACCATACTGTGTTGCAAGACCGTGCCCCCAACGGGATTCGAACCCGTGCTACCGCCTTGAAAGGGCGGCGTCCTAGGCCACTAGACGATGGGGGCGCATCCACGACACGCCTCTTTGACGTCCAGGACCCGTCGAGGACAACCACAGCATAGGGTAACGGGCCCTGATCACCAAAATGGGTACCTCCGCAGACGGCCGAGGGGATGCCGAGCGGGAGGGTTCAGGGCAGAATCGGCAGGGTGGTCGAGATGAGCCGGGAGGACTTCGAGTCGGCGGTGGCGCAGGCCCTGGACCTGATCCCCGAGGAACTGGCCCGGATGATGTCCAACGTCGTCGTCCTGGTCGAGGACGAAGCGCCGGCGAACGAACCCGACCTGCTGGGGCTGTACGACGGGACTCCGCTCACGGAACGGGACGGATGGTGGGCCGCGGGCTCCCTCCCGGACAGGATCACGATCTTCCGGAACCCGACGCTGGGCTTCTGCGAGACCCCCGAGGAGGTCGTCGAGGAGGTGCAGGTCACCGTCGTCCACGAGATCGCGCATCACTTCGGGATCGACGACGACCGCCTGCACGAACTCGGCTGGGGCTGAGATCCGGCAGAGTGGTTCACCCCTGACGATCCGGGCCCTGTGGCTGTCCGCGGCGGGGCAACCCGCCCAGACCGTACTGGTGTCGGGAAACGGCGTCCCACAGGGCGTCGGGGGCAGCCCGGCGGAAACCCACGAGAGCTCGGGCACCCGGTGTGACCAGGTACCGCGCCCGGGGACGGCGGGCTCGCAGGGCCCGCTCCACGGTCGCGGCGACCGCCTGGGCGTCGCGACCCATCCGGGACGCATAGATCCGGGTCATCAGGGCGGCCGAGGCGTTGCGCAGATCCGCGTAGGGACCGTCGCCCGCGAGGGTCCGCGTGGCCACGGCCTCGAAACCCGTGCGGATGATCCCCGGCTCGATCAGGACCACCCGGACGCCGAAAGGAGCGACCTCCACCCGCAGAGCATCGCTCAGGGCCTCGACCGCGTACTTACTCGCGTGGTACCAGCCGCCGGTCGGCAGGACGAACCGTCCCGCCATCGAGGAGACGTTCACCACGGCTCCGCCGCCGGCCCGGCGCATGCCCGGCAGGACGAGCTGGCACAGGCGCCCCAGGCCGAAGACGTTCGTCTCGAACTCCTGTCGCACCTCGG
>JAUPKJ010000394.1 GCA_030837505.1 Actinomycetota bacterium
CTCGACGCCACCGGGTGGAGGCTGCTGGAGAAACGTCGGCTCGTCGACGACACGAGCCTGTTGGTGGCCGTGCCGGCCTGAGCAGGGCCGGGGTCCGGCTCAGGCCGGCCTGAGCCGGACCGGCACCCTCAGGAGCCGGCCTCGGCACCGGTCAGGCACACGCGGGTGGTGATGTGGAAGCGTTCGGCAGTGGCGCGCAGCCTGCCCTGCATCCCGGCCGTGAGGAGCGACGCGGACAGGAGGACCACGAGGGTCGCCGTCGAGGACCACGCGGCCCCCCCGGAGTCGGTCAGGACTCCCGCGCAGGCCGTGCCGACGGCATTGCCCGTCGTGGTCGCGGCGGCCAGCCAGCCCTGGGCCTCGTTGCGGCGGTCGGGGGGCACCAACGCGTCCGCCAGGGCCTGGAAGACCAGGAAGATGGGGCCGACGGCGAGGCCGGTGAGGGCGAGGACCCCCAGCAGGACCGCGGCGGGAGCACCGTCCCAGAAGAGCAGCAGGGGCACCGGGGCCCATCCCACGGCCAGGGCGATCAGAGCGATGGGCAGACGCCGGGACAGGGGCATCGTCAGGCGCCCGGTGCCGTACCAGATCCCGCCGATCATGCTTCCGACCGAGGTGGCCGCGAACAGCATGCCCACGAGGGCCTCGTCACCGAGGACCGGTTCGGCGCAGGCGGCGAGGGTGACCTCGTAGGCCCCCATCCCCGCCGTGAAGGTGACCATCCCCGCAAGGAGGACGAACAGTCCGCCGGTCATCCGCCGGGGACCGGCCCCGGAACCGCAGGCCGGCTCCGGGACCCCGGCCTCGCGGGCCACCCAGGTCCTGGAATAGCCCAGACCGCCCACGAACAAGGTCAGGCTCACCAGGACCAGGGCTGCCGAGGCCTTCACGAAGAGCATGGCCAGGGAGACCAGAAGGGGACCGATGATGAACAGCACGGCACCCGAGACGCCGTCCAGGGCGTAGCCGGCGTGGCGGTGCCGCTCCTCGGGGAACACCGTGCGCCAGCCGGCCCGCATGGCTGCGGAGACCGGGGGGAAGGTCGCCCCGGTCAGGGCCGCTCCCGGGATCAGGACCGAGGAGGGCGCCCCTGTGATGATCAAGCCGGTCATGGTGGCGATCAACACGGCGCACAAGGTCGAGGCCAGGGCGATCGGGCGCGACTGGCCGTACTTGTCCAGGGCCCTGCCCCAGTTGGGGCCGCCCAGGGCGGTACCCACTGCGTAACTGCCGCTCATGAGACCCGCGAGGGAGTAGGAGTCCCGCTGCTGCACCGTTGCCATCATCAGTCCGAGGGGGACCGTGGAGATGGGCAGCTTGGCCAGGAGGGAGAACAAGAAGGGGCTGCGGGCCCGGGGATTGCCCAGGACCTCCCGGTAGGAACCCCCCTGACCGGGGGAATCCTGCTGGCGTACCCCCGTCGCAGCGTCCTCGGATCGAAGGATGTCATCAGATCGCACCGTCTGGCCTGCCCTTTCCTCAGCGTCGGAATTCTTGTCCCCGCACGACGCCGTGCCCCCGGCGTGAAGGAAAGCCTTTCGCCCGTGGGGAGGGGATTTCTCGTGATCCGGGCCCGCGACACTGACACCGGCACGCGACGCTGAACCGGCCCGCAACACTGAACCGGGCCGACAGCGGATGCCGCTGCTGTGTCGGGAACTGCTTTCCTGGTGCGATGGTACGTGATGCGGTCCGGAACGGCTTGCGTGAGGGTGGGGCGTTCGGTACGGTCTCGCACCTGCCGTTTGTTCCGGCACTCTTTGTGTCCGAGCGGAAAACGCCCTGGCGGGCCATCTGACATGGGTGGGGTTTTTCCCGTTCCTCGCTCGCGTCCCGCCGCCACCGAGGTTGTTGTTAAAATTGCGTGAATTGTGTGCTCGGGGCATTAAGGGAATTAGGGTTCCCGAGTTCTCGACGTGTCCTTTCCGTGACCGGAAGGTGACATTTCGGGATGCCGGGGGATCGCTTGCCGGAGGGGCGCGGCCGGGGCCGCGGTGAGCCTTCCGCGCGCGCGGTTCCGGCGCGGGAAATCTGTACCGGACACGCCCCGAACACCCCTCTCGGGACCTCCGTCGACAGCCGCTCACCTGGACTGGGCTAGCGTGACAGGCGTGATGTCACAGACGGAGGATCTTCGCCTGGCCGCCACCTTCCCCTCGGTGGACCCGGACGAGTGGCGTCGTGCCGTCCTGGCTGTCCTGCGCAAGTCGGGTGCAGCGGACGAGCAGACAGCCCCGGACCGGGTCGACGAGTTGCTCTCGACCAAGACCTACGAGGGCATCAAGGTGGCGCCGGTCTACACCGCAGACACCCCGACGCCGGAGACCGGCCTACCGGGCCAGTATCCGTTCGTCCGGGGAAGTCGCCCCCTGGGGGCCAAAACCGCCGGATGGGACATCCGGCAGCGCCATGCGCACACCGACCCCGCGATCACCCGGGGGGAGGTGCTCAAGGACCTGGAGAACGGTGCCGGTTCGGTGTGGATCGTCCTCGGTGACGGTCTGCCCGGTCCGAAGGACCTCGCGGACCTGTTGAAGGACGTGCGTCTGGACCTGGCCGGGATCGTCCTGGAGGCCGGGGCCCTCACCCGGCAGGCCGCAGCGGCCCTGATCGACGAGGCCGTGCGCCGCGGGGTCGGCCTCGACGCCCTGACGGGCACCTTCGGCGCCGACCCGATCGGGCTGCGCGTCCGCACGGGGGCGGAGGCCGACCTGTCGGTCCTCACCGATCTCGCCGTGCGGTGCGCGGCGGACCTGCCCGGGATGCGCGCGGGCGTCGTCGACGCGACCGCCTACCACGACGCCGGTGGCAGCGACGCCGAGGAACTCGGCTGCGCGCTGGCCACGGGCGTGGCCTACCTGCGGGCGGCCGAGGCCGCCGGGCTGGACGTCGAGGCGGCCTTCGGGCAGCTGGAGTTCCGCTACGCCGCCACCGCCGACCAGTTCCTGTCCATCGCCAAGCTGCGGGCCGCCCGCCGACTGTGGGCCCGGATCGCGCAGGCGAGCGGGGTGCCGCAGGCCGGGGCCCAGAAGCAGCACGCCGTGACCTCCTCGGCGATGATGACGGCCCGCGACCCGTGGGTGAACATGCTCCGCACGACCATGGCCTGCTTCTCCGCAGCGGTCGGCGGCGCGGACGCGATCACGGTCCAGCCCTTCGACACCCGTCTGGGCCTGCCGGACGGCTTCTCCCGCCGGATCGCCCGCAACACCCAGTCGCTGCTGCTCATGGAGGCGCACATCGGCGAGGTCATCGACCCCGCCGGCGGCTCCTGGTACGTCGAGCAGCTCACCGAGGACCTCGCCGAGGCGGCCTGGAAGTGGTTCACGCAGCTGGAGGCCGCGGGCGGCATCATCGCAGCCCTGGACAGCGGGCTGGTCGCAGAGAGGATCGAGGCCACGTGGCAGGCCCGTCAGACGCGGATCGCCCGTCGCAAGGACCCGATCACCGGGGTCAGTGAGTTCCCGAACCTCACGGAGGAACTGCCCGAGCGCCTGCCCGTCCCGCAGGCCGCCGGCGGATTGCTGCCCAGGCGGCACTACGCCGGCCTGTTCGAGGGCTTCCGGGATCGCGCCGATGCCCAGGAGCGGGCGACGGGGGCCCCTCCCACGGTCTTCTTCGCGACCCTCGGCTCGGTCGCGGCCCACACGGCCCGGGCCTCCTTCGCGGGCAACATGTTCGCGACGGGCGGGATCGCGCACGTCACGAGCGGGACGACCCTCGACCCCGCCGAGATCGCGCAGGCCTTCCGCGACAGCGGCCTGAGAGTGGCCTGCCTCTGCTCCTCGGACAAGATCTACGCCGAGCACGCCGCCCCCGTGGCCCAGGCCCTCAAACGAGCCGGGGCCACGAAGGTCTGGCTGGCGGGCAAGCCGGGGGACCACGAGGGCGTGGACTCCTACCTTTACCTGGGGTGTGACGCGGCTGCTGTCGCCGACACGACCCTGCGCGACCTGGAGGTGGCAGCCCCATGAGTCGGATCCCCGACTTCACCGGTCTGGAACTCGGTGCCTCGGGCGCCCAGTCCGACCTCGGCCGCTGGCAGGAGGCCGCCCGCGAGGCCGCGGGCGCCGACCTGGACAGCCTCGCCTGGAACACCCCCGAGGGCATCGGGGTCAAGCCCCTCTACACGGCCGAGGACCTGGCGGACGTGGAGTTCCTGGGCACCATGCCCGGGCTGCCGCCCTTCCTGCGCGGCCCCTACCCGACCATGTACACCACGCGGCCGTGGACGATCCGGCAGTACGCCGGGTTCTCGACCGCCGAGGAGTCCAACGCCTTCTACCGGCGCAACCTCGCTGCCGGGCAGAAGGGCCTGTCGGTCGCCTTCGACCTGGCCACCCACCGCGGCTACGACTCCGACCACCCCCGGGTGACCGGGGACGTCGGCATGGCCGGGGTCGCCATCGACTCCATCTACGACATGCGGCAGCTGTTCGACGGCATTCCGCTGGACCGCATGAGCGTGTCGATGACCATGAACGGCGCGGTGCTGCCCATCCTGGCGCTCTACGTCGTGGCGGCCGAGGAGCAGGGGGTGGCCCCGGAGAAACTGGCCGGGACCATCCAGAACGACATCCTCAAAGAGTTCATGGTCCGCAACACCTACATCTACCCGCCGCTGCCTTCGATGCGGATCATTTCCGACATCTTCTCGTTCACCTCGCAGCGGATGCCGCGGTACAACTCGATCTCGATCTCCGGGTACCACATCCAGGAGGCCGGGGCCACCGCCGACCTGGAGATGGCCTACACCCTGGCCGACGGTGCCGAGTACATCCGTGCGGGCATGGAGGCCGGGCTCGACGTCGACGCCTTCGCCCCGCGGCTGTCGTTCTTCTGGGCGATCGGCATGAACTTCTTCATGGAGGTCGCCAAGATGCGGGCGGCCCGGATCCTGTGGGCCAAGCTCCTGAAGGACTTCGGGGCCAAGAACCCCAAGTCCCTCAGCCTGCGCACCCACAGCCAGACCTCCGGCTGGTCCCTGACCGCGCAGGACGTGTTCAACAACGTCGCGCGCACCTGTGTGGAGGCCATGGGCGCCACCCAGGGCCACACCCAGTCCCTGCACACCAACGCCCTTGACGAGGCGCTGGCCCTGCCCACGGACTTCTCCGCGAGGATCGCCCGCAACACCCAGCTGTTCATCCAGCAGGAGTCGGGCACGACCCGGGTCATCGACCCGTGGGCCGGCAGCTACTACGTCGAGAAACTCACCGCCGACCTCGTCAACAAGGCCTGGAGCCACATCCAGGAGGTCGAGAAGGCCGGCGGCATGGCCAAGGCGATCGACGAGGGCCTGCCCAAGCTGCGCATCGAGGAGGCCGCCGCCCGCACCCAGGCGCGGATCGACTCCGGGCGCCAGCCCGTCATCGGGATCAACAAGTACCGCCTGGACGTCGAGGAGGACATCGAGGTCCTCAAGGTCGACAACAGCTCCGTGCGGACCCAGCAGATCGAGAAGCTGCACCGGCTGCGCGCCGAGCGCGACGCCGGCCAGGTCGACTCGGCCCTCGCAGCCCTCACCAAGGCCGCCGACGCCGGGCAGTCCGGCAGCCGCGGACCGGGCCTCGAGCAGAACCTGCTGGCCCTGGCCATCGACGCCGCCCGCGCCAAGGCCACCGTCGGGGAGATCTCCGACGCCCTGGAAAAGGTGTACGGACGCCACTCCGCGCAGATCCGGATCATCTCGGGGGTCTACCGGCAGGAGGTGGGTTCCGCGAGCAACGTCGAGAAGGTGCGCCGGACCGTCGCAGAGTTCGCGCGGGCCGAAGGACGCCAGCCCCGGATCCTGGTGGCCAAGATGGGCCAGGACGGGCACGACCGCGGCCAGAAGGTCGTGGCCACCGGGTACGCAGACCTCGGCTTCGACGTCGATGTCGGCCCCCTGTTCCAGACGCCGGCGGAGGTCGCCCGGCAGGCCGTCGAGGCCGACGTCCACGTCGTGGGGGTCTCGTCCCTCGCGGCCGGGCACCTGTCCCTCGTGCCGGCCCTGCGCGACGAGCTCGCGGCCCTGGGCCGGGACGACATCGTCATCGTCGTCGGGGGGGGTCATCCCGCCGCAGGACTTCGAC
>JAUPKJ010000395.1 GCA_030837505.1 Actinomycetota bacterium
CCCGTTTCTGTTCCTCGACGCTTCCGTAGACGGTCATGGTCGGGGTCGGGGTCGCGCTGTCGCTGACGTTCGGGGACGCGGTGTCCGCGGGGCGCGGGTCCGCGCCGCTGCTGGAACCGGAACAACCCGCCAACAGGATCCCGCCGACCACGAACCCGACCAAGACTGTTGTTCCTCGTCCCCGGGCACGACCGACGGACGAGCCCCCCGGAAACGACAAAAACGTGTGATGAGTCTTGCTGTGAACCTTCACCATGGAACAAACCCCCGGTAATCTACTCTGGAAACTCTCTCGTGTCCTCCGACGACCACGAATCCTCGCAGCCCACCCGGGATTCCGGGAACCGGATCAGCGGATCCCACCCGAACCACCCCCCTACGACCCCGGGCCGTACACAGCCACGAGGCCGACAGTGACGGACCAGGAAGACACGACCCCCCGACCCCACCAACAGAACGCCCCCACCCCACCACGAAACACCCCAAAAAGTCCAGACCACCAAAACCCGGGCTCGGGCCTCGGCAAGCCTGAACGTCTGTCCCAGGATCTCTCCGGTTCAGGGGTCACGACTTCATGGTCACGACGTCTCACCGACGTGCTTCACATGGTGTGAATGCTCCTGGACAACACCCCGATCGTGGTCCAGGCCCGGTACCGCTGCCGACTGGCTACCGACCAGCCTCACCAGTCCTCGGTGGGGGGGTGGGGCCGTGCCCCGACGACACAGAAGATCGCCGTCCCGGCCAGGCCCAGGCCCAGGGTGAAGGCGGTGCGGGTGTTCCCGGGGGTGGTCATCAGCAGGTCCCACTCCGCCTGCCCGGCGCTGGTGAAGCAGCAGGCCAGGGTGTAGGCCAGGCCGGGCAGTGCCACGAGGTGCGCGGGCAGGACCGTGGAGGCCGTGAAGGTCGCGCAGGCGAGCAGGGTCCCGCCCAGCATCAGCGGGTACAGATGCCAGGCCGAGCCGACCACGCCGCACACCGCCGCACACACGACCGCAGTCCCCGCCAGGGCTGCGAACACGAGTCTGACCCGCAGGGGCCACAGCCGACGGGAGGCCGTGACCTCCAGGCACTCCAGACGGGGCAGGGACACCAGGCAGGCCAGGAGAATCGCGGTCAGGTAGGTGACGAGCGCTCCCCTGCCCAGGGAAGGAACTGTCTCGTACACCCAGGTCGAGGGCGTGGTCCCCGCCCACGCCGCGCCCCCGGCCGCCAGGAGCGCCGTGGCTCCTGCGGCCGGCCCCAGCCGGGTGACCCGCAGCACCAGCCCCCGGCTGCTCGGGGGCCTGCCCTTCGTGGCCCCGAGCCCGAGGCGGGCGGAAAGGCGGGCGGTCGGCGGGCGGGACCCGCGGGGACAGGAAGCAGGACGGCCGGTCTCGGGGCCGGAGACTTCGGGGCTGCTCCCCACTCGGCCGGAACATGCTGGGTCCGAACATGCTGGGTCCGAACATGCTGGGCCGGAACCTGCTGGGTCCGAACCTGTGATGCCGGAACTCGGAATGCCGGAGCCCGGGGTGCCGGAGCCCGGGGTGCCGGAGCCCGGGGTGCCGGAGCCCTGGAGGCGGGAGCCCGCGGGGCCGGGCGAGGCGGTGCCGGTCAGGGCTGCGCGTTCTCGGACGAGGGCGACCGGAGTTCCGTGGGCCACAGCTCCGATCCGGGCTCCTCACCGTTCGGCACGCTGTCGTCGGACACACCGTCGGGTTCGTCGAGGAGACCGTCGCTGTCGTCGAACTCGCTGTCGTCGAACACGCTGTCCTCGGAGGCCGGGGGCCGGCCCTCGACGGCCGAAGCACCGTTGGACGCCAGGCAGGCTGCCCCTGCCAGAAGCAGGATCCCTGCCAGGCCCGGGCACAGTCCCCGGGGCCAGGACCGGGATCTTTCACAGACCCACGCGGTGAGGACGACCATCGCCAGGAAAAACCCGCTGAACCACAGGGCCCGACCGACGACCCACAGGGGACGCACCCTCCCGCCCAGGGAGTCGTCCATCGCGGGAGCCAGCCACCCCCACCAGGTGTCGTCCCCCAACCCGACGACCACGAGCACCGATACGTACACCACGCCCACGGCCACGGGCACCGCGAGGCGTCCGGGAACACACGTTCCGACGAAGGCCCCCAGGGCGCAGGGGGCCGCGACGACGGCGAAGGATCCGAGCAGGGCCGGCAACGCGGCCGGGATCCGTTCCCCCGTGCCTTCACGCACCCCCGTCACCACCAGGAAAGTGCCCCAGACCGCGAGGATCGGCACGGCACAGGCCAGGGCCTGGACCAGCGCGAGCCGCGTCTGCGGCACCCCGGCTGTCCTCCACAGGTCCCACCCACCGCGACGGTGGTGACGCGAAGCCACGAACGCCGAGGTCCCCGCGCCGACGGCCGCCACCAGAATGATCTGCCGGAACTGGTCCCCGGCCAGTTCCACCATGTCCGCGGGCTGCTCGTACAGCCGCCCCAGCCAGGCCGTGAGCGAATGGCACAGGAAAGCGGACAGCCCCACCACGAGGACCGGCCCCAGCACCGGACCGACGAAGAACCGCAGCACGACCCCCGCGCCCAGCCCCGGCCCGGTCACCGGCGCCGGCTTCGGCCCGGACGCGGTGGGCGTTGTTCCCGTCGCCGATCCGAACCCTGTTTCCGCACGGGTTCTCCCCGGCGCTGTCTCACCCATGGTCCTGTCCTTCCCCGGTCAAGGCCGCGAACCCGGCCTCGGCCGGGGACCTCTCCGGGTCCGCACCGTCCCCGGCCCGGTCCGCCAGGCCCTGCGGCGTGCCTTCGAACACCACGCGCCCGGCATGCAGCACGGTCACGTCCTGGCACGCCGCCACCACGTCCTCGATCAGATGCGTGCTCAGCACGACGAGCCGCTCGGCTCCCAACCGGCCCACCAGACGCCGGAACGTGATCCGCTGCGCAGGGTCCAGCCCGGCCGTCGGCTCGTCCAGGAACAGCACCGGCGGATCGGCGACCAACGCCATGGCGACCGCGAGCCTGCGCAGCATCCCACCGGACAGCGACCGGGTCCGGCTGCCCGCCCGATCGGCCAGATCCACCTGACCCAGGACCATGTCGACCCGTTCCGACAGCCCGGCGGCGGGCACGTCCTTGAGCCACCCGGCGTAGGCCACCTGGTCCCGAACCGTCAGATGCCGCAGCACCGGCGTGTGCTGCGGCGCGTAACCGATCCGACGGCGCAACCCCGGCAGCTCCCGCCACGAACGCACGTCCGTGCCCAGGATCTCCAACGTCCCGGCGCTCGGGGCCAAGGCCGTGGCCAAAGTCCGGATCAACGTCGTCTTGCCAGCCCCGTTACGCCCCAGGAGCCCGCGGACCCCGGCCCCCCACCGCAGATCGACGCCGCACACGATCGGACGACGCCGAATCCGCGTCTCCATCCCCCGCGCCACCAGCAGGTTCACAGGCCCTCCTCGACAACCGGAGAATCCGTCAGCACTTCATCTCCCGCCGAGAACTCTGAGCCGGGCTCTCATCTTTGATCTGCGCTTCCGTGTCAAGGTGATCCCCGTTCTGACAGCCCGCAGTACGAACAGTCACACTAGCGGCCTTTTGTCACGTCTCACCGCACGCTGCGAGTCCGCGGGCGTTCCGCTCGGCGGCGACCTTGGTCAGCTCGCTTCCCCGGAGGTCGGGGCGGTACCGGGGGCGTGCGGGGAGGGACGGCCCGGCATCCACCAGTTCCAGCGGCCCAGGAGACACATGACCGAGGGCACGAGGAACAGGCGGACGATCGTCGCGTCGATCAGGACGGCCACGGCCAGCATGAAACCCAGCTGTTTGGTCTCCAGCATGCTCGCGAACATGAAGGAGGCGAAGACGGTCACCATGATCAGGGCCGCGGAGGTGATGACCCGGGCGGTGTGGGTGATGCCGGTGCGCACCGCCACCGTGTTGTCCCCTGTGCGTTCCCATTCCTCGTGCATGCGCGACAGCAGGAAGACCTCGTAGTCCATGGACAGCCCGAAGGCTATGGCGAAGGTCAGCAACGGCAGCATCACCTGGATGAACCCGGTGCGGCTCACGTCGAGCCACTGCGCGCCGTGCCCCTCCTGGAACACCAGGACCACGATCCCGAAGGCCGCTCCGACCGACAACAGGTTCATCGCGATCGCCTGGAACGGCAGCACCAGGGAACGGAACACCAGCAGGAGCAGCAGCCAGGACGCCGCCAGGACCGCGCCGATCACCAAGGGGGTCGCCCGGGAGTTCTCCCGCATGATGTCCACGATCTGAGCGGGCTGACCGCCCACGTGGGACGTGATGCCGGCGGGTCCCAGGATCCGATCGGCCTCGACCCGCAGATCCTCGACCAGGGCCGAGGTCCCGGAGCTGTCGGCGTCCTCCTTCGGGTAGACCGTGACCAGGGTCGTTGCTCCGTCCTGGCTCATCAGCCCCCCGAAAGCCCCCGGGGCGGCCTGCCGGGCTGTTCGCAACTGCTCCGGGCCGTGCCCACCGACCCTGCTGTCCAGGACCCCGGTGAGGGACTGCAGGCCCGCGACCCGGTCGTCGCCCGTGAACCTCCCGGTGAACTCGGCGAGGGCCTCCAGCTCGGCCTGCGAGGACAGATCGGCCCCGCCCTTCGTCACCGCCACCACGCTGACGGGCGCGACAAGACCCGGGGCGAAGGAACCGGAGATCCACGAGAATCCCTGGCCCGCGCGGGATTCGCCCACCGCGTCGGCCCCGGTGTCCACGCCGTAGGTCAGGCCGAAGGTCGGAAGCGCCACCGCCCCGAGCAGGGCCGCCACGGCCAGGGCCACCGGGACGGGCCGGCGCATCACCCGAGCGGTGATCCTCGCCCACCCCGAGTGCTCCGGGTCGGGGTGAGCCAGGGTCCTACGGGCCCACGGCATCGCCAACCGGTTGATCCCGTGCCCCAGCAGACCGAGCAGGGCCGGCAGGAACGTCAGGGCCAGCAGCAGCATGACCAGGACGCCGACCATCATCCCCACGGCCATCGCCCGGGGCCCCGGGCTGCGCACCAGGAACAACCCGCCCAAGGAGATCATGACCGTGCCACCGGAGAAGACCACGGCGCGGCCGGCGGTCGCCATGGACCGTCCGACGGCCTCGGCCGTCCCCCGTCGCCCCTCGCCGGGCCGGGCCGCGAGCTCTTCACGGAACCTCGTCACGATGAACAGCGAGTAGTCGATCCCCAGGGCGATCACCAGCATCGTGACCGCGGACCGCGTGATGGTGCTGAAGTTCAGAACGTAGGAGAGCACCCCCAACGCCCCGAACGACGCCAGGATCGCGATCACGCCCAAGGACAGCGGGAGGGCCGCCGCCACCAGCGATCCGAACGCCACGATCAGAATGACCGCCGTCACGGGAAAGCTGAGTCCCTCGGCCCGACTGAGATCCGTGTTCGCCTGTTCGATACTGGCGGCCGCCAGCGGTGAGTAGCCCGTGAACCGGGCCTCGACGCGGTCGGTCGAGATCTCACGCGCGATCTCCTGCAGCGGTTCCGCGGCCTTCTGCAGGTCCTTGGTCTCGCCGTCGAGGCCGACCGCGATCAGAGCTGTGTGTTTGTCCGGTGAGACCAGCGCGCTCGTCTCCTCGTACGGGCTCGTGACGGCCCGGACGCGCTCGGCGTCCCGGAAACGGGCCAACGCGACGTCCACCCGTTCCCGGAAAGCCGGATCGGCAACGGTCAGGTCCTGCGAGCGCAGCACGACGAAGTCGGTCTCGGCGGAGGCCGCGGGGAAGGCGTCCTCGATCACTTCCTCGGCGCGGGCGGAGTCCGAGCCCTCGACGGCGTTGTTCTGGGCGCTCAGGCGGGAGGCGAAGGTCCCGGACGAGAAGACCGCAAGGACCAGCAGGAGCACCCAGGCGGCCAGGACCTTGACGGGGTTGAGGGCCGCCCACCGCCCGGTGCGGTGCAGGAGGTCCCCGACCCCGGACGGCCGGTCGGTCCCGGACGGCCGGTCGGTCCCGGCCGTTTCCTGCTCGGTGCGTGTCACGGAGTCGGTCCTTTCTCTGGGGTGTTCCCGGTGCTGTCCGTGGGGCGTTCCGGTCACGTCGTGCTCTCGTCGACGTCGTCCAGGACCGCGAGGAGCAGGGCTTCGAGTTCCGCCTCGTCAGCTCCTTCGAGGTCCTGCGGGTCGGGGTCCGCGAGGGGTTCCTCGCGGGGCGGTGCGACGATCGCGATCCCCAGGCGGTCGGCGAGGAAGGGCACGAGGGCCTCGACCGTGGGGTATTTCCACACGAGGGTGGCCGGTAGGTCCACGCCGAGAGTCGACTGCAGACGTTTGCGTAGTTCCAGGGACATGAGCGAGTCGAAGCCCAGGGAGGCCAGGGGGGCTGTGGGTTCGACCCCGGCCGGGTCGAGTTGGAGGACCTGGGCGATCGTTCGGCGCAGGTGTTCGACGAGCAGGTCCCGACGGCGGCGTCCGGGTTCCACGGCGAGCAGGCGTTCACGGATCGCGCCGGCGGGCTCTCCCTGCGGGGCCGAGCCGCCGGGGGCGCCGACCAGGTCCGCGAGGAGCCCGGGCAGGGTGCCGGTGGACGAAGCCGTTCGCAGCGCTGATCGGTCCAGGGGCATCATCACGACCTGGGGACAGGAGGTGGAAAGGATCTTGTGGAAGGCCGCGATCCCAGCGTCCGGTTCGATGCTCAGAATACCGGACATTCCCAGCCTGCCGCCCCGCTCCGGGGCTGCGGCCAGACCGATCTCGGACCACGGCCCCCAGCTGATGCTCTGGGCCGGCAGCCCCCGGACGGCGCGGTGGTGGGCCAGCGAGTCCAGGAAAGCGTTGCCCGCAGCGTAGTTCCCCTGTCCGGGCGAGCCGAGCAGGGCCGCGGCCGAGGAGAACAGGACGAAGAAGTCCAGGTCCCGGTCGAGGGTCGCGCGGTGCAGGTTCCCACCGCCGTCGATCTTGGGGGCCGTCACGGCGAGGAGGCGTTCGCGGTCCAGGCCGGCCAGGGCGCCGTCGTCGAGGGCCCCGGCGGCGTGGACGACGCCCCGCAACGGCGGCAGATCCGCGTCGATCACGGCCATCACACGATCGATGTCCTGCGGCACCGAAACGTCCGCTGCGAGCACCGTGACCGTCCGGGCCCGCGAGCGCAGGTCGCGCAGGACCTCCCGGGCCTGTTCCGAGGGGCCGCGCCGGCCCAGGAGGACCAGGTGGCGGGCGCCGTGTTCGACGAGGGAGTCGGCGGTCCGCAGGCCGAGGGCCCCCAGGCCGCCGGTGATCAGGTAGGTCGCGTCGGGTCGCACCCGTTCGCCGTCGGCGGGCAGACCCCGCACGATCTCCTCGCGGCCGGTCCGGCTCAGGACGATCTTGCCGGTGTGCTGGGCCCTGGCCATGGTGGTGAAGGCCCGGCGGGCTTGGTCCATCGGGAAGGTCGTCACGGGCAGGGCCGTGAGCCGGCCCTCGGCCAGGGCGGTTCCCAGGCGTGCGAACAGGTCTTTCACCTGGGCGGGGCGGGTGGCGAAGGTCCGTTCCATGTCGACGGTCAGGAAGGACCGGTTGTGTTTGAGCCGTTCCAGGCCCAGGCGCAGGCCGCCGTGGACGTCCCGTTTGCCGATCTCGATGAACCGGCCGCCCTCGGCCAGGATCTCCACCCCCCGGATCAGGGCCCGGCCGGACAGCGAGTTCAGGACGACGTCGACCCCGGCGCCCTGCGTGATCTGGATGATCTCGTCGGCGAAGCTCAGGGAACGGGAGTCCAGGACGTGTTCGATACCCAGGTCGCGCAGCATCCGGCGTTTGTCGTCGGTTCCGGCGGTCGCGTAGATCCGGGCGCCCAGGTCCCGGGCGATCTGGACGGCGGACAGCCCGACCCCTCCGGTCGCCGAGTGGATCAGGACGCTCTCCCCGGGTTGCAGTCGTGCGAGGTCCTCCAGGGAGTGCAGGGCTGTCAGGTGGGCGATCGGGCAGGCGGCCGCCTCCTCGTCGGTCAGGTGGTCGGGCACGGGCAGCGCGAGGTGCTCGGGGGTCGTGGCCCAGGCCGAGAAGCTGCCGGAGGCCACGGCCATGACCCGGTCGCCCACGGCGAAACGGCCGACCCCGCGGCCGACGGCGCTGACCCGTCCGGAGCACTCCGCGCCCAGCGGGACCGGTCCGTCGCCGACCCCGGGGTACAGGTCCAGGGCCTTGAGCACGTCGCTGAAGTTGAGGGAGCCTGCGCCGACCTCGATCTGGATCTCGCCGGGGCCCGGTTCCCGGCGGGCGCACGTCCGCAGCACCAGGCCGTCGAGGGTTCCCGGGGTGCTCCCGGCCAGCCGGAAGTTGCCGTCGCGGGCCGCGTCGAAGGGCACTGTGGGACCGTCGGGGGTTGCCAGGGCGCGCGGGGCCCACGGGTGCAGTTCCGGCCGGTGTGCGACCCCGCCGCGCAGGCAGATCTGGTCGACGGGGACGGGCCGGGCCATTTCCCGCAGGAGGCCGTCCACGTCGTCCGTGCGCTGCGTGTCCTCGTGGTCGGCAGGGTCCTCGTGGTCGGCAGGGTCTTCATGGTCGGCAGGGTCCTCGTGGTCGGCAGGGTCGGCAGGGTCGGCAGGGTCGTCGGGGTCGAGGTCCACGAGGGTGGGTCGGAGTTCCGGGTGTTCCAGGGCCGCGACGCGGCCCAGTCCCCACAGGGCACCCTGGAGGGGCGAGGTCGGGCGGCGCTCGGCTCCGACCCTTTGGGCGCCTCGGGTCACCAGGAACAGGGCGGGGTCCCGTCCGAGCGCTCCGCCCGCGAGTTCCTGCACGAGGTGCAGCACGGACACGCAGGTCAGGTCCGTTCCCCGCGCCGGGGCAGCCCTGTCGGGAACACTGTCGGGCGCGTCCAGGCCCCAGGTGTGGACGACGCCCCGGCAGTCCCGGGGCCCGTCCCGCTTCAGCCGGGCGAGCAGATCTGCCAGTCCGGGCTTGTCGGCGGGGTCGAGGCGATGAGTCCCTGCGGGCAGGTGAGCGGTGCCGTCCTGCGCCGACACCACGACGCAGGTCGCGCCGGAGCCGGTGAGCCGGGCCGCGAGACGCTCGCCGAATCCGCCGGAGTCCGCCAGCACGAGCCACCATCCGGTCGCGGGGTCCTCCGGAAGGGCCGGGGCGTCCGGTCCGTCGTCCAGGGGGGTCCAGCGGATTCCGAACAGGCTGTCGTGTTCGGGGTCGTTTCCTTCCTGGCGCCGCAGGGTGAGGTCCTCCACCCGGGCGATCGGTTGCCCGGCCTCGTCCAGGAGGGTCACGTGGCCGGTGAGGCGGTCGTCGTCCTCGCAGGGGGTGAGCACGGCGTGGGCCCAGACGGGGCGGGCACGCTCGGTGAGCATCACGAACCGGCCGACCGAGACGGGCAGGTGGGTCCGGGCCCCGGAGCCGTCCACGGCCGCTGCCAGCACCTGCAGGCAGCCGTCCAGGACGGCGGGGTGGACGGCGTGGGTCGCACGGTCCGACTCGACCGTTTCGCTCGCGACAAGGCGTCCCAGGGCCTGGCCGGCTCCGCGCCGCAGGTCGGCCAGCGGCCGAAACGCGTCCCCGTACTCCAGTCCCAGGTCGTACAGCCGTCGGTAGTGGGCGGCGGCGTCCACCGGGTCGGGGCACCGGTCGAGCAGGTCGCCCAGGACCGGCTCGCCGCCGCCTTCCCGCTGCTCGTGGGGGCGGTAGGAACCCTCGGCCAGGGGCTCCCACACGTCCTGCTCCGACGGTTCCCCGGCCCCCGCCCCGGGGCCGTCCACCGCGCGGACGAACAGCGTGAAGGTGCCCGTCGCTGGTGACTGGTGTTCGAGGACCAGTTGGAGGTTCTCGGTCCGAACACTCTCCTCCAGGGGAGTCAGACGGGTGAAGATCACGTCGTGCAGTTCGACGTCCTGGCGGCCCAGGACACGCCGGGCCGCGACCAGGGCAGCGTCGAGCACGGCGGCGGCCGGCAGCACGGCAGCGCCCCGCACACGGTGGTCACGCAGGTACGGCAACCTCTCCAGGTCGACCTGCGAGGTCCAGTGGTGGGCCCCGGACCCGAGGGGCGAGACAACGTGCTCCCCCAGGAGAGGGTGCCCTGCGCGGCGACCGGACGCCCTCAGCACGGTGTCGCCGATCCAACAGCGCTGCCGCTGCCACGGATAGGACGGCAGTTCCACCGCGGGCGCGAGCCGGCCGTGGACAATCGTCCAGTCCACCGGGAACCCGGCGGTGTAGAGGCGGCCCAGTCGGCTCAGGGTCGTCGCACGGACCGGTTCCTCCCTGCGCAGGGAGGTCACGGCGACCCCTGTCACCCCCAGCAGATCCATCCGCTCGCGCAGGGACTCTGTCAGCATGGGGTGCGGGGAGATCTCCACGAAGGTGTCGTGGCCGGACTCCAGCAGCGTGGTGACCGCGGGGTCGAACAGCACCGGTCGACGCAG
>JAUPKJ010000396.1 GCA_030837505.1 Actinomycetota bacterium
CTTCCAGATGGATGGCCGCCGCCGGCGAGGGCTCGCCCTCACCGGCACAGGATCCGGCTTACAGTCCGGCTCGTCCGCCCCCCTCCGACCGCGCAGATCCTGCACCGGTGTCGCGCCACACGAAGCGCTGCCCTCCTGCCGACGGGCAAGGATCGAGCCGACGGGCAGAGCTCGTGCCGACGGGCAGGGATCGAAAGGGCGCCGGACGCCGCCGACGGGTCACCGGAATACAGTCACGGCTGTTCACCGGCGGCGACTTCACTGCTCCGATCGGGTCCTCGGTATCCGCCGAACGTGGTCGAACGAAATCCTTCCCTTGCCGCAGGCCCCGGAATACTGCTGCGGTGGAGCCGCGAGTGCGTCCCGGAGGTCACCTTGATCGGACCCCGGACCGGGGCGCAGGACACCATCGGGGGCCGGAACAGGAGCAGGCGTGTCGACGACCGAGCGGCGGATGGCCGCCCGCGCGAACCAGCGTGCAGCAGCCTTCATCCGTTTCCAGATGCTCGGCGACCACGAGGCCATGCACTACCTCCTCACCGACACGAAGGACGACCCCACGGCCCACCTCGGCTTCGTCACGGCACTGGCCTCCATCGCCGGCATCCTGGCCACCTCGGCCTACGGCCGGGAGCAGGCCCTGTCCTACCTGCAGACGGTCGCCGAGAGCAGCGCTGCGCTGCACGACTCCGACGACATCGACCGGTATTTCGATCAGTGACCGTTCGGGGTACGAGTACTGATCCGCGCCTCTCCGCCCTCTGCCCGGGCTCGGCGCACGGGCCGGGCCGGGTGGGGCCGGACCGGGTGGGACCGGTGCGGGCCGGGCGCTGAACCGGGCCGGGCGGGGACAGTGGTTTCGGCGGACGACGACAGAACGTTCGGGCAGGTTTGTTTCGAACGGCCTGGAGGGGATGGATCCGACCGGCGTGGCAGGGGGGACAGCCGGTCGGATCCGTTGGGCTCGTGCGGTCCGGCTCAGTTCGGTGCAGTTCGCCGGGTCGGTACAGTTCGCCGGTTCACTGCAGTTCGCCGGTTCACTGCAGTTCGCCGGTTCAGTGCAGCTCGGCCGCGAGGGTCGCGGCCCCGATGATCCCGGCCTCGTTGCGGAGGGCCGCGGGCACGATCGGGGTGCGCAACTTCAGCAGAGGCAGGTACTTGTCGCTCTTCTTGCTGATCCCGCCCCCCACGACGATGAGGTCGGGCCAGAGCAGGTCCTCCAGCTTGCGGTAGTACTGCTGCAACCGCTTGGCCCACTCCTCCCAGGAGAGTTTTTCGGTCTCCCGTACGACGCCGGCGGCCCGGGCCTCGGCGTCCCTGCCACCGATCTCCAGGTGGCCCAGCTCGGTGTTCGGCACGAGCTGCCCGTTCACGAGGACGGCTGTGCCGATCCCCGTGCCCAGGGTTGTCATGATCACGACCCCTTCGACGTCGCGGGCCGCGCCGAAACGGGCCTCGGCCACGCCGGCGGCGTCGGCGTCGTTGACGACGTGGACCCTGCGCCCGAGGCGATCCGTCAGCAGACGGTCGACGTCCGTGCCGATCCAGGAGCCGTCCACGTTGGCCGCCGTCCTGGCCACCCCGTGTTGGATCACTGCGGGGAAGGTCACGCCGATGGGGAGGTGTCCGGCGTCCCGTCCGAACCCGTCCAGGATCTCGGCCACGATGGTCGCGATGGCGTCCGGCGTGGACGGGGACGGGGTCGTGGCCCGGATCCGTTGGGCCGCGAACCGTCCCGCGGACAGATCCACCGGGGCGCCCTTGATCCCGGTGCCGCCGATGTCGACCCCGAAACCGATCTTGCGGGGAAGCCAGCGGTCGAGGACCATGTTCAACTCCATCCGTACACCCGTCCGTACGGGCATCGTCGGACCGCCACCGGTCGGCGACAGTCGGCTGGGTCTGTCAGGAACCGGCTCGTCAGTTCCGTTCAACGGGTCGTGCCCGTGCACGGTCGAACCAGCTCCTGCAGCCCGGGTGATCCTAAGCCGTGCGAGGGAGCCCCACCGACCGTGGACAAGTGTTCGGGGCCGTCGGCGTCCTCCGTCCTGGGGGACGCCCCCCTAGCCGACGCCCAGGTCGGCGGCTACGGCCCGAACTGCGTCGGCCGAGGTCACCAGGGACTGCCGCTCGCCGTCGGACAACGGCACGGGCAGGACTCTGCCCACGCCGTACCGGCCCACGATCGACGGCATGGACAGGCAGACCCCGTCCAGTTCCTTCAGGCCCTCGACCCCGTGGAGCAGGGAACTCACCGGCAGGACCCGGTGCTCGTCCTTGAGGATCGCCTCCAGGATCCGCGACACGGCCAGTCCCACCGCGAGGCTCGTCGCGCCCTTGCCCTCGATGATTTCGTAGGCCGAGTTCACGACCTGCGCGTGGATCGTCCCGCAGGCGTCCGCGTCGAGGGTCTCCCCGGTGGACAGCGGCCAGGAGCACACGGGCACTCCGGCGATCGTGGCGCTGGACCACAGCGGCACCTCGCTGTCGCCGTGCTCGCCCGCGATGTACGCGTGGACGTTCTGAACGGCCACCCCCGTGCGCTGGGCCAGCAGGAACCGCAACCTTGAGGAGTCGAGGACCGTGCCCGACCCGAGGACCCGGCGCGGGCCCAGCCCGGAGAACCTCAACGCGGCCATGGTGACGACGTCCACCGGGTTGGTGACCATCAGCAGCAGGGTCGACGGCGCGACCTCCACGAGCCGGGGCACCAGTGTTCGACACATCGCCACGTTCGCCGCGGCCAGGTCCAACCGGCTCTGCCCCGGCTGCTGCTTGGCCCCGGCCGTGACCACGATCACGTCGCTGTCCCGGCAGACCTCCAGGTCGTCCCCGCCCTCGATCCTCGTCATGGGCGTGAATTGCATCCCGTGGTTGAGGTCCAGGACCTCCGCTCGGACCTTGACCGCGTTCAGGTCGTACAGGGCTAGGTTCTCGCACACGCCGCGGATCTGGGCCGCGTAGGCGATGGCCGAGCCCACGGCCCCCGCCCCGACGATGGCTACCTTGGTCACACCACGAGCTTAGAGGGTCTGCCGCCACGTGGCTTCGCTCAGGGAACTGCGCCCTCCCCGTCCTGGGCAGGAGGTCCCTCTCCGCCGGTGGGGAGGGGGGCCGCTCTCAGGGGAGGGTGAGGATCTCCGCCCCGGTCTGGGTGACCAGGACGGTGTGCTCGAACTGGGCGGTGCGCCGCCGGTCCTTGGTCACGGCGGTCCAGCCGTCGTCCCACAGGTTCCAGTCGGGGGTGCCGAGGGTGAGCATGGGTTCGATGGTGAAGGTCATGCCGGGCTCCATGACCGTGTCGTACTCGGGGGCCGAGTCGTAGTGGGGGATGACCAGCCCCGAGTGGAAAACCTTGTGGACGCCGTGGCCCGTGAAGTCCCGGACCACCCCGTAGCCGAACCGGCGGGCGTAGGACTCGATCACCCGTCCGATCACGTTGACCTGACGCCCGGGGGCCACGGCCTTGACCCCGCGCAGCATGGCCTGCTCCGTGCGCTCCACGAGCAGCCGGGACTCCTCGTCCACGTCGCCCACCAGGAAGGTCGCGTCGGTGTCACCGTGGACCCCGATCCCGTCGACCACGAGGTAGCCGGTGATGTCGACGTTGACGATGTCACCGGCGACCAGCCGGGTGGAGTCGGGGATCCCGTGGCAGACGACCTCGTTGACGCTTGTGCACAGCGACTTGGGGAAACCCCGGTACCCCAGCGGGGAGGGGTAGGCGCCGTGGTCGACGAGGAACTCGTGACCGACCCGGTCCAGCTCGTCCGTGGTGACCCCGGGGGCAACGTTCCGGCCGACCTCGGCCAGGGCCTGCCCGGCCAGGCGACACACCGTGCGCATGGCCGCGATCGTCTCGTCGTCCTGGACCTCCGGACCCGTGTACGGGTCCGGAGCGGGCCGCCCCACGTAGTCGGGGCGCGGGATCTGCGAGGGAACGGGTCGCTGCGGGCTGAGCTCTCCCGGGACCAGGGTGCCCACAGGGGCCGTACGGGGGGCGTCGGACGAGGAACGGTACATGTCCGTGAGTGTAGGCATGCCTTCCCCCGCCCGCCGAACGCCCGCCGGACGCCCTGCGCCCCGAGGCCGCGGCTCGCCCCCGGCGGGCCCGGCACCCCCTACCCTGGGGAACCATGGAGAAGGGAACGTACTGGTACAACCTGCGGACCGGCCAGGTCGAGACGATCGTCGACAAGTCCCAGTCCAAGGACCTCCTGGGCCCCTACCCCACGTACGAGGCCGCGCTGCGGGCGTTGCAAACGGCGAGGGAACGCACCACGGCCTGGGACGAGGACAACCGCCGCTGGGACGAGGACGACTGACGAACCCACGGGGGCGAACGACGACCCCACGGGGGCGAACGAGTGGTGTGTCAGCGGTGGAGCTTGGGCAGGACCTCCCGGCCGAACACCTCGATCCACTCCGCCTGGTTCCTGCCCACATTGTGCAAGTACACCCGATCGAAACCCAGGTCGACGAAACGCTGGATCGCCGAGCGGTGCACGTCCGGATCGCTGGAGATCACCATCCGCCCCGCGAAGTCCTCCGGCCGCACCAGCGCCGCCATCGCCGCGAAGTCGTGCGGGGACCGGATGTCGCCCTTGGCGAATCTCATACCGCCCGTCGGCCACTGCTCGACCGCCTGGGCCAGGGCCTGCTCGTCCGTCGGAGCCCACGACAAGTGCAGCTGCAGGACCCGCAGCATCCCCTCGGGGTCCTTGCCCGCTTCCCTGGCCCCCCGCTCGAACTGCGCGAACAGACCATCGATCTTCTCCGGGGGAGCCCCGACCGTGATGATCCCGTCAGCCAGACGCCCGGTCCGCCGCGCATTGACCGGACCGGCCGTCGCGACCAGAACAGGCGGAGCCTCGGCCGGCATCGTCCACAACCGGGCCGCCTCCATCCGGTAATACGTCCCGGAGTGTCGAACGTCCCGCCCGGTCAACGACGCCTCGAACAACTTCTTGATCATCTCAACGGCCTCGAACAACCGCAGGGAACGCTCCGGCCCCTCGGGCCAGTAACCCCCCACCACGTGCTCGTTGAGGGCCTCACCGGCCCCCAGCCCCAACCAGTGCCGTCCCGGATACATCGCGGCCAGGGTCGCTGAGGCCTGCGCGACGATCGCCGGGTGGAACCGGTACCCCGGACACGTGACCCCCGGCCCCAGATCCCCCCGCGTGCGCTCGCCCACGGCCGTCAACACGTTCCACACGAACGCGGCCTGCCCCTGCGCGGGCACCCACGGCTGGAAGTGGTCTGCTGCCATGCACCCGCTGAACCCGTGCGCCTCTGCCAGGGCCGTGTACCCCACGACCTCCTGCGGTGCGAACTGTTCCAACATGGCCGCGTACCCGACAGTGAGATCACCCATACCGGGCACACTACCCGGGCCGGCCCCGTCCGCCCTCCCCGAAACACACCCGCCTGATCGAGAACCCACCGACCCACCGGACAACTCGAACCGTCCCTACGGCGGACGAACCTTGACCATTCATGACGGGAAGACACAACTATGGTCGAACCATGCTTTTCCCCACTCCTCTTCCCGCTCCGGGGGATCACCGTGTTCTGGAAGAGATCGACCAGCTGCGCATCCGTCTGCGCGACCGGGTCCTGACCCTGCCCAGCGAACGGGCCGCCTGGCTGCGCCAGTACCTGACCGCCGATGCCGTGGCTGCCTCGAACTCCATCGAGGGGATCCGTGTGTCCACGGTGGACGCCGTGGACATCATGGACGGCGAGCGCGATGTGGAGGTCACCGAGGCCGAGCGCGAGGAGACCCTGGCGTACCAGCGGATGATGACGTACCTCCAGACCCTGCACGACGCGGAGGACTTCCACTTCGGCACGGGTTTCCTCAACGCCCTGCACTGGATGCTCCAGGGCCATCGCCACACCCGACACCGGCCCGCGGGGCAGTGGCGAGCCGGCCCGGTGTACGTCACCGACGCCAGGGACCCGGGTGTCGCCGCCTACACGGCCCCGCCCGCTGCGGACGTCCCGGCGCTCATGGCAGAACTCGTGGACTGGCTGGAGACACCGGACGACACCCATCCCCTCGTCCGGGCGGCCCTGGCCCACCTGCACCTGGTCTGCATCCACCCCTGGTCCGACGGCAACGGGCGCCTGTCCCGTTCTCTGCAGACCCTTCTGATCGCCCGGGAAGGGGTCCTGGCGCCGGAATTCTCCTCGATCGAGGCCTGGCTGGGAAGGCCGGGGAACACCTGGGAGTACTACCGCGAGTTGAGCCGCTACGGTTCGACCTACCGGCCCGAACAAGACGTCTCCCGGTGGGTCCGGTTCAACCTCCTCGCCTACCACCAGCAGGCCCAGACCGTCGGAGGACTGGTCGAACGTTCGCGACGGATCTGGTCGGCCCTGCAGGAGTTCACGACCGCGGCGGGCCTGGACGACCGCACCCTCAGCGCCCTGCACGACGTCGCCCTGACCGGAAGGGTCCGCCGCTCCGGGTACGAGCGCGCCGAAGGACTCAGCGTCCAGCAGGCCCAGCGCGACCTGCGGGACCTTGTGACCACCCAGGTCCTGCAGCCCGTCGGCCGCACCCGCGCCCGGTACTACGTGGCCGGCCCCCAGTACCCCGAACCCGTCCTGGAGATCGCCCACACCCCCATGACCCTGACCGACCCCTACGCCGCCCGGGCCTGACCGACTCCGTGACCGTCCCTCGGGGAGCCGCGGCGTTTCGTGCGTCTCGTTGGCACGGGCGCCGCACCGGACGGGGGTCAGGCGGCCCGGAACACGGCGTACCGCTGTTCCAACCGATCGGGATCCGGTCGGTCCACGGGTCGGACGGGTCCACCTCTGGCAAGCGCAGGGACCTCCGTCCGCCACCGTCGCGCAGACTTCACGACCCTCCGGTGTGGTCGGCCAACGCGCCTGTCGGGCGTCGGACACCGGAGAGGATGTCAAACCGAGGTTTCCGCCAGTGCGTTGCGGGCGGCGATCTGGCCGGTGCACAGGCACTCAGCGATGTTGCTCCCACCGTTGTACATCCAGCCGAAGTACGAGCCCATCTCTCCCGCGCTGTACAGGTGCGGAATCGGCTGGTTGTCGAGGCCCACGACCTGGGCCTTGGCGTTGCGCTTCGGGCCGCCCTGCGTGTTGTACGTGATCGGGTAGTTCTGCATGGCGTAGAACGGCGCCCTGGCGACCGGGGCCATCCCCGACGCCGGGCGCCCGAAGTCCCGGTCCGTGCCGTTCGTGCAGTAGCCGTTGTACTTGTCGATGGTGGCCTGCACGCTCGCCGCGGTCAGCGTGGAATGATCCGTGAAGGGGAATGTACTGTGGAGGCGCGCCTGCGTCGCTGACTGCGCGGCCAGCATTTTGTCGACAAGTTCACTGATGGAGTTGGCCCGCAGGATCCAACCGTTGTCGACCGCCTCATGGTTGTCCGAACTCCACGTTTGGGAGGAGTGCGTCGTGAACCACGTGAACGCGCGGCTGGAATTCATGAACGCACCCTTGTTGATCGAGTCGGCGTCGAACACGGTCCACCACGGGATCCTGGTGAAATCAGCGTTGTTGATACCCTCGAAGAAGAGTAGGTATTCCTATTGACCAGAGCCATGTCGGTCGGGGTTCCGCTCGTTCATGAACCGGTTGCCGTTCTTGTCGAGCATGATGAAACTCTTGGCCGACGACGGCATCGAGATGC
>JAUPKJ010000397.1 GCA_030837505.1 Actinomycetota bacterium
GCGTTCGATCACTTCTGAGGGGACCTGCCAGGAGGGGACGCCCACGCGGGTGAGGGCCTGCCACACCCCGTCGACGGCCTCCTTGCGCACCAGGCGGCCGCACCCGGAGCAGTCCCAGCAGTACCAGGCCCCGTCCTGGACCGGGCCGCGGATGAGCCGCAGGTCCTCGGGCCGCAGGACCACGGTCCCGCAGCGCGGGCAGGTGGTGGTGATGTGTGTGTTCACCTCGTTGCCTCCCTGCCTGACCGGCCCTGAGGCAGGGCCGCAGGCTCCCCCGAAGGCCGGTTCCGCCGGGGCGGAGCCGTGCCGATCCGGCGATCGTCGTCGACCGCCCGTGCAGGTCGACACGACCCCTGCGAAGGCTGGGCCCGTATCGACTGCCTCGATGGTCACCCGAATGACACTGATCAGGAGGCCGTTCGGAACGAATACAGGCACTCAATTACATAACGAATGCATAACTGGGACGGCAGGAATCCGTTACCTGCCGTCCCAGTCGCCTGCCGTCCCAGTCGCCTGCCGTCCCAGCTCCCGGAACCCGGCTCAGCTCACCTCGGCCCGCAGGGCCGCCGCGAAGCAGCGGTCCAGGGGCAGCCGTGGGACCAGGGCGGTCTGCAGCGCGTGATAGGTGTCCGGGCGACCGCTCCAGGTCCTGTGGGAGGGCTCGCCCGCACGATCGGCCTCGTGCAGCCAGCCTGGTTTGCCGTCCCGGAGGAACACTGCGCGAGCGTGGGCCCAGTAGGCCGAGTACGCGTCGGCGAACCGTTCCTGACCCGTGACCCGGTGCAGGGCGGCAGCTGCCGCGATCGCCTCGCAGATCACCCAGTGGAACTGCTGATCGACGACGGGTTTGCCGTTCCAATCGGTGGTGTAGCAGAAACCGCCCAGCTCACGGTCCCAGCCGTCGGCATGGGCGCGGTCGAACAGTTCGAGGGCTGCCGGCACCAGCCAGTCCGGTGCCGTCAGTCCCCGACGGCGCAGGGCGCCGTCCAGGTGCAGCGCCAGCCGCGCCCACTCCATGCCGTGCCCCGGGGTCACGCCGTAGGGCCGGAAGGGGTGGTCGGGCTGGTCGAGGTTGTACTCGGGCAGGACCGTCCAGTCCGCCCCGTGGTGCTCGGGCAGCCGCCAGCCGTGGGAACGGCCCTCGCCGTCCACGATGCGGGTCATGATCCGCAACGCCCGGTCCAGCCAGCGGTCCTCGCCCGTGGCGTCCGCCGCGGCGAGGAAGGCCTCGACCGAGTGCATGTTGGCGTTGGTGCCGCGGTAGGGGTCGAGGGTCGACCAGTCGCGGTCCCACTCCTCGACCATCGCGCCGGCGTCCTCGTCCCAGAAACGCTCCTCGATCACCGTGATCGCCTGGTCGAGAAGCTCGCGGGCTCCCCTGCGTCCGGCCAGGGTCGCGCTCGACGCCGCGAGCACGACGAAGGCATGTTCGTACGCGCCCTTGGGGCCGGGGACGGGGCCGCTGTCCGTCACCGCAGCGAACCACCCGCCGTGGCCGGCGTCCCGGAAGGTCTCCGCGAGGGAGGAGACACCGTGATCGGCCAGCAGGGCGTCCCCGGCACGCCCCAGGAGGGTGCCGAGGCTGAAGATGTGCGTCATGCGAGCGGCGATCCACAGGTAGCGGGGTTGGGCGGTCACGGGGGTGCCGTCGTCCCCCAACCACCAGAAGCCGCCCTGCTGGGCACGTGAGGCCGCGGCCGCGTCCAGCAGCCGATCCGCCTGCGCGGTCAGCCACGCGTCGTCCTGTTGGGAAACAGGAAGGGCCAACCCATGCTGAAGGGACATTGCGCTCCTCATCCGGTTCGTTCTCGCGCCGGCGGTCGTCGCCGGCGGAGCAGAGGGCGGGGGCCGTTCCCCGCTGCCGCGGGGAACATAGGTCGTGGGCAGCACGACCTGTCGCGCCGGACCCCCCGGCCCGTGCAGGTCCGTTATAACCATTTCCACAGCGTTCGCCGCCAGTTCCTCCACATCGTGGTGGAGAACGCTGATTCCCAACAGCTCGGCGGTCTCGAAGTCGTCGAAACCGATCAGAGCCGGTGGGTCCGGAGTCCCGCGGAAAACCCTCAGGGCTCCCAGGGTGATCCGGTTGTTCAGACACAGGTAGGCCGTCGGCGGATCGGGCGACTCCAGCAGCCGGGCCACCCGCTCACCGGACTGGACACTGCCGGACAGCCCGCCGACCACCAGGTCCGGATCGTGGCTGCCCACCGAGCGCAGGGCCTCGAGAGCCCCCGCGACGCGTTCGGACGCCGTCCAGGTCGTGAGGGCGTCCGCGAGCAGCGCGACCCGGCGGTGCCCCAGGGCCAGGAGGTCCTCCGTGACGCGCCGGGTGACGTTCCGGTTGTCCAGGACGACGCTGTGGGCCCGGAGGTTGACCGGTGGCCTGTCCAGGAAGACCAGGGGCGTTCCCAACTGCAGTTCTGGCTCGAGGTACGAGTGGTCGTCACTGCTGGGAATCACGATCAGCGCTTGGACCCTGCGTTCGAGCAACGTCCTGATCACATGGCGTTCCCGCTCGGGGTCCTCGTCGCTCGTCGAGAGGAAGAGCTCGAGCCCACGCTCGCGCAACGCTCTCTCCGCGTGCGCGGCGACCTGTGCGTAGAAGGGGTTGGCCAGGTCTCCCACCACCATGCCGACGGCGTCGGTCACTGCTCCCTGACGCAGGTCCCTGGCCAGCCGGTTGGGCCTGAACCGCAGGGCTGCCGCGGCCTGTCTGACCCTCGCTGCCGTGTCCGGGCTGACGCTGGGATGCCCGTTGAGGACACGGGAAACGGTCTTGGGGCTGACCCCGGCCAGCTGCGCGACGTCCCGCAACCTCGCCCTGGTCGTGATGGGAAAGGTCTCGGTCGCCATGTCCGGTATCTCCTCTACTGGCCGTCCCCTCCCATGACAACGATGACATGCGGCTGCCCGATCCTGCCATCCCCACGAGGAAAGTGCAGCAACGACGCCGGACGATCCCGCTCGTCATCCTTGACATCGATGACATTAACCGATTAATTTGCATGACATACCTTTGGGTATGCAACCCTTCACCAGCAGTGAGCACCCGCCCCCCGTTGGTCGGGCCGTCTCCCGCTCGCCGGGAGCCGGAACGGCCCCGCTCCGACGAGCCCGCCGCCCTCACCCCGGGGCCGAACGCCCGTTCTCCCCCTTCCGACGCCACTGGTGAGACGAGGACGAAACACATGCAGGACTTCGCGACCGACAGTTCCGTCACCGGCCCGGGGCCGCGCGGCGAGGCCGTCGACCGGATCAGCAGTCCGGTCACCGCCTGGACCCTCGAACTTCTCGGGGCCGCAGAGGGGGTCGAGGTCCCCGACCGGGTCGCCCGAGCCCTCGACGGCGGTCTGGCGGTCCAGGTGCCGGGGACCGTCCACACCGATCTTCTGGGCGCCGGGCTCATCCGCGACATCACCGTGGACGGCGTCGAGAGCGACGATCTGTGGATCGCGCGGGCCCGCTGGGTCTACCGGACCACGGTGGAATCCCCCCCGGCCCCTTTCACGCGCGCTGTGATCGGCTTCGAGGGCATCGACACCGTGGGAGAGATCTCCCTCAACGGCCGGCCACGACTGCGCGTGCAGAACATGTTCCGCACCCATGAGATCGACATCACCACGGAGCTGCGGGCCGGGCCCGTGACGGTCGCCGTGGAACTCGACTCGGCCCTGGCCGTGGCCGAGGCCGCCGAGGCCGTCAATCCCCTGCCCCGCCCGGACATTTATCCGATGCCGTACAACCAGGTCCGCAAGATGGCCTGCTCCTTCGGCTGGGACTGGGGACCGGCCACGGTCACGGCCGGGCTGTGGAAACCGGTGTCCCTGACCACCTGGACGACGGCCCGGCTGAAGGGCGTCCAGGTGTCGGCCCGGGCCGGTGACACGCCGAGTCTTTCCCTGAGAGCTCGCTGCCTCGGAACGGCAGAGGCGCTGAGGGTCCGGCTCTCGGGACCGGTCGGGGACCGGGACGCCGGCGCGGAGCTGGAACGGACGGAGCTGGAACGGACCGTCGCCGTCACCGGATCAGCTGTCGAGCTGGACCTGCCGGTGCCGGGGGCCCGCCGGTGGAACCCCGTGGGACACGGGTCGCAGTCCCTGTACGACGTCGAGATCGACCTGTTGAACGATTCCGGGCGTGTGCTGGACCGCCAGGTCCGCCGCGTGGGGTTCCGCGACGTGCAACTGGTCCAGACCCCGCAGGCCACAGGCGTCTCCTGCGAGTTGCACGTCAACGGTCACCGGATCTGGGTCCGCGGCCTGAACTGGATCCCCGATGACCCCTTCCCCCACAGGATCGGCCGCGAGCGTCTGCGCACGCGGATCGAACAGGCCGTGGCCACGGGGGCGAATCTGCTGCGGGTGTGGGGCGGCGGGGTCTTCGAGTCCGAGGACTTCTACGACATCTGCGACGAGCTGGGCGTCCTGGTGTGGCAGGACTTCCTCTTCGCCTGTGCGGCCTACCCGCAGGACGCGACGACGGTGGCGGAGGTGACGGCCGAGGCCGAGGACAACGTGCTGCGGCTGCGGCACCGGGCCAGTCTGGCGGTGTGGGCCGGATGCAACGAGAACCTGTGGGCCTACCACGACTGGGGATGGCAGGAGGACCTCGCCGGGCGCCCGTGGGGGCTGCTCTATTACACCCAGATCCTGCCCGATATCGTCTCCCGCCTCGACGGGACTCGACCGTACGTTCCCGGTTCGCCGTTCTCCCCCGGTTCGCGGCATCCGAACGACCCGTCGGCGGGTTCGATGCACATCTGGGATGTCTGGAACGACAGGGACTGGCCGGCCTACGCCGAGCACACCCCGCGTTTCGCTGCGGAGTTCGGGTGGCAGGCGAGCGCGAACTGGCCGACGATCAGCCGGGGGGTCGGCGGCCCCGAGCACGTCGCTGTCGCGGACCCGGCGTTGGAACTGCATCAGAAGGCCGGCGACGGCACGGACAAACTGGCCCGCGGGCTCGCGTGGCACCTGCCGTTCCCCCCCACCCGCGGGGTCGAATGGGTGTACGCGACGCAATGCGTGCAGGCGGGCGCCGTCCGTTTCGGCATCTCCCACCTGCGCAGTCAGCACGACGTGTGCAGCGGCGCCATCTGGTGGCAGCACAACGACCTCTGGCCGGCGATCTCCTGGTCGTTGGTCGACGTCGCGGGGCGGCGCAAACTGGCCTGGTACGCCCTGCGGGAGGTCTTCGCCCCCCGGGCAGCGCTCCTGACGGGCGGCCGCCCGGACGCCACCGTGACCCTGGTCAACGACACCCCTGACGAGTGGACCGCAGAGGTCCGGATCCGGGTCCTGGACGCCGGGGGCTCCGGCCTCGCTGAGGTGACCCGGCCCAGGACGGTCCCGGCACGGGGACACGTGCGTCTGCCGTTGGGGGACGTGCTCCCGGAGGGCGCCCTCGGGCAGACCGCCGGCGGACAGCTCGTGACGGCGCAGGTCGGCACGGCTCGCAGCACCCTGTGGCTCACCGGCGATCCGCAGGTGAAACTGCCGGAGCACCGGTTGGTGGTCGACCGTGTCGTCCCGGTGGACGGCGGCGTCGACGTGGAGGTCGTCGCCGGCACGCTGCTGAGGGACCTGTCCCTGATGGCGGACGTCGAGGTGGCCGAGGCCGAGGTGGACCGGCAGCTGCTCACCCTCCTGCCGCAGGAGCGGGCGACCTTCCGTGTCACGGGAACTGGGGTGTCCCAGGTCCCCGCCGAACGCTGGTCGGAACTGTTCTTCTCGCAGGCGGCCCTCCTGCGCTGAGACAACTCGGGGAAACCGCCACTAGGCGAGGGGGACGCCGAGGGGTACCGTTCGATCGCGGACGGTGGACGGGAGGCGCCGCATGGCTGAAGGATCAGCCACCGCTGAGGCTGGAGAGCCGATTGCCCGGTACCCCTTGGGCGCGGACATGGCGGTCGCGATCGAGTCCGGGAACGATCCCGAGCGGGGAGCCGGTTGGCTCTGCTCGGTGCTCCGGGCCGACGACGAGCACAGCGGGGGATGGCGACGGGTCGGTGAGGGCGACGGAGCCTCCGAGGCCCTGGTCGATCTGCTCCGGCATCAGGCCTCCGAGCCCGTGGAGGGGTTCCGGGTCGTGCGCCTGGTCCCGCCTCCGCAGGCCACGGGGGAGAGGGCGGTGGAGACGGATCGTCCGACGGAATCGGTCGTGGTCGGTGAACGGGTAGTTGTGCAGTGGTACCCCTGGCTCGCCGACGTCGGCCATCCGGCGCCCCTTTCCCTCTCCCACCTGACCGCGGTCAGGTACCTGGGGGTTCCGATAACCCACGGGATGCTGCTGTGGACCTCGCCCAGCGGCCACGAGTTGCCGTGCGCCATCGCCACCAGTTACCTGCCCCGGGCCAAGGACGGTTGGCAGTGGTGCGTCGAACTCGTGGAGCAGCACTTGGGCCTGCATGTGGCCCCGGCCCGGTCGGTTCCCGGGCCCCCGCCGCGCGGGGTCGACTCCTGGGTGGTCGATTGGCCGCAGCGGTTGGGCCGTCTGATCGCGACCTTGCATCTGGCGATGGCCTCGCCCTCGCCCGAGATTCCGCAGCCCGTGCGGTGGGTCGGTGCGGACCAGGTGCACCGTTGGCACACTGTGGCGCTCGCGAGGCTCGCGCAGGCCGAGAAGATCGTGCGCAGCGGCCGGCTGGAGGAGGGCGAGACCCTGTTCCTGCCCCGGGTGCGGGACCTGCGCGCCGCTCTGAGCGGCCTGGTTCAGCTCGCCGACGAGGTCCGGGCCCAGGGGCGCAGGATCGCCGTCCAGAGGATCCACGGTGATCTGCATCCCGGACAGATCCTGCGCTGGCCCGGTGGCCTGTCGATCACGGAGTTCGATGGGAACACGCTGCTGGAGGATCCGGGGGAGGACTCTGCGGTGCAGCCCGCCGCCAGGGACATGGCTCAGCTGCTGCGCAATATCGATCATGTCGGGCGGATCGTGAACCGGCGTTCCGGAGGCCACATGACCGCGGCCGTCGACGCCTGGAGCCGCAGCGTCCGCAGACAGATCCTGAACAGCTATCGCGCGGAACTGGTCTCGGCCAACCGCGGGGAACTGTTCGATGAACTTCTCCTGGCTCCTTTCGAAGCCGAGCAGGTGTGCCGAGAGTTGATCTACAGCGACCGGTGCCTGCCGGAATGGGCCTACGCGCCCTTGGCCGGGCTGCGTCTGATGTACCCCAAGGGGCATCCCGGCAGCAGGAACCGCCCCTGAGCCCCTTCCGGGGCGAGGGTCCTGGGACGCTGTGGCCCCGAGGTGCCCCGCAGCGCGAACGCTGTGGCCCCGCAACGCGAACACGAAGGGCGGCCGACCTGTTCTTGCTGGTCAGCCGCCCTGATGCGTGGTGCGCGAGGGGGGAATTGAACCCCCACGTCCTTTCGGACACAGGAACCTGAATCCTGCGCGTCTGCCTATTCCGCCACTCGCGCGAGTGATGACGACGAGGCTAGCACGGCGCAGGGAAGCCCCTCGCCGGGGTTTCGCCCGGGCAACGCCGAACGGCGCACGACACCGGCGTCCCCCCTGGTTCCCGTCGGAGGGATCGGAGTGGGAGGATCCTGTTCGTAGGCTCCCTTCGGTCGGCGTGGGCGCCGGTGGCCCGTCCACCGCTGCACCGCAGGTCGCGGCAGGGCAACATCCCCATGGTCAACCTACGTAATAATTCAATACCCAATATGGATGTTTCGGACAGGTGTGCTCTCACTCGGGCAACGGTTCGGTCATGACGCCGTACCACGGTTAGTCTGGAGGCGACATCGGCCGGTGGGGCGTGCTCGTGTACAACCTGTCCCACGGTGGTCGAGGAGGGACGGACCGAGCCCGACCGTTCTGATCTGACTGTTGGGAGTACCACCCAGAGCCACCCGGTGCGGGCGGAAGGAGGCGACCGTGGGAGTTCTCGACCGCTTCGAGAAGGGCATCGAGCGCGCTGTTAACGGAGCCTTCGCCAAGGCGTTCCGGAGCGAGGTGCAACCCGTGGAGATCGCAAGCGCACTGCGTCGTGAGTGCGACGAGAAAGCTGCTGTTGTAGGACGCGACCGCACCATCGCCCCCAACACCTTCGTGGTCGAGCTGGGTCCCGCGGACTTCGGTCGGCTGGGGGAATGGAAGGACGCTCTCGGCGATGAGCTGTGCACGTCGTTGCACGAGCACGCCCGGCAGCAGAGATACGCCTTCGTCGGCCCAGTGTCCGTGACCTTCGAGGAGGTCTCCGACCTGGACACCGGGGTCTTCCGGGTCCGCAGCTCCACGACCCGGGCGCAGGCCGGCGAGCATGGTGCCCCGGGCTACGGACCGCCCCCGGGCGGCGGCTACTACCCGGGGCAGGCCCCGTACCGACCCACGCCGGCCCCCGGACAGCAGTCCTACCCCCCCGGGCCACCGGCCCCGGGCCAGTACCCCCTGGGCGCTCCGGGCATGGGCGCACCGGGAATGGGTGCACCGGGAATGGGTGCACCGGGCTACCCCGGAGCGCCGCAGAGCCCGCAGGGGTATCAGCCCGCGTACCCGGAACGTCGCGCTCCGGCGGCTTCCCCCGCGCCGAGGCCCCCGGCCCCCCACGCGGGCGGGGGCTGGCAGCCCCAGCACCCCGAGCCCCCCGCAGGGCCGATCGCCGTCAGCCTGGACGTCGACGGGCGGGTCTTCCGCCTGAGCGCTCCCGTCACGGTGATCGGACGCAGCAGCGAGGCCGACATCGTGCTGGACGATCCGGGCATATCGCGACGTCATGTCGAGATCCACGTCGACAAGGGCCAAGCCACCGTGGTCGACCTCGGATCGACGAACGGAACCTTCGTCGATGGTGAGCGGATCAAGACCGTGCTCCTGAACGACGGCAGTACGATCACTGTCGGACGTACCCGGATGGTGGCCAGGATCGGACGATGGTGATCGTTCTCTCATGAATGAACTGACCCTGACGCTGCTTCGGCTCGGTTACCTGGTCCTCCTGTGGGTCATGGTCTTCTCTGTGCTGGCGGTGCTTCGCAAAGACTTGTTCGGTGTGCAGGTGACACGCAAGGTCACCCCCCGATCGGCGGGGGCGGGACCTGCCCCCGGCTCGGTTCCCGTGCCCCCTGCGGGTCGCCGTCCCTCACCGATGCCACGGCCTCCCGCACCGCGTCCCGAAGGCCCCCGGACCCTGGTGGTCACCGAGGGCTCTTTGCGCGGCACTACGCTGACCCTCGGACAGGCAGCGATCTTGATTGGCAGAGCGCCGGAGTGCACCTTGGTCCTGGAGGACGATTACTCCTCCAACCGCCACGCCCGGTTGTCCCTCCAGAGGGGGGTCTGGGTGTTGGAGGATCTCGGGTCCACCAACGGCACCTTCCTCGGTCGGTCCAAGGTCGAGGCCCCTGTCCCGGTCGAACCCGGAGTCCCGGTGCGTATCGGCCGAACCGTCCTCGAGCTGCGGAGGTAGCCGGATTGGCGATCGCGCTGCGCTATGCGGCCCGCTCTGACGTCGGTCTGGTCCGTCAGAACAACCAGGACTCCGGCTACGCCGGGCCGCACCTCCTGGTGGTCTGTGATGGCATGGGTGGACACGCGGGGGGTGATGTTGCTTCCTCCCTGGCCATCGGGGAACTCGCTCCTCTGGACGACGAATCCCACGGACCCGACGCCCTCGAACACCTCAAACGCGCCGTCTTCTCCGCGCATGGTGAGCTGTTGGAGAGGGTGGCCGAGGAACCCCAGCTGGCGGGCATGGGGACGACGGTCACGGCCCTCCTGCGCACGGGCGGACGCCTCGCGCTGGCCCACATCGGGGATTCCCGGGCCTATTTGTTGCGGGACGGAGTCCTGGTCCAGATCACCCGGGACCACACCTTCGTACAGACCCTGGTCGACGAGGGGCGTCTGACGCCGGAGGAAGCCGAGCACCACCCGCAGCGGTCGGTCCTCATGCGGGTCCTCACCGACGGGATCGATGACGTCGAGCCCGACCTCTCCATGCGCGAGGCCCGGCTCGGGGACCGCTACCTGCTGTGCTCCGACGGGCTGTCCGGCGTCGTCAGCTTCGAGACCCTCCAGGAGACCCTGGCCACGGCCGGCCCCCCCGCCGAGACCTGCGAGACGCTCGTCCACCTGGCTCTGCGGGCCGGCGCACCGGACAACGTCACGTGCATCGTCGCCGACATCGTCGAGGCCCCCGCGCGCGGTGACAACTCGCCGTTCGTCGTGGGCTCCGCCTCCCAACACGTGCCGACCAGGCCGCTGCACACCCAGCAGGGATCGCCGGCGGAGCGGGCCGCGGCCCTGGACCCCTCCCGACGCACCGCGGACGACGAGCCGACGGCGTCGCTCGAACGCCCTCGTCCGCCCCGTCGTCGGCGGTGGATCCGCAGGGCCCTCGGTACGCTGACAGTTCTCATCCTGCTCGCGGGAGGGGGAGCTGCCGCACGCCTGTGGGTCATGCGGCAGTACTTCGTGGGCAACCACCAGGGAATGGTCTCGATCTACCGGGGGATTCCCCAGAACCTCGGCCCCGTGCACTTGTCCTCCCTGGCCGAGCAGTCCGACGACGTACGCATCGTCGATCTGCCGGTCTTCTCCCGGGACCAGGTGCGCAGTGGGATCGTCGCGGACACCCGCAAGCAGGCCGATCAGATCCTGAACAACCTCCGCGACCAGACCAAGATCTGTCAGGACCAGCGAGAAGCGCCCCGGCCGAAGCCCACCTCGACCCCTGCCCCGTCCTCCACGACCCCTGAAGTTTCCCCGACCGGTAAGGCAACCCCGTCGAGTTCCGTTGCGTCCAAGACTCCCGGAACGCCGGATCCGTCGCGGACCAAGAAGGCGCCGTCGCCCTCCGCAACCTCCCCGACGGGCGCACCCACACCGACCGTCCCTTCGCCCCCTCTCCTGGACTGCGGGAACACCGACTGATGAGCACAGCACCAGGCACCCGTGAAGGGCTCGGCCCGCCCCACGGAGGTGCATGATGGCCGTCGTCGCCCCGATCGTTCCCCAGCCCCGGCGGAACGTGGAGCTGACGCTGGTGCTTCTGGCGATCGGCATGGCGCTGGGGGCTTATGCCCTCGTGGGGCTGTCCGTCAAGGGGGACGTGCCGCCGGACCTCCTGGCCGTCGGCGGCGGCTTCGCCGTCGTGGCCCTCGGTTTCCACATGGTCCTGCGCAAGTACGCGCCGTACTCCGACCCGGTCATCCTGCCCATCGTCACGGCCCTCAACGGCCTCGGGCTGGTGATCATCCACCGGATCGACCTGTTCATGGGCAAGGACTTCGGCAAGGCCGCAGCCCCCGACCAGCTGATCTGGACGGCCCTCGGCGTCATCGCGGCCAGCGGCGTGCTCA
>JAUPKJ010000398.1 GCA_030837505.1 Actinomycetota bacterium
CGGCCCGGACGGGCGGAACGGTCACCCGGGTGATCCCCGGGCGGCCCCAGGCCCTTCCTGACCGGACGACACACACCGGCCGCGGCGATTCCTCGCCGCGGCCGGTGCTTCGTCCGGTCCCGGCGCCCGTCCCGGAGCCGGGGGAGATCTCTCAGGTGAGGGCTATGTCCCGTCGGCGCAGACCGGCAAGACCTCCCGCCATCAGGGCAGCGGACAACGCGCTGAGCAGGAGAAGAGGAGTGGCCTCGATCGGATCGACGGGGACGAGGGGCCCGTGGTCGAAGGGCGAGATGCCCAGGACCCAATCGGGCAGGTTCAGGGAGGGGCCGAGGAAGGCGATCACGAAACAGACCGCCAGGACGGTCCAGCCCACACCGGCAGCCCGAGAGACCCATCCGAAGCACAGGACGGTGATCCCGGCCAGGACGAGCGCCGCCGGCACGTGCGCGAGGGAGGCGGCCCCCAACCGGCCGATCTGGCCCGGGTCGTCGAGCGTCAGACCGTAGGTCAGACCCATCCCCAGACCGCCGCTGACCAACACGGCCGTCGTCCCCAGGACCGTGACCACCCGGGTGCCCACGGCCCAGCGGGTCCGGGACAGGGCCGTGGCCAGGAGAGGTTCGACCCGTCCGGCGGCCTCCTCCGAACGCAACCGGAGCACGGACATCACCCCGAAGGACGCGGCCAGGAACCCCAGGGTCACGAGCATCATGGCGTAATAGGCCTCGACGACGTCGACGCCCTCGGCCTGGAGATACTCGGCGAGTTCCGGGTTCTCGTCGATCATCTTGCGGATCTCCTCGCTCATCGATCCGACGAGCGCACCCGTGACGGCGGTCCCCGCGGCCCAGGCCAGGATCGTGGCGCGCTGCAGACGCAGGGCCAGACCGGTTGCAGTTCCCAACGACCGCGCGGCCCGCGCGGGACCGGGTCTGGCAGCGAACACCCCGGAACCGAGGTCCCGGTGATCGGTGAGCACGAAGGCGAGCGCCAGCAGGGCCACGGCCCCGGCGAGCACGAGGGCCAGCGGCCACACCCTGCTGTCCCCGTAGACGTGGGTGCCCTGCGCCCAGCCGATGGGGGAGACCCAGGTGACCCAGCTGTCGCCGACGTCCCCGATACCGCGCAGCACGAAGGAGGCGATGAGCAGGGCGACGGCGTAGCCGCTGGCTCCCCGGGCGTGGGGGGTCAGCTGCGCGGTCACGGCCGCGGCTGCGGTGAACACCAGTCCGATCGAGGCCACGACGCCTCCGTGGAGGGCGGCCTGCGCCGGGTGGGAGGAGTCGATCCAGTACAGGCTCGTGGCGCTGAGGGCCCCGGTCAGCAGGCAGGCGCTTCCCACGACGGTGAGGGCGGCGACGGTCGGCGCGTGGCGGCCCAGGACTCCGGCGCGCAGCAGTTCTGTGCGTCCGGCCTCCTCGTCCGTGCGGGTGTGCCGGGTCATGAGCAGCACGGCCATGAGACCGATCCCGATCACCATGACCAGGTTCGTCTCGTACAGGCTGACCCCGCCGTAGGTGTCCAGGGCGATGGGCGGGCCGCCCATCATGATGCTGGCGGTGCTGCCGGACAGGGCCTGTTCGTAGACGGCGAGGTCCGCGGGGGTGGGGTAGTTCTGTTTGACGGCGAGGACCGTGACCCACATCAGCCAGACGAGGGTGATGATCCAGACCGGCAGACGGATCCGGTCCTGCCGCAGGTACAGGCGGATCATTGTGCGGGTCCCGGTGAGGGAGGTCATCGGCCGGCCCCCTGCACGCCCTCGGCCTGCGTGGACGGATGGGCGGCCGACAGGTCGTCGCCGTACTCGCGCAGGAAGAGCTCTTCCAGGGTCGGCGGGTGGCTGACCAGGGTCCGGATCCCCAGCCGGGACAGGAATCCCATGGCATCGCTGAGGTACGTGGGTTCGACGGTGAAGGAGACCTTTCCGTCTAAGCGTTCGAGGTCCCGGACGCCGGCCAGTTCCTCGAGGCCGTCGGCGGGGCGGTCCGTCTCGGCCCGGACGGTCGTCCGGGTGAGATGCCGCAGGTCGCCCAGGGTCCCGCTCTGCACGACCTTGCCGGAGCGGATGATGCTCACCCTGTCGCACAGGGCCTCGATCTCGGCGAGGATGTGGCTGGACAGCAGCACGGTGCGGCCCAGTTCCTTGGCCTGGTCGATGCACTCCTGGAAGACCATCTCCATGAGGGGGTCGAGGCCGGAGGTGGGTTCGTCGAGGACCAGCAGTTCCACGTCGGCGGACAGCGCTGCCACGAGGGCGACCTTCTGCCGATTGCCCTTGGAGTAGCTGCGGCCTCTTTTGGTCGGATCCAGTTCGAAACGTTCCAGTAGATCGTCTCGTCGCCGGTGGTCCAGTCCGCCCCGGAAACTGCCCAGCAGATCGATGGCCTCGCCTCCCGTCAGGTTGGGCCAGAGATTGACGTCGCCGGGGACGTAGGCCAGCCGTCGGTGCAGGGCCACTGCCTGCTTCCACGGATCTTCCCCGAGCAGTTGGACCGATCCGCTGTCCGCCCTCAGCAGTCCGAGGAGGACCCGAATGGTCGTCGATTTCCCCGAACCGTTGGGGCCGAGGAATCCATGTACTTCACCGGTGTCGACCTGCAGGTCCAGTTCGTCGAGGGCGACGGTGGGGCCGAAGGTCTTGGTGAGTCCCCTGATGGAGATGCTTGCACCCATACAGGGGAGCGTACACAGTTTTCAGACATGTATGAAACTACTAATGACTACAATGGGAAAGTCGAGCAGAGTTCCAGGTCCCCGGGCATGTCGCCGGGGCGGACTCACTGCGGAGTGAACGGGGAGGCCGGCTCCCCTGACCGCCATCGATGGCATGGGAGGACAGGCGTGTATCGGCAATCGCCCGACGGCCCCGGGAAAAACCCTTATCCCGAGGTGGTTGAGCAGAAGGTCCAAGGTTTGGCCCCAGTGCGCGTTCCCCCCCGGGACGAGGACCACCGGCAGGAGGACCTGCTGCAGGCGGTCGAACGGCTCACCCAGTCCTTGGAACAGCAGGGGATGCCGCGGATGGCCGCGAGGGTCTTCGCCTTCGTCCTCGCCGACGACGCAGACCGCTACACAGCATCCCAGCTGGCCGAGGGTCTGCGCGTCAGCAACGCCGCGATCTCGGGAGCAGTGCGCCACCTCGTCGACACGAGCCTGCTGTACAAGGAACGACGCCCCGGGACCCGGGCCGACCTGTACCGGATCAACGACGAGGACGTCTGGCGAACCATCATGATCGCGCAGCTCTCCACCCTGCACGATTGGGACCAGGGTCTCGAAGAGGCCCTGAGCATGTTGGAGCCGGGTTCCCCCGGTGCCCGCCGTCTGATGGAGACCCGGGAGTTCTTCACCTTCCTGCGGGTCGAGATGTCCAGGATCGCGGACACGTGGGCGACGCGCCGTCGCGAACTGTTCGGGCAGGAGAAACCGGCGGCGGGGTGAGAGGGCTCCCCCGCTGCACGGCCTCAACGGCGCGGGGTCAGGGATGCGGCCTCAACGGCGCGGGGTCAACGGAAGATCCGCAGGTCGATCGAGTCGGCCATCGCCTGGTACCCGTCGGTGTTCGGGTGCAGGTGGTCCCCTGAGTCGTA
>JAUPKJ010000399.1 GCA_030837505.1 Actinomycetota bacterium
CGGGGGTGGGCACGGGCCGGTTCGTGGTCCTGACGTGCGCGACTCTGGCCCTGGCCACGTCCTTCCTCGTGATCGCCGGCAGCTGGGCCGTCTACGAGGAACGAGCCCGCCACGAAGCCGCCCGCCAACCGATGCGGGGGGCTCACAAGAGCACGGTGCGGATGTCCGTCGGGACAGACTCGTTACGGGATCACATGCAGTTCTGGGTGTTCTCGATCGAGCCGAGGGTGGCGGATGCGCCTCTGCCTCCGGGGTTGCCGCGGTGGCCCGAGCCGGGGGAGGCGTTCGTGTCCCCGCAGCTGTTGAAGGACGGCGCGGGTGAGCAGGTTGCCGACCGGTACGGGAAACTCGCCGGTGTCATCAGCGAGGACGGACTCGGCGTCCCCGACGAACGCGTCGTCTGGCGGCGTCCACCCCAGGGAACATCCCTCAAGAACACCAACCCTGTGGAGGAATTCACTGGTCTGGAGAGGGCCAAGGGCATGCTCGGTGGGTGGGGTGAGTCGGACTATATTTTCAGTTGGAGAGAGTTTTCCTACTGCGTCCTGGTGTTGCTGGTTTTCCCGGCGCTTGTGTTGTTGTACGTGGGGAACGGGTTCGGGATCGAGGAGCGTCGGCGGCGGGACGTATTGCTATCGACGTTGGGAGCTTCGACCGCGCAACGTCGTTGGGTTCGGGTGGGGGACGTGGTCGGGCCGGTCCTGGCCGGGGTCCTGCTGGCCGCAGCAGGGCTCGGGGCGGTGATCCGGACCAGTCCGCGGCTGCCCGTGACCGATTTCATCATTCCGGGGGGCTATCTGACAGAACACTGGCCGGTCCTGCTCGCGGCGCTGGCCGCTGCCGGCGCTGTGACCGTGGTGCTCTCGGTTCTTGTGCCGACGCGGCTGAAGACCGGCAGCACCCGCCCCGGGGCGATGAGCGAGCGTGGCCGACGGGTGAGGGTCCTGGCTTTCCCGGTGGCGTTGTTGGTTGCGGTGCGCCTGCCCGACGTCCTGGCTCCCGGCTACCCGCATGGTCCTGTGTGGACCCTGACGTATTTGATCGGGGTCCTGGCGACTTTCGTCGCGTTGCCGTTCACCCTGGGAGTGCTGGTGGGAGCCGCGGGAGAGGTGGTGGCGGCGTGGGGGCGCCGGCGAGGTTCGACGGCCGCCCTCATCGGCGGGCGACGTCTCGCCGCGACACCCTCGGGGACCGCCCGCACGGTTGCCGGGACCATCGTGCTCGTGGGGATCTTGCTTCAGGCGAACCTTTGGTCCAACCTGTTGACCCGTTTCGAAGCAGAGGACCGAGCCACCCGGCAGACCCTCGGGAACTCGGGCCTCGCCATGGACGCGGGCGATGAGAAGGAGGTTCCGCGGTTCCTGGAGGCACTCCCCCCGGAAATCGTCACCCTCATACTCCAAGATTCCGCCGCACCAAGTTACGACATCACTCAGCAGAGTGTCGTGCTCACAGGAGAATGCCCGGGTCTGCGAGCCCTGGGATTCTCCTGCCAGGGGCGGCAGGACCTGTCCGGTCTGCCCACCCGGACCCGGACGCTCCTGGCGCAGCTGTACCTCGAGGAACCCGACCGAGTACAGGTAAAAGCGGGGCCCCTCAGTTCGGTGAACATGAAAATCCAGTCGACCCTGGTGTTCAGCGATCCGTCGGGGCGGGCGGTGGACCGGTCGGAGGTCAAGAAGATCGCGTATCGGACGATGGCCTTTGCCCCGGAGATTTTTGATCTCGAGGAGGGCGGGTTCTCGAACAGTACGAGTACTGCGCAACAGTCGTTGTGGATCGTTCTGTTCGGGATCGGGACGACCCTGGCCCTGGGCGCCGCGTTGGGAGTCACTGCGGTGACCCGGTTCCGGGAACAGGCTGACGACCTGGGATCCGTGTCGATCCTGACCGGCCGGCGTGCGCCTTTCTGGGGAATCGGGGCCTGGACCGTCGCCGTCCCCATGGTGCTGGGCGCCTGGACGGCCCTGGCAGTCTCCCTGATCGTGACCAACCCCCTGACCAGCGCTTCGGACGGCCCGACTCTCTCCGAGACCCTGCAGATCCTCGCCCCGGGCGTCCTCACGGTGATCGCCCTGCTCACCTGGGCCTACGTGAGCGTGAACACGGTCCGATACCTACGGGACTGGAAACCGCGCAACACCTGAGAGGAAACCTCGACCGACGACCACGCTCGTGGTCGTCGGTCGAGGCCGCCAGGTACTCGCGGTACCGGCCGCCTTTCCGTGGGAAGTACCAGGGGTACGCCGCAGGAGGGGTTTCAGTACCGGCAGTACCGCGCGATGTCCCCCATCGGGTACTTCTGGTTCATGGTGGCCCGTCCTCCGCAAGGGACACCATGTCTGTGTGACGAGAGAATATTTTATCGGTGCACCGGGCCGTCGTATCCCCGGTGAACCTGTGGCGATCACCGGGATCGGGACCGTTCTTCCCGGGACCCGTAATGTCAAGGAATTCTGGGGAAACATTTCTCGGGGTCGTTCCCAGGTGAGTCGTCTCACCCGTTTCGACTCGAAGGCGTTGGGGCTCCCGGTCGGCGCTGCCTCGCAGATCAACGATTTCGACTATCGGGAGTATCTTCCCGCCCTGGATTCGAAACACGCCGCGAAGTACACGCGCGAGATCCTCATCGCGATGTCCGCGGTCGAACAGGCCCGGCACGATGCGGGAATCGTGTTCGAGGACGTGGATCCGAAACGTACGAGCATCGTGATGTCCTCCTCGCGAGGCCCCCTGGAATGGTGGCAGTCCACCATGACGGGCAGCCAGGACCGGCCCTTCTCCGACAGCGGTGCCATGTTCCGTGGTCTGTCGGGGTGTCCGGCCAGCATGGCGGCGATCTACACCGGTGCTCAGGGACTGGTGACCACCGTCAGCAACGCCTGTGTCGGAGGCCACCACGCCATCGGCATCGGCCTGAACGAACTGCGGTCCGGCAACAGCGACGTCGTCCTCGTCGGCGGCCACGAGTTCCCGATCCTGCCCGAGGTCGCCCGCTGCTACCTGGCGCTCGGCGACGGTGTGCTGTCCCCCGAACAGGAGGTTCCGACGCGGGCCGTGCGTCCGTACTCCAAGGACCGGGCGGGCTTCGCGCTCGGTGAGGGATCCGTGGTCCTGTGTTTGGAACGTGAAGCGACCGCGCGGGCCAGGGGCGCGCGCATCTACGCCCGGCTCCTGGCCCACGGGGCCATGAACGAGGCGAATCACCCGACGACGATGGACATGACGGGTGACCTCACCGCGGGTCTGATCAAGCGGACCCTGGAGAAGGCCGGCGCCGGCCGCGACGACCTCGGCTACGTCTGTGGCCACGGAACGGCGACAAGGTACAACGACCTCGCCGAGAGCAGGGCGCTGCGCTCCCTGTACCGGGGACGGGCTCCCGAAGCCCTCCCGCCGCACACCTCGAACAAGCCGATCTACGGACACACCTTCGGCATGGCCGGGATCATCAATGTCGCCGCGACCTCCCAGATGCTTCACCGCCAGCAGATCGCCCCGACGATCAACCTGACCGAGGTCGACCCCGAGTGCGATCACGACCATGTCGCCGAGGGGCTGCGGGACGTCGACATCGACCTGGCCCTGTCCATGTCCTTCGCCTTCGGTAGCCAGACGTCGATGATGGTCATGGCGGCAGCCTGATGGACCGACCGTTCATCGGTCAGGACGTCGACGAGCTGGTGCGCGCCTTCGTGCGCCCCGGAAGCCACCTGCACTTCGCCGCGACCATGTCACGCCCGAACGCGCTGCTCAACGCCGTGTGCCGGGTGTTGCGCGGACACGGGGACCTGACGGTCAGCACCACGGCGGTGCACTCCAACGCGCATGCCCTGGCGCTGTCCGGCGCCGTCCGGCAGGTCGTGACCTGCTTCCTCGGAGACACCTACCCCACGCCGAGGCCGAACCGTCTGTACGCGGACCTGGCGGCCGGCAAACCGTTCGCCGTCGAACCGTGGTCACTGTCGACCTACGTGCAGCGACTCGTCGCAGCAGCCACCGGCCAGCCGTACGCCGTCACGACGTCGCTGATCGGCAGCGACCTCGTCAAGGACAAGGCCGACGACCTCCAGGTGATCGAGGATCCGGCGCGGCCCGGGCAGACCCTGGCGCTGCTCAGTCCGCTGCGGCCCGATCTGACCCTCGTGCACGGAGTCTGCGCCGACCGGCGGGGCAACGTGGTGATGTGCCCGCCGATCGGCGAGGGACCCTGGGCGGCCTACGCGGCCAAGGACGGCGTCCTGGCCTCGGTGGAACGCCTCGTTCCCGACGAGGTCATCGACGCGATGCCGGACCGGGTCGTGATTCCCGCGCGCTGCGTGGTCGGACTGTGCGAGGCCCGTCTCGGGGCGCACCCGCAGTCGCTGCGCACCGGCGGCCTGGCCGACGTGCCCGGGTACCTCGACGACTACGACTTCATGGAGGAGATCGTCGAGGCGTGCCGGCAGGGCAGAGCCGGCGAGTGGTTCGACACCTGGATCGCCGGCCCCGAGGACCAGGCCGCCTACCTGGCGGCCCTCGGACCTGAACGGATCGCCTCCCTGCTGATCGCCGGCCCTGTGCCGGACGTCGTCCCGCGGGGCGAGGACCCTCTACCGGCGCGGGCCGTCGAGGCGCAGAGGCGGGCCGGGGAGACGCAGAGGCAGATCACCGACCAGGAACGTCTCATCGTCCTCGGCGCGAGGGCGATCGTCGACCTCGTGACGTCCGGTGCCTACGACACCCTCCTGGCGGGTATCGGCACGTCCCACCTGGCGGCGTGGCTGGCAGCGGAACTGCTGCGCCGACGGGGCACACCGGTGTGCGTCGCCGCAGAACTCGGGCTCGTCGGCATGTCACCGCACCCGGGGGACGTGTTCCTCTTCAGCCAACGGCATGCCGCCCGCAGCACCCAGCTGGCAGGGATCCTCGAGGTCCTGGGCGCAGACGTCGCGGGCAACCCCCGGTGCCTCGGGGTCCTGTCGGCAGCGGAGCTCGACGAGCACGGAAACATCAACACGACCCTGCTCCCCGACGGGCGGTGGATCACCGGATCGGGTGGGGCCAACGACATCGCCTCCAGCGCCGACTGCCTGGTCGTCGCCCCGGCGTCGCCCCGGCGCTACGTGCGCGGCGTTGCCTACCTGACCAGCCCGGGACGTCGCGTGGTCGAGGTCGCTTCCCAGTTCGGCAGGTTCCGCAGGAACCGGGTGGACGGCCCGTTCGAACTCGTCACCTGGTCCCGGCCCGAGACGGCCGAGACGCTCGAGACGGCTGGGTGCCGGCCAGAGACAGCCGAGCCGGCTTCGCCGGAGGAGTTGCTCGGGCAGTCGACCTCGTGGACACCACGGGTCAGCCCGCACCTGCAGCGGGAACCAGACATCACCTCAGAGGAGATCGCCGTGTTGCGCGATCTGGATCCGGAAGGACGCTACCGATGACCGCCGAGCCCCAGAACCGACGGACCTGCCGGGTGCCCGCCCGTCTGAGCGGGATCGGCCACTACTTCCCGGGCGAACCGATCACCAATGAGTACTTCGAGAAACTGACCCACCTCGGGGTCGACGACGCGTGGATCCGTCGGAACACCGGCGTCGGTTCACGCCACTGGCCTTCCGACGAGTCCGAACGTGCCGTCGAGATGGGCGCGAAAGCCGTCGAGAAGGCGCTGGAGGACGCGGGCGTCGGCCCCCTGGACATCGACCTCGTCATCGGTACGACGGCCACGACCCGGCCGAGGACCAACCCGTCCTCGGCGACGAACCGCTACATGGACATCTCGCTGCCGCTGCAGCGGCAGGCCGGGTTGCGCAAGGCCTTTTGTTTCGACATCACCGCGGTGGCCTGCGCCGGCTTCCTGTACGGGAGTCTCGTGGCCGGCTCCCTCATGGGTTCCCTCGGTCTGCGCAACGCCCTGGTCGTGTGCGCAGAGAATCCCAAGCCGATCCTGAACTTCGACTACCGCTACTCGGCGTTGTTCGGTGCCGGGAGCGCGGCCGCGGTGTGGAGCGCCGGCGAAGCGGGCACCGGGCTCCTGGACACCGTCCTGCATTCGGACGGCAATTACTTCGACGTGTTCGACATCGACGACGACGACACGATGATGATGAAGGGCAGACAGGTCGGGGAACTGGGCCCGGGAATGCTCGCGAGTTCCTCCAGGGAGGTTCTGGACAGGAACGGCCTGAGTATCGACGACATCGACTGGTTCATTCCGCATCAGGGGAACCTGAACATGGTCCGTCAGGTGGTGGAAGATCTGAAGGTTCCCGAGGAGAAGGTCCTCATCAACATCGACAGGCGGGGGAACACCTCCAGTGTGAGTATCCCCAGCTGTTTGTCGGAGAACGTCGCCGACAAGCGCGTCCGCCCGGGGGACCTGATCCTGGCGTGCAGCATCGGACGAGGTTTCAGCTGGGGGGCCTCGCTCTTCCGGTATCAGTGACCGGTCCTGGCCGGAACGACATGAGGGGTTTTTTCAGATGAAAAGCGAACGAGGAATCTGGTCGGGGTCCGGGATCGGTTTCGCCGGTCACGGTCACTACTACCCGAAGAATTTCGTCCGTAACGCCGACGTCGAGGAGTGCGCGGGCAACCAGGTCGACGAGGCCGTCATCGGCACCGTCGAGGTGGTCAGCCGCCACGTCCACGACGAGACGGAGACGATCGACGCGATGGCGGCGCAGGCCGC
>JAUPKJ010000400.1 GCA_030837505.1 Actinomycetota bacterium
ACTCTTCACCACCGGACCCTGGATACCCCCAGCCCTCACCCCACAACTCGCCCCAGCAGCCTGACCACCTGAATAGCTACCCGGCAACGCCACGTTCTCCATCGGGCTCAGCTCCGGCAACAACTCCCCGAACTGAAACACCATCCCCACGCCCTCGCTACGTACCCGTGCCAGCTTCCTGCCGGACAACCCCTCCAGTTCCCGACCGCCCACCCGCACCGAGCCCGACCCCGCACGTATCGTCCCCAGACACATCCCCAACAACGTCGACTTCCCCGACCCGCTCGGACCCATCACCGCCACCGACTCCCCCACCCCCACCCGCAAATCCAAATCCCGCAGCAGCTCCCGACCACCCACCGAATAACACACATTCTCCAATAGAAGGACCGGTCCCGAACGATCGTTCACGAAAATTCTCTCCCGTCATGAGGATCTCAACCACGAAGAACGGCCCCCGGAACCGACAGGGGTTCCGGGGGCCACGGTGGTCAGAATGTCACTGCCAGTACTTCCAGGTGGAGCAGTCGTCAGGGAGTACAGGATGAACCACGCAAGCCTGAATTCCGTGGATGACCGCAGCTGTGTCCATCACGACCTGGGTGTTGCATCCTGAACCATTGTTTTTCGAGTACATGGGGGCGTCACTTTCGTTCTTGTACTTCCATTTTCCCTTCACCTCGTCGTTGTCGCAAGCCGTGTCTTCGACGACAATCCTCTTGCCGCTCGCGATGACATGGGCCCGGTCCTTGAACCAGACCTGGTTCCAGGCGAAGGCCGGAGTGGAGAGAAAAACCAGTCCGGTCGCGACAGCGACCGCCATACAGTTCCCCCGAGAAATCACGCGAACACCTTTCCTCAAGAATCAGTCAGGAACGAAACCACTGCCGACAGAAGGTCAACCAGGAACCTACCAACCCCCCCCGATCACGCAAATCACACATACGTGACATACATCACGGCAGGTGCGTGTATCACAGGGTCGGCTTGTCCCGACCCTCCGAAGCCCCCCGCGCGGACGAGGGGTGTGCACACATCCTCGCCGGGATCGACTTTCCCGGAAAGCAGTTCGAACAGGCTGCCCAGAAAGTCGTCGGCCCGGCGGTGCAGGAGCAGGAGCAGGACACGGTAGGACCTGTGTCGCCCATTGGTACAGGTGTTCGGCGGGGAGCGCGTGTCCGGGGCAGGGCGGACTCCGCCGGGCCAGGGCTGTGGTCAGGTCTGTCGTCGGTGGAGACGGTCGGCCTTGGATCGCGCCCACAGGAACATGACGAGCGTGACAGCCCCCAGGTAGGCGACCACGGCCGGAGCGGGCACGGTGGACAGCCACGTCCAGGCGGGCGGGAGCGGCCGGGTGGAGGCCGCGGCCTTCCACAGGACGGGCGCCAGCAACACGACCACGGTCAGCGGGGCCCGCAGGAACCATGCGGCGGCCTGTACCGGGGCGGTGTTGCCCAGCGGCGTCTCGACGCCCACGAGCAGGTGGACGGGGAACGTGCCCCGGCAGGCCGACACGGCGGCGGCCGCGACCAGGGCCGGTACACACCCCGGCACGGCGAGGCCCGCCCCGAAAACGACCGGGTCGCTCAGGGCCACGCCCCCGGTCCCTGCTCCCACGCCCGCCCCCGCCCAGGCAGCGGCCACGGCCCCGACCACGGCGGCGGCCAGGCCCACGGCCACGGGCAACCCGAGCAGCCGCACGATCAGTGACCGGAAACGCAGGGGGTGCGCGTGCGATCGCGTGACGTCGTCGGTCTCGACGCGCACGGCCTCGACGAGAGCCCCCGCCCCGGCGTACCCCAGGCAGAGCACGCCCAGAGTGACGGCGACGCCGGCGGCGTCCGGGGCCACGGACCCGCCCACCGCCGTCCAGGCCGCGGCGAACAGCAGCGCGGCACCCACGAACGGGGCGAGCGGTCGGCGCACCCAGCCGAGCACCCCCCTCCAGGGGACGGCGGCCCAAGCGCTCCGCGGCGGCGACACCCGACGGGACCGCACCGGCGCAGGGCCCTGCGCGACGACCCGGGCGAGCCGGAAGTCCAGGCCGTAGGCGGCCGACGTCATGCGGTACAAACGTTCGACCCGCGCGCGCAGCACCGTGCCACGGACGCGCGGCACCCACCGCCCGCCCACGATCACCGCTGCGGCGCAGGCCACGAGGAGCAGGACGGCGGCCGGCGCCACGGAGAGATCCGGGAAAGAGGCCACGACGAGACGGGCGGACCAGCCCCACGGCCCCGACCAGGAGAGCAGGGTCACGAGAGGGCCGGGTGGGGTTCCGCTGACGGCCAACAGACACGTCACGGCCGCGCTCACGGCGAGGAGGGCCAGGACCGGCCGCACTGCTCGAACCTCCCGCCGATGGCCGGCGGTCTGCACCGTTCCGGCGAGGCCCGCGCACACGGCGCCGTGCGCCGCGCCCGCCACGGTGCCCAGGAGCAGGCCGGGCACGTTCAGGTGGTCGGCACCGAGTTCGACCGCGAACGCCAGTGCGAAACCGACGACCCCGCCGAGCGCCGTCCACCGGCCCAGAGCGCGCCACCAGCGACGCCGCAGTACCACCGGACGCGACACCGGCGTGTCGAGCAGCCAGTGCAGGGTGGGCGGGTCGACGACGACGGGACCCAGCAGCGCGCCGTGCGCACCGGCCAGGCCCGCCAGCAGCGTGTGGGCGAACACGGTGAGGACCAGCGCCGTGTCCGGGTCGTGGGGCAGCAGGGGGGCCGACGAGCCGCCGAGGGACGACGCCGCGGCCGTCAGGTAGGGGACGAGGTACACGCCGAGGAGGAGGGCCGCCAGGTAGACCCCGTACAAGCGGTCCCGCCACGTGCCGGCGCGCCGGGCCCGCCGGGCGCGCAGCCATCCCAGGACGGGCGCTGTCGGGGTGTCCGGGGTGTCCGGAACAGCTCGGGCGTCCGGGGCCGCTCGGACGTCCGGCGCTGTGGGCATCATGGGTGTCCTGAGTTCCTGGTCCCGGTCAGTGCGTCCGGTGCGTCCGGTGTGCCCGGTGCGGTCGTGTGAGCAGCGCGCCGGCACCCGGCAGGGGGGACGGGTCACGTGGTGGCATCGATCCGCCGTTCGAGTCGGGTGTCCGGGTCCTCCGGTCCGCTGTTGCGGTCCCGGGCCGCCGTCGCGGCGTCCGGCAGGCTGCCGTCGTGCAGGGCATCGTCGTGCAGGGTGCCGTCGACGAGGGTGAGGACGCGGTCCGCGCACGCATCGACCAGCACCGGGTCGTGGCTGACCAGCAGAACCGCGGTGCCCCGGGCGGCTTCGGCGGCGATCCACCGGCCGAGCGCGGCGCGGGCGGCGCCGTCCAGGTGCTGTTCGGGTTCGTCCAGGACGACGACCCGGCGAGGGCGGACCCGCAGGGCCGCCAGGCGCAGGGCCTGAGCCTGACCGGAGGAGAGGTGATGCGGGAAGGCCTCGGCAGCCCCCTCCAGGCTCACCTGCGCCAGGGCCTCGTCCACGGCCCGCGACGGCTCCGGGGTGGCATGGGCGAGAGCGAGGAGTTCCAGGTGCTCGCGAACGGTCAGGTCCGGGTAGTGGGACACCGAGCCGGACAGTACGGCGAGATGGCGCCGGATCTGCGGGTCGTCGTCGTCCACCGGGCGACCGTCGAGGGTCACCCGCCCGTCGGAGGGACGCTCCCGCCCGACACACACCCGCACCAACGTCGATTTTCCCGACCCGTTGCGCCCCACCACGGCCAGGCACGACCCAGACTCCACGACGAGATCCACCCCGCTGAGCACTTCGTGCGACCCGTAACGGAACCGCAGGCCCTGAACGGACAGCCTTGTCATCGCTGGTGTCGTCCTCCCCCGCGGCCGGTCCCCGGTGGGCACCCGTCCCGATGGCTTCCAGGAGCCCCCGATGGTGTTCAGGAACGATGAGGGAGATCTCCGAGGACCCCCTTCTGGGAAGAGTACAACACCCAGAATCGAGCCACCAAAAACAGGACATGACGGCCAGAGGAGGCTGGCCGATGACGCTCAGGATGCCGTTCGGAACCGGCTGGGTTCTGCCGACCTCCGGGGCGATCGAGCTTCGACCTGCGGGTCGGACAATCGAGGACGTCGTGCAAGTGGTGAGAGCACGATCGCCACCGCAGCCCCGGGGTCGGCCGGGGCTGCGGTGGCTGAACGGGTTGGCACGTCGGAGAGCACGGTGTATCTGGTCGTGAAGGCGTTCACGACACAGGCCGGGCGGGTCGAGGAGGTGATCACGTGTAAGAAGCGGGCCACGCCTCCGGTGGAGCCGAAGGTGACCGGGGACAGGGAGGCCCGGGTGATGGCTGGCAAGGCGTCAGGAGCCAGGCGTCCTGGTTTGGACGCTGGCCACGGCAACGCGGCCAGGCGCCTCCCGGACGCCGCGAGCCGAAGTCACCTACTGCCAGTCGCTCCTACTCCGCCACGCGACCTTCCAGGAGCCAGATCAGCCAGGCTGCCGCAGGCAGCGCTGCTCCGAGGACACAGACACCCGTCCACGAGGTCATGTCGAACACGAGGGCACAGGACGCGCTGCCGCAGGCACCTCCGAGCATGAAGGACAACATGTAGGCCGTGTTCGTCCGGCTGCGCTCGGCCGGTCTCAACCGGTACACCACGCTCTGATTCGTGATGTGCGTCCCCTGACTCCCCAGGTCCATGAGGATCACACCGATCACGAGAGCGGGCAGGCTGTGTCCTCCCCACCCGATGAGCCCATAGGACAACGCCATGATCAGAAGAAATGTCCCGGTCGCCCTGCGTTCCAGACCCCGGTCGGCCAACCGTCCCGCTGCCTGCGCCGCGAGCGCTCCCGCCACCCCGAACAGGGCGAAGGCACCGATGGCCGCCTCGGACCAGTTGTACGGATCGGAGGAGAGAAGGAAGGACGCCCCTGTCCAGAACACGCTGAAGGACGCGAAACTCAACGCTCCGTAGAGCATCCGCAGGCGCAGGACGGGTTCCTCACGCACCTGTCGGAGGACGGAGAGCAACAGTGCCGGGTAGGCCATCTGTACGTCCGGACGGAGGACCGGCAGCTCCCTGCGCAGCAGCAACGCCACGCTCCCCGTGGCGAGGGCTCCCAGCACGAACACCGCGCGCCATCCCAACAGATCGGCCACCAAACCCGACAGGGTCCTGGACAGCAGGATCCCCATGAGCAGGCCGCTCATGACAGTGCCGACGACCCGCCCCTGTCCCTTCCCCTCGGCCATATGCGCGGCGAAGGGCACGATCACCTGCGCACCTGCCCCGGACAGTCCCACGACGAGGGCACCTGAGGCCAGGACGGCTGGGCCGGGGGCGAAAGCCATCGTCAGCAGGCCCGCGACTCCCACCCCCAGCAGGGTGGTCAGCAGGCGCCGCCGTTCGATCAGATCGCCCAAGGGGACCACGGTGGCCAGGCCCGTGGCCGTTCCCACCTGGACCAGGGTGATGGTGAGCCCGAGGACCGCGCGGGAGGTGCCGAAGTCATCGGCAAGTGTCGCCGTCAGGGGCTGGAGGTAGTAGAGGTTCGCGACGACGGCCCCGGCCCCGACGGCCATCGTCCCCACGAGTCGCCGGCTCAGGGGCCGGTCCGAGTTTCCGTGAACCGGTGACGGGGGATCGGGGCGTTCCGGGCCGGCCCCGCTGTCGGGACGGGACTGACCCGCGCTCCCGGTGCAGACGGGGTTCGGATCGTTCACGGGGGACCTCCTCGGACAAGTCCGTCTCGATCAGGTGTGATGAACGGAGACCGGAACGGTCTCCCCGGGCGGGCTTCGGCGCGCCTGTCCTCCCGTGACCGGCACGAAAACCAACTAGTTGGTTCATGATAGATCGAACCTGCCCGCCGCTCAACCAGCTAGTTGGTTTTCATGCAGGGCTGCCGTGTCACCCTGGCCAGGAGAGTTCCTGGTCACCTTCCCGCAGCATGCCGGGCTCACCCGGGCAGGGGAACCGCCCCCGGGCCCGCGCCTCGACCCGAGAGATCCCCGACGAGCCGTACCATGCGGACATGTCCCCCGACGCCCACCCGTCCTCCCATGGCTCCCCCCGTCCCAGCACACCGAACCGGACACGGCAGCTCCTCCTGGACGCCGCCCGGGAGGAATTCGCCGCGCACGGGATCGACGGCGCCAGGGTCGACCGGATCGCGGCCCTGGCCGGAGTCAACAAGCAGCGCATCTACGCGCACTTCGGCAGCAAGGAGGGGCTGTTCGACGAGGTCGTCCGGGGAGCCCTCGACGAGATCGCCCAGGCTGTGCCCCCCGAGGGCGACGTGGTCGAGTACATCGGAGCGGTGTTCGACTTCCACCAGGAACACCCGTACCTGTTGAGGCTGCTGTTGTGGGAAGCGCTGCATTACCGCCAGCACCCACTGCCCGACGAGGAACGTCGGGCGGGGCACTACCAGGAGAAGGTCCGACGTTTCGCGCAGGCCAGGGGTGTCGCCCCCACCCGCGAGGTCGCGGGGGACCTTCTGGCGCTGATCGGGTTGGCGGCATGGCCGCTGGCCGTTCCGCACCTTGCGCGTCTGGTCCTGTCCTCCTCCCAGGACCCGACTCCGATGTCTTCCCGGGAGCACGTCCTGTCCTTCGCCCGCAAGGCTCTGTCCTCGCAGGAAGACCCCGCCGCGCCATGATCCGCACCGTCCCCGTCCCGCTGCTCCCGTGTCGCGGGATCCGGCCGGCCCGGTTAAATTGTGTATCAACTGCGCAGAGGAGGAATCGCTGTGGTCGATCAGCAGGACGGCGCCAGGAAACTTCTGTTCGTGCTCGGCAGTTCCCGGGCCGACGGAAACTCCGAGATCCTCGCCCGGCGGGCCGCAGTCTCCTTGCCGCAGGAAACACAGACCACGTGGCTGGCACTGCGGGACCTGACGCTGCGGGACTTCGCCGACCTGCGTCATGTCGGTGACGGCTCGGCCCCGCTCCCGGAGGGCGATGAGAAGCTCCTGTTCGAGGCCACCACGGCGGCGACCGATGTGGTCATCGTCTCGCCGCTGTACTGGTACAGCGTTTCGAGCGCCGTCAAGCGCTACCTCGACCACTGGGCCGGTTGGATGCGAGTGCCCGATGCTGGTTTCGTGGAGGCCATGGCGGGCAAGACCCTGTGGTCGGTGACGGTGTACGCCGGAAGCGCCGACCGCGCCCAGCCGCTCGTGGACATGCTCCAGCACTCCGCCGAGTTCCTCGGGATGCAGTGGGGCGGAGCCCTGCTGGGCAACGGCTCGGCCCCGGGAGACGTGCTCCACGACGCCGACGCGCTGACGGCGGCACAGACCTTCCTCCTGCCGTCCTGATCCGGCGTTCGACACCCACAGGAACAGGCTGCGTCCCCGGGGCGGCGGGGATCAGCTGCTCGTGGCCCGGGCGAAACGCAGGAGGATCTGTCCCTTGCCATGCAGCAGCAGTGCCGTACTGGTCGTTTGGAGTTGTGTCGAGGCGAACAGACGTTTCAGGAAGTCGGATTCCACCGCACTGATCGCCGAGCTGCAGACGCGCGGTGTCATGGCCATCCGGCCAACCGAGAACTTGCCGCTCTCGTCCATCTCATACGTTGCCTGGTAATTGTTACAGGACGTGTAACCGCTTACGGTCGTGTCCGTGAAAGTGGCCGTGATGGAGGCGTTCGTCGGCACGGAGACACCGAGGGACGACGGGTCGAGGACCCACTTCAGGCCTGTCAACGGGAGAGGTTGACAATCGTTGGGACCGGTCTGCTGGTCCTCATCGCTCCCGCACGCAGCGGTCCCGGCGTCATCAGGCAGAGAGGCCTGCTTCTCCTCGATCGTGACAGTACGGGTGTTCCCCTGCGTTGCACGGGACGGCTGGGCTGTCGCCAAGGCCAGTGCCAGTCCGAGACCGGTCACCGCGATCGCCGTGAACATACGGTTTCGCATGGGTCCTCCTCAAAAAATGTGTTCTGTCGACGGGTTCACGGTCGTCCTCTCCCCGCCGGCCAGTCCACCGCGCGGCGGTCGCGGTGATGGTTCTCCTCTCCGACGAGGACCATCACCGCGCAGAACATGAAAGAACCATGCAGGACGTACTCCAACGAGCACGATGTTCCGAACCCTCGATGTTCCGAACCCTCGCGGGGCCTTCGCCGGAGTCCTTCATCAGGCTGTCCGGCGGGTGCAGCCCCGTGCTGTCAGCGCCCTGGTACGGGGGGCCGGTGGCGGGTCCGGGATGCCGGTGACGGCTCGTTCCAGGTCGTTGAGGGCTGCGACCACGACGTTCCAGGCGATCCGGACGGTGTCCTCCTCCGGGGAGTACCCCTGGGTGAACTGTTTCTTGGGATGCACGAGGTTGCGGTGGTTGCGCAGGACATGCGCGTAGTCGATGACGTCCTGCGCGATCCAGCCGCTCCTGCCGGCAAGGTTGATCAACGTTTCGAGGTGGTCCGTAGGAGGCTTGCCGCCCGTGTGACGGGCGAGGGCCACGTCGTAGAGAACACCTTCCAGGGCACTGCCGAGCATGATGATGGCGGCGATGCAGGCCCCCGACTTCCAGCAGATGTCGGCCTCGTCCAAGCGTGCCTTGAGCTGCCGACCGAAGTCCGGGTCGCTCACGATGACGTCGAGTCTGGCGGTCAGGCGGGCCGGGTCCTGCATCGCCGGACGATTCATCGTCGGGGTCCGGGCGACCAGATCGGGACGGCTGCCGGTGTAGACGATCTGATAACCCTCGACGGCGAGCAACTGGTTGAGTTCCTTGACGACCTTCTGGCGGACGTCGTCGTCGTCGAGGTACTCGCGGGGATCGGCCAGCCGTATCAGCATGCGGCGCAGCGCATCGGAGTCCCGTCGGCGCTGCCGGAGCAGGTCCGATACCCACTGCCGGCGTCCGCCGTCGACCTCACCGACCCGCCGCCACCCGGCGGCCTCGAAGAACGCGACGATCTCACGCACCGTTCGATACTTCAGCCCCTCGTCGTCGCCACAGATGAGATCGGCGAGTCGGTCGAGGATGTTCTCGTCGAGTTCGACATGCATGGTGTTCGCCACGGTCACGGCCTGTCTCCTTCAGGGTCGTCGTCGGGGTCGTCAGCAGGGGTGTCATCGGGGGGAAGGTCGATGGGATGCCAGCTGCCCTGGTCCGCTGCGTCCTGCGGGCACGGCACGGTAACGGGTGCGATCCGGCGTTCGGCCAGGCGCCGCCACAACGGTTCGAGTTCACGGTCCGGGTCGAACTCGAACTCGCTCTCCCGGATACGCAGGACCTGCCACTTCATGCGGCGCAGTTCGCAGTCACGGCGGGCGTCGGCCTGCGTGTCGGACAGGGACGAAGGCCACCGGTGTCCGTCGCATTCCACGGCCAGCCGCCCGCCGTCCCCCAAGACGACCAGGTCCAGTTGGCGCCGTCCCACGGGGTGCTGCGGAACGACGTGATACCCGCGGGCTCTGATCGCGCGGAACACCCGTTGTTCGAACAGCGACTCGAAGGGTTCGACCAGTTCGGTGGCGCTCACATCCTCCAGGGCCGGGGACTGTCCGTAGACCGACGGCGGATGATGCAGGTAGTCCAGCAGCGAGGCACGAAGATCATCCGGTTTGAATCCGCCGACCGGTACCGAGGTGAACAGCCACAATTGGTCCTTCGCCCGGCTGGCCGCCACGTTGTACACCTGTCGGAAGGTGGTCGAGGTCAGCGCCCTCGGGGCTTTCACGACGACCGTGGACAAGAAGATCACGTCGCGTTCGTCGCCCTGGAAGTTCGGGGCCGACCCGACACGGATGTCATGGGCGCCGCGTTTCTCCGCCGGGATTTCAGCGTTGATCTTATGTTCGAGATGTTTGATCTGGCCGTGGCCCTGCAGGACCACGACGCCGAACGTCTTCCCTTCGTATCGCGGATCGGCCAGGCACTCGCACAGCTGCGCCACGATCTGCTTGGCCTCGACCTCGTTCCGGATCGTGGAGTTGCGCCCGTCGACATAGGCACCGGTGACGTGGACCACCGGCAACGGATCGAGATCAGCGGCGGTTCGTTCCCGCAGCGCCACCAGTCCCCCGCTGTTCCCACCGTAGAACTGGTGCGACGACCAGTTGATGATCTCGGGCAGACAGCGGAAGTGCTCCCGCAGTCGCACGACGGCGTCCTTGCCCGAACGGGCCGACAGCAACCCGTACAGGTGAGATTTGAGGGTGAAATGGAGACTGACATCGGTGTCGAGCTCGTTCAGGTGTTCCCGCAGGCTTTCGAAGATCTGTTCCTGACTTCGCCCGAAACGATTCTGACCAGGGATGCATTGTTTGTCGTCACCGACCACGATGACCCGGGGAGCCATCCACAGCAGGAACAAGTGTTCGATCCCGACCTGACTGGCCTCGTCGACGATGATGACGTCGAAGGCGTTGTGCTCGACAGTGATGTTGTCCAGCAGGTTCGGATTCCCTCGGGCAGCACGTCCAACCACACGATCGGGTCGGGGGCGCCGGTCTCGTCCGCAAGGACGTCGCGTATTGGATCACGCTCCGTCGCGTCCGTGACCTCCGCCAAATGTTTCATGAGCTTGGTCGTTTTCTGCAGGGCTTCACCATCGCCGGTGCCCACCATGGAGGCCTTCTCATTCATCCAGAGACAACAGGACAGAATGCACGAAAGAGGACGGGAAGGCAAATGTGATCACAAAAAATATGCCAAGTCCTGCGACAGCCCGACCGGACTCCGGCAGGGACAGAAATGTCCGCACCCGCACAATTCAAGAATGAACGGGGCCGTCCGATTCTGCTTTCCCGGGGAGGTCTCGGGCGGTCAGGCCCGTCAGGTCCAGCAGGGCAGGGGTTGCTCAGTTTCCGCAGCCGGTCACCGGCCAGCCACCAGGAGAACCAGCTCCGCGGACCTCCCCGTCAGTGGAGGTCGGTGACGAGTGCCTGGATCTCCGCGACGGGGACCGGGACGGTGGTGGTGACGGTCTGGGTGCCGTTCGGGACGGGCCGGGGCGGGTTCTGGTCGGTGGTCCAGGTCGCGGTCCACGTGATGCTCGCGGTCACGGGGTGGCCGTCGGGGTACCCGACGGAGGCGTGGTGGAAGTGCAGGGTGCACCCGTCTTCTTCTCCCGAGCCCT
>JAUPKJ010000401.1 GCA_030837505.1 Actinomycetota bacterium
CCGAACTCCACCTTCGGAACAGTGATTGCTTCCTCGCCGGTGCCGGCGGTCCGGCCGATCCCCGACAGCCACAGCGGTGAGGCCGTGCCGTCACCCGGGTCCAGCAAGGTCGAGGACAGGGCGATCTGGTCCACGGCCTTCCACGCGCCCTGACTGTTGATCTGCGTCGTGATCTTCGTGAGTCGTTTGCGGGTCCAGAAGGTGGGCGAGTAGACCCCGCACCCGGTCGCGGTGGAGAAGCAGTTCTGGTCCCACGGGACGTCCGGCCAGTTCGCCGATTTGCTGCCCAACTTCGTGGGATCGCATTCGCCGCCGTCGGTCTCGGCGCCCTTGATGCACCGCTCGTTCGTGGAGAACACGACCCGGGCCGGGGGCGTGGCGTACGGGTCGGCCGAGGACAGGCCGTAGTCGATGCGCTGCAACCATCCGCTCCGCAGGTACTTGCGCAGCGTGCCCTTGCCCGTCGTGGCGTTCACGTTCGAGGCGTAGTAATTCTGTTCGACCGCGTAGTAGTAGGCCATGGCCTGCCCGTGTGCGGAGGCCACGTAGTCGAGGTTCCACCGCCACGCCTGGTCGCACACCGAGGAAGCGAACCCGTCGGCCGAGTAGCACGGATCCCCCGCATGCGCCCCGTACACCGGGACGGTGAGCACCGAGTTCGTCGTGGCCTTGCCGTCCGCGTACCCGGGCAACCGGTGACGCCCGAAGAAATACTGCGTGCCGTCCGGGGTGGTGAGTTTCCAGTACTCCCCGTTGCGCGCGGAGTTCACGGCGCCGGTGAGCAACTCCACCCGCGTGCCGTCGTCCTCCGCCAAACGCCACCCGGTCGGCGAGGCCGTGTCGTGCACGAGGGACCCGGAACGCTTACCGAACGACAGGCTGACCACGTGCCCGGCCCAACACAGGTCGCCCTTCTTCTTCACCGGGTCGGTGGGCAGCTGGCTGCACCCCAGATACGACCGCTCGATCGACCCCGGGGAGTAGTCCCAGCCGTCACCGACCCACGACGCCTGCGAGTTCGTGGCAACCTGTTGCCCGTCCACGCTCTGGGAGTCGTAATTCAGCGACACCTCCGGCGCCAGGCCGCCCGGGACGGGCGGGAGGGGCACCGGGTACGAATACGTGAAACCGCCAGAACTCCCGCCCGCGTTCCACGACCCCGACGGTTTGAGATCCGTGGCCGTGAAGTCTCCCGTGGAACCCGACGACCCCGCCGCTGCCGCCAGGACCGAGACGCTCGACGCCGACAACGACACCGTGGCACTCACCCGCTGTGCCTCGGTGTTGTTCACCGACGGCACCGGCGTCACGATCCGACACCTCGGGAGTTCCGGCGTGCTCAGAGCACAGTCCGGCAGGGACACCAGCCTCGCCCGGGCCCCCCACCCACCCCCGAAAGCCGCAGCGACCCCCGCGTAATCCACGCTCACCGTGGCCCGCTCCACGACCCCGCCGGCCTCAGAACCGCCGGCCACAGAACCACTGGCCACAGAGCCGCCGGCGGAAGCCTGGAGGGCCGCCACCTTCGAGAACGACGCGGCCAGGGACGAGAGCGGAACCGTCCGGGACCTCGACGCCGCCGACCCCGCGCCGGACACCGGCGCCTTCGCTGCCGGGGCGTTGCGGACCGCGACCACCAGACCCGCCACCCCCAGGCGGCTGGCCAGGGCACTGTCCTCGACCGTCACCTCGACCTTCCCGCCCCCGCCACCGGCCGTGGCCTGAGTGTTTCCCGCGGTTGCCCTGCCCGTGAAGTTTGCCTTCGCCCCCGAACCGCCCTTCGCCCCGGCCGGGGCGATCCGGACCGGCAGCTTCCCCGCCCGCACGCCGCTCGTGCCCCCGGGCAGGGAACCGAGCCGGGAACCAGCCGGGGACCCGGGCACCGACACCGTCGCGGTGCCCGCCGCGGGCCAGACCTGGGTGGGGGCCTTCCACGTCCGGGGCGCCTCCAGGTGCGCGGGACGCGCGGCCAACGGGCTCGTTCGGAACGTCGGGACGCTGCTGTCTGGCCGGGGGACCCCCGCGGCCACGGCGGCCGGCGGCACCGCCGCCACCGCCACCAGGCACCCGGCCACCACTGCTGCGGCCGTCACCCCACCGACCCGGCGACGCCGTCCGAACCACGATCCCCGCACCGGGTCACCCATGTTTCGCACACCCCGTCCTCAGCAAACAAAAAGGAAGCCCCCGAACACACACGGGGCCGCGACAGACTACGGAGATCATGATGAAGCGGTCAATGAATTGATCCCATGACAGATCTCACATCGTTCTCATCGCCGAACAGTCCTCAGCGGTCCGGGGGTCGACGGACTGGACTGGTCGAAACGCACGATCACCGGAACCGCCGCCGGCGGGCGGGCCGTCCTCGTCATCCGCGACGAGACCACCGGGGCCGTCCGTCAACGGGACTGGGACCCCGCCCAGATCCACGACGACGGCACGACCGGCCCCACCCCGGCCAACACCGACCAGCCGTTCGACACGGCCACGACCCTCCTGTCCGCCCGCGGCTACACCACCACCACGCATCCCACCCTCACCGCCGCCGACCTCGACGTCGACGGCGACACCGACCTGTGGGTGGTCACCCCCACCCGGGACCTCCTGGCCGTCGCCGGCAACGGCACGACCCTCACGGGGGTGACCGCCACCAATTCCCTGGGCGCCACCGGCCGCATCCAATCCGCGTACGCCGGCAAGTGCATCGACGTCGCCTCCGGGTCCACGGCCACCGGTACCGCCGTGCAGTTGTACGACTGCAACGGCACCACCAGCCAACTCTGGAACTTCCCCGGGGACGGCAGCCTCCGGTTCAAGGACCGGTGCCTGGACCTGCCGCCCTCGGACACCTACGGCACACCTCTACAGATCGCTCCCTGCACCGGTAGCAGTCGCCAGACCTGGGACTTCCGCCCCGACGGCACCCTGTACAACCTCTACAACACCACCACCCGCTGGTGTGTCGTCGTCCCCGGAGCAGACACCACCAACCGCACCCGACTGGTGTCCAACTACTGCACCGACACCGCCCGCAAACAACTGTGGGAACTGCGCACCGACGGCCAGGGCCCCATCCGCTCGGCCTTCAACAACATTTGCCTGGACTCCCGCGTCCAGGGCGAGAACGACGACCTCGCCACCATCCACACCTGCGACGAGACCCCCACCGAGAACTGGATCGTCTTCGGCGACGGCGCCCTGCGCGTGGACGGCAAATGCCTGGACGTCCCCGGCAGCTCCACCGCCAATGACACCGAACTACAGACCCACACCTGCAACGGCACCCAGGCCCAGCAATGGCGGGTCGGCCCCAACAACACGCTCGTCAACGACCTCAGCCGCCTTTGCCTGGACATCCCCGGCGGCAAGACCGCCAACAACACCCCCGTACGCCTCCACACCTGCAACAACACCGAAGCCCAACGCTGGACCCTCCCCTGACCCTCTTGCCCTTCTGAACACCTGACCCGGGGCCCGGGCCGATGCGAACGGCCCGGGTACCACCGGCAGTCCGAGACCCGAGCCCTGCCGCCGGTCGGTCTCCCACGGTTCACGGGCCGTTCACGGCCGTGTACGGACGTTTTCGTCGCTCCCTCCTACGTTCGTCTGTGATCGCATCCCTTCAGGAGGAATGACGTGGGCGCTCGTGCTCTCGATACCCTGACCGCGCTGGCAGCTGCCTTCACCCTGACGACCGGTCCTCTGGCAACGGCTCCGGCGCCGACCCCGGTGAGGGTCACGGCCACCGTCGAGACACCGGCGGTGCACCACGACGAGGCGGGGCACAACGCCGATGCCGATGACCCGGCCGTGTGGGTCGATCCCCGTACCCCGGGCCGCAGCATCGTCCTGGGCACTCTGAAGGAGGCCGGGCTCGGGGCCTACAGCCTCGACGGCAGGCTTCTGCAGCACCTACCGGCTCCCGCAGCGCCCGGTGAGAACGCTCAGCCCGGCAGATTCAACAACGTCGACGTCATCTACGGTTTCGAACTGGGCGGCCAGAAGACGGATCTGGCCCTCGTCAGCGACCGAGGCCGCGACCGCATCCGGGCCTTCGCCATCAATCCTCACGCTGTCGTCGCCCGCAAGTCCCCGTTGAGGGAGGTCACCGCCCCCGACGTCGCACCGGTCTTCGCCCAGAGCGAGAGGCAGGTGGACGAGCAGCGCACCTCCTACGGCCTGACGGCCTTCACCGAGGACGACGATGCCTACGTGGTGGTGTCGCAGCGCGAGGAATCCCAACTGAGCCTTCTGCGGCTACGAAACCGCAACGGTCGCATCGGCTACCAGCTCGAACAGACCCTCGACCTGCCGGACACCTTCCTCCTGCCCGACGGCACGTCCTGGACCCCCTGCGCGGACCCCGGCGAGCATCCCCAGGTCGAGGGGATGGCAGTGGACCAGGAGGAGCACGTTCTGTACGCCGCGCAGGAAACCGTGGGCCTGTGGCGGATCGAACTCCGCGACGGCAAGTTCGCCACCCCCCGGCTCATCGACCGTGTCCGCGAGTTCGGCACACCCTGGACGTACGACGCCACCGAAGAAGAATGCGTCCCCGACGCCCCGACCCCCGACACCCCAGCCTCCTCCGGTCCCGGCGGTGAACATCTGAGCGCCGACGTGGAAGGCGTCACCGTCTACCACGCAGCGGACGGCACCGGATACGTTCTCGCCTCCAGCCAGGGGGACAACACCTTCGCCGTGTACGAACGCTCGGGCCGTAATCGCTACGTGGGCTCTTTCCGCATCGCAGACGGCGTCACCGACGGCGTCCAGCACTCCGACGGCTCAACAGTGATCAACGTTCCTCTGGGAAGGGCTTTCCCCCGCGGTCTACTGATCACCCACGACGGCGAGGCGACCCCGACCGGCGCAGACCAGGAGAGCAGCAACTTCAAGTACCTCCGCTGGGACCGCCTCGCCACCGCGTTCCCCGAGCCACTGACCATCGACACCGAATCGTTCGACCCCCGCGACCCGAACTGACCGAGCCTCACCCACCGAAGACGCCGGTGGGAGCTGCCTCACGACTACCGTCACCCGTGAACGACACAGGGCGGAACCACGGGCCCCATCACGGCCAGCGTCACGGGAACGAGCAGAGTCGCCTGTGCCCCTGGGACCACCGGTGCCCCTGGGACCGGGGCGCCCGGCACCGGGGCGGCGGCCGGGGGGCCGGGCTCGGTGTTGTTGGTCTCCGATGCGCAGGGCACGGGGTCGATCACCCTGGACCCGGGGGGTCAGAAGGCCTCGTTCCGGGA
>JAUPKJ010000402.1 GCA_030837505.1 Actinomycetota bacterium
ACGCCGCCACCTTCAAGGGCAGCTCCTCCTCCACCAAGGTGGTGGTGTCCGGGGGAGGCGCCAAGAAGGCCTCGGACAAGGTGTTCCAGCACAACGGCGGTGGGTCGGTGACGATCCGTGAAGTACTCGACCTCCGACATCACCTACACATGACGGCGAGCAGCGGGGACAGGCCTGGCCGCGAAGCTCGTTCCGAGACACGTCGTCAGGGGCCCGACCGGCCCTGGTCCGATCGATGAGATGGTGAAGCCGATGGCATTCGTTGTGTCCCGGAAGAAGAAGGCCCTCGGGGGATTGGCTGTCACGGCCCTCACCGTGCCTGTGGCCCTGGCCGTGTCCGCCACCTCCTCCAGCGCCGCGACCATCACGGTGGCGGCCGATGGCTCCGGTAATTACAGAACGATCCAGGAAGCTCTCCGGAAGGTCTCCTCCGAATCCACGATCAAGGTCAAGGCCGGTACCTACCAGGGGCAGGTGTCGATTCCCTCCGACAAGAGCGGAATTGTGATCGTCGGTGCGACCGGTAACCCCGAGGACGTCGTCATCACGGGTAGGAAACCCCAGTCGGCTTCGAGTGCCTCGGGCAGCGCCACAGTGCTCAACATGGCCAAGAACACCACGATCAAGGCCGTGACCATGGCAAACACCTATGGAAGGGGAAGCCAGGCGCTGGCCCTGTACGCGGGCGGGGACAGACAGGTCTACGACAACGTCCGCCTTCTCGGGCACCAGGACACCCTGCTGTCGTGGACCGGGAACCGGAAGACCAGGGTGCGTCAGTACATCCACAACAGCTACATCGAGGGCGACGTCGATTTCATCTACGGCAATGGCACGCTCGTCATCGACCGCTCGACCATCTACTCGCTGACCCGCAACAGTTCCAACAACGGCTACATCACGGCAGCCTCCACCTACTCCGACAACACCTACGGGATTCTGATCAATCGTTCGACCCTGACGGGAAACGCTTCCGCGGGGTCCGTGGCGCTCGGTCGTTGTTGGCATGCAGGTGGGGCTGCGGAGGCGAAGGGACAAGTGTTGGTCCGGGACTCGAAACTGGGCGGGCACATCCGTCAGAAGTCGGCCTGGCAGGACATGAGCGGCTTCTCCTGGAAGACCTGCCGTTTCACGGAGTACCAGAACAGCGGGACCGGCCGCAGCAGCGGCACCTCGGACCGACCACTGATGAGTGCTTCGAACGCCGCGAAGTACACACCCCAGAAGTACCTCGCCGGATCGGACAGCTGGAATCCCGTGAAGTAAGGAAGATCTTCTCCGTAGCGAGGAGCGGAACCTCAGGAGGAGGACGGCGGTCGGCCCCGGACCATCGTGGACCGGGACCGACCGCCGTCACGGTCCGGAAGGAAGCCCTCAACAGCCCGGGACGCTGAGGCGTTCCCATTCGCGCAGCGCTGCCCGGCGCCATCCGGCCTGCTGTTCGACGAACAGGTTTCCCGCCGGGACACCGATCCACCCGGCGGGGAGCAGCTCATGGGGGAGCGTCGGATCGAGCAGCATCAGTCGGCGCCAGCTGTGCACGATCCGGGTCAGACAGACCAACGGATCGTCGGCTGCGGGATCGGTGAACTCCTCGAGGAAGCCCTGGTACCCCTGTGCGATCTCCTCCAGATCCCACGCTTGGCGGACCAGACCGGGCAGATCTCCCCCCGCCAGGTACTCGCCGCTGAAGATCTGTGCATCACCGTGCACTCCGGCCTCCCGGAGGATGAACTCGGCCTCGCCGACCCGGTCGACATGGGGGCTGATCCAGGTCGCGGGTGCGGGGCTGCCGAACCCGGCCCATCGCAGTCGGGTGCGCAGCAGGTGTCGGACGGATCGGTTGGATTCCCCGGCCCGTGCCAGCACCAGGAGCCATCGCCGGTCCCAGTCCCGCTGGACCGGGGCGAAACCGTAGATTCTCTGGGCCCCCAGGGTGAGGAACTGTAAACATGGAGGGCTGAGCTGCCAGCAGGTCTGCCGCCCACGGCGGATCGGGACGAGCCAGCCGTCCGCAGCCGCGCGGGCCAGGGCCTGTCGGCAGGCTTTTTCCTGGATTCCCAGTCTGCCGAACACGTCGATGAAAGCCGAGGTGGGCGTGGGCTGTCCGGTCGGCCTCGCGAACTCCCCCAGAACTGTGATCAACAGGCCCCTGGCTCCACCGCTGTTGGCGGCGTAACGGCGGGAGATGACGAACCGAGGGGCCAGGACTTCCTCGGACGCGGCGCCCGGCGGTTCTCCGTGATGCTCAGACACGTCCCCACCGGCGGGGAATCGCCCGTCCGACGACATCGAGCATTCCCTCATCGTAGGGGGTGCCCGGGGCAACCCCGCTTCCGACCTGGCCGATTCGAGGAGGGGGCCTCGTGAAGGCTGCGGTGCACGTCTGTCGAACCCGAGCAGGAACCTCGGGGCCTCGATCTATGGAAATTCCCGGTACCTCAGTGCTTGGACACGTCGGAACGACAGGAACCTCCGCAGGTGAGGACGTCGGGGGTCCTCTCGAGAGCAGCTGACATTCTACGAACACGTTGATCGGCGTCACGTAACTGTCGTATGTTCCTGACGGCTCAGACGAGGTGCCTCAGGCAGAGCGGTCGGGAACCGTCCCTCTGTCCAACGCCTTGCAAGAGCTCTGACCAGGCCAGACACTCGTGACTTTCCGGAGGGGCAGCGAGCAGCCCCGGTAGGAGGACGACAATGCGAACGAGGCTTCGAACAACCGCGACGGTCGCCGTTGCGACGGTCGGTGTGGCCGTTGTCGGACTGGCGATGCAGGCGATGGTCGCCCCGGCACACGCAGCCCAGACGATCAGCAACGTCGCCTATGCGCCGGCTCAGCCCGCTGGGGGCAAAGGACACCTGCTCGACCTGTACCTGCCCGAGGGCAGCGGGCTGCGTCCGTTGGTGATCTGGACGACTGGTTCGGCCTGGATGAGTGATACGGGTAAGGACGGTGCCCGTTCGATCGCCAGCACGTTCAACGCCAAGGGCTACGCGGTGGCCGGGGTCAGCGTGCGATCCAGCTCTCAGGCGAAGTACCCCGCCCAGGTGCACGACATCAAAGCGGCCATTCGTTGGCTCCGGTCGCACGCCGGTGAGTACCGGCTGGATCCGAATCGTTTCGCCGTCATGGGCGACTCCTCGGGCGGATGGGTCGCGGACATGGCAGCCCTCACCGGTGGAGTGGCCGATCTCGAGGGGACTCTGGGGACGACGGGCGTCTCCAGCGCCGTCCAGGCCGGTGTCGCCTTCTTCGGCCCGACCGATTTCCTGAAGATGAATGCCCAGAAACTGCCGAACGGGATGGATCACGACGGCGCGTCCTCCCCGGAGTCCCAGCTGATCGGCTGCGCCCTCCAGTCCTGTCCCGACAAGGTCGCCAAAGCGAATCCCGTCAAGTACGTGGACAAGAGCGATCCGCCGATGATGCTCCTGCACGGTCAGGCCGACACCCTGGTCCCGCATGGGCAGAGCGTCCTGCTGTACGAAGCGCTCAAGGCTGCCTGCACCGAAGCCCAGTTCTTCTCGGTTCCCGGAGCCGACCACGGGACGTCGAACGTTCTCAGCTCCTCCCACTACGGTTCCCAAACCGTGCGTACCACCACAACCTGCACGGAGAAGACCAGCATCGGCTCGCCCAACCCCAGCTGGGACACGGTCGAACAGTTCCTGCGCAAAGCTCTGAACGTCGGCGGTACCGACCCCACCCCGACCCAGACCACCCCGACTCCCACCCCGACCCCTTCGACCACCCCGACTCCCACCCCGACCACCCCGACCCCGTCAACGACTCCGAGCGAGCAGCAGGGTTGTTCGGCCGCCTACAA
>JAUPKJ010000403.1 GCA_030837505.1 Actinomycetota bacterium
AGATCCGCGGAAACGTCGACGGTCGGATCGAACGGGTCAGAGCAGGCACGCTCGACGGCGTCCTGCTGGCCAGGGCCGGACTGCTGCGCCTGGGACGCGCCGAGGAAATCACCGAGGTCATCCCCGTGGACACCATGCTCCCCGCCCCCGGACAGGGCGCGCTCGCCGTGGAGTGCCTGAGGGGGAACACGCCCGTGCGCTCCCTCCTGGAACCGCTGGACCATCGGGCCTGCCGCCTCGCGGTCCACGCCGAGCGGTCGCTCCTGGCGGTCCTGGACGCCGGATGCTCCGCCCCCGTGGGCGCGCTCGCCGCGCTCGTCGAGGGGCCGCGGGGATCGGTCCTCTCGCTGCGGGCCGTGGTCGCCTCGCCCGACGGCGTCCGCGTCCTGCGACGCGAGGAGAGCCTGCCCATACCCCGCGATCCACCCGCAGCGGAACACGCCGCAGGGCGTCTGGGACGGGTAGTGGCCCGTGCCTTGCTGGACCGCGGGGCCGAGGACCTCATCCCACGACAACCCGGCCGACCGCCGGATCCGCTCGTGTCCGTTGCACTGACCACCAGCCAGGCAAGAGAAGGTGAGCTGTGAGCTCGACCCGCAAGGGCAAGAAGATCGTCGGCCAGGTCTCGTTCGTCGGCGCCGGGCCGGGCGATGAAGGGCTGCTGACCCTGCGCGCCGTCGAGCGTCTCGCCGAAGCCGAGATCGTCGTGACGGACCAGATGGATCGAGGAGACCTCTTCACGAGACGCTGCGGACCCGACGTCGAGATCGTGGACGCGGGATTCGGCGAGGACGGCCAGCCCATGACGAGGGCAGCCCGGGCAAAGCTGGTGGTCAAGGCCGCCAAGCGGGCCCACCGGGTGGTCCGGCTCCTTGACGGCGACCCCGGCACCTTCACCGGCTTCGCCGAGGAGGTCGCAGCCTGCCGCAAGGAGGGCGTGTCCTTCGAGGTGATCCCGGGAGTGTCCGCCGCGACCGCCGTCCCCCTGTACGCCGGGGTGCCGCTCACCCCGGCCGGCACCACCGGCGTGCATGTCGTGCACCCGCACGGCCTGGACGTCGACTGGGGGCTGCACTCGGCCAAGGGGACGACCGTGGTCCTGCTGGGCCTGGTCGAGGACATGATCTGTGCCGCGAACGGCCTGCTCGGAGCCGGTCGGGATCCCCGGACCCCCGTCGCGTTCACCTGCAGGGGCACGACCGTTCAGCAGCGCACCGTCTGCTGTCCCCTGTCCGAGGTGGCCTCGGCCCTGCCCGCTGCCCAGATGGACAGGGTCGTCACGGGGATCGTCGGCGAGGCCGTCAACCTGCGTGACATGGCGTCCTGGTTCGAGACCAAGGCCCTCTTCGGGTGGCGCGTGCTCGTGCCGCGTACCAAACAGCAGGCGGGGTCGATGGTCACCCAGCTGGAGGAGCACGGTGCGATCGCCCAGGTCGTCCCCACGATCTCGGTCGAGCCACCGCGTACTCCGCACCAGATGGAGAAGGCCGTCAAGGGCCTGGTCACGGGCCGGTACGAGTGGATCGGGTTCACCTCGGTCAACGCCGTGCGGGCCATCCGGGAGAAGTTCGAGGAGTTCGGCCTGGACTCCCGGGCCTTCGCCGGGCTCAAGGTGGCCGCCGTCGGCGGTGTGACGGCCGTCGCGCTGCGCCAATGGGGGATCGAACCCGATCTGGTCCCCATGGGTGAGCACGAGCAGTCCGCCAACGGCCTGCTGGAGGTGTGGCCGCCCTTCGACGACGTGCTCGACCCGATCAACCGCGTCTTCCTGCCCCGGGCGGACATCGCCACGGACACCCTGGTCGCGGGGCTGCAGAAGACCGGCTGGGAGGTCGACGACGTCACGGCCTACCGGACGGTGCGCGCGGCCCCGCCGCCCGCTGCGATCCGCGAGGCGATCAAGACGGGCCAGTTCGACGCCGTGGTCTTCACGTCCAGCTCCACGGTGCGCAACCTCGTGGGGATCGCCGGCAAGCCGCACGCGACAACGGTCGTGGCCTGCATCGGCCCCGCGACGGCCAAGACGGCCGAGGAACACGGCCTGCGCGTGGACGTGCTGCCCTGCGAGCCCAGCAGCGAGGCCGTCGTCGAGGCCCTCGCGGAGTACGGCAACGGCATGCGACTGTCCGCCCTGGAAGCGGGCCAGCCCCTGGTACGTCCGAGCCAGCGCAGAGGGGCCACGCGCAGGACCGCCAAGTGACAGCGGGCCACGTGACGGTGGGCCGGGTGACAGCGGCCTTTCCCGCTGTTCGGGGGCGCCGGCTGCGCACCGGCCGGGCTCTGCGCCGTCTCGTGGCGCAGACCCGGCCGGCTCCGGCGGACCTCGTCCTGCCGCTGTTCGTCAAGGAGGGTGCGGTCGAACCCGTCCCGGTGCCCTCCATGCCCGGCATCGTGCAGCATTGCCCGGATTCGCTGCGGCGGGCCCTCGACGGGGCCGCGCGGGCCGGGATCGGTGGGGTGATGCTGTTCGGCGTCCCGACCCGTCGGGACGCCACGGGCAGCGGGGCCTGCGACCCGCGCGGCGTCCTCACGACGGCCGTGAGGGACACCGTGGAGCAGGTCGGCGGGGATCTCGTGGTCATGGCGGACCTGTGCCTGGACGAGTTCACCGATCACGGCCACTGCGGTGTCCTCGACGGGCACGGCGCCGTGGACAACGACGCGACCCTGGAGCACTACCGGCGCATGGCCACGGTGCTGGCCGACGCCGGGGCCCACGTCGTGGCACCGAGCGGGATGATGGACGGCCAGGTGGCAGCCGTCCGCGGCGCCCTGGACGCCCACGGGCGACAGGACGTGGCGATCCTGGCCTACGCCGCCAAGTACGCCTCGGCCTTCTACGGACCCTTCCGCGACGCCGTGGAGTCGACCCTGGACGGCGACCGCATGTCCTACCAGATGGACCCCGCCAACCGTACCGAGGCCCTGCGCGAGGTCGACCTGGATGTCGCGGAGGGCGCCGACATGGTCATGGTCAAGCCCGCCCTGAGCTACCTGGACATCGTGTCGGACGTCGCGGCGCGCGTGGACGTCCCCGTCGCGGCCTATCAGGTCTCGGGGGAGTACTCGATGATCGAGGCAGCGGCCCAGCGCGGGTGGGTCGACCGGGAACGCGCAGTGCTGGAGAGCCTGATCTCGATCCGTCGGGCCGGGGCCGGCACCGTTCTCACCTACTGGGCGATCGAGGCCGCCCAGTGGCTCACGTGAACCGCGACCCCGGGGGCGACGCACCGGGCCGGGGCGAGGCGTCGGGCCGGGGCGAGGCGTCGGGCCGGAGCGAGGCGCCGGGCCGGAGCGACGTGCCGTGGTCGGGTGAGGTGTCGTGGTCGGGCGACGTGCCGTGGCTGACCGACGAGGAGCAGAGCGTCTGGCGGGCCTGGCTCGACGTCTCGCGCCTGTTGAACGAGCGCCTGCAACACCAACTGGCCGAGGACAGCGACCTCTCCCTCGCCGAGTACGAGATCCTCGTGCAGCTCTCCGAGACGCCCGAGCACAGGATGCGGATGTCGGAGCTGGCGGCGAGGGTCGTGAACTCTCGCAGCCGTCTGACCCATACTGTGAGCCGCCTGGAGAAACGCGGTCTGGTGAGACGCGAGGCCTGCCCCGAGGACGGCCGGGGCGTGCTGTGTCTTCTCACCGAATCGGGTTTGTCGGTCCTGGAGATGGCCGCCCCCGGGCACGTCAGGGCCGTCAGGGAAGCTCTGTTCGATCCGTTGACGGCCCGGGAAGTGCAGGAGTTGGGCTCGGCAATGGACACGGTGAGAACCAGGCTGCGGGAGCTGTGAGATGTCGCGACTACGCCACGGCGGGGACGCCGCTTCGCCCCTGGTCTCCCCGACCAGCCGGGCACTGTTCGAACGCGCCTGCCGGGTCATCCCGGGCGGCGTGAACTCGCCCGTGAGGGCCTTCGGCGCGGTCGGCGCGGACCCGCTGTTCATGGTCAGTGGGCGCGGGGCCTTCCTGGTGGACGCCGACGGCAGGGACTACGTCGATCTCGTCTGCTCGTGGGGGCCGCTCATCCTGGGGCACGCCCACCCCTCGGTGGTCCAGGCCGTGCACGCCGCGGCCCGTACGGGGATGTCCTTCGGTACTCCCACCGAGGCGGAGATCCTGCTGGCCGAGGAGATCGCAGGGAGAGTGGAACCCGTCCAACGGGTCAGGATGGTCTCCTCGGGCACGGAGGCCACGATGACGGCCGTGCGCCTGGCCCGGGGGGTCACCGGCAGGGCGAAAGTGGTCAAGTTCGCCGGGCATTACCACGGGCACTCCGACGGCCTGCTGGTCGCGGCCGGGTCGGGGGTCGCGACCTTCGGTCTGCCCGGGACCCGGGGGGTCACGCCCGGCACCGCCGCCGACACCCTCGTGCTGCCCTACAACGACGAGACGGCACTGCGGGAGACCTTCGACCGGCACGGCGAAGCGATCGCCTGCGTGATCACGGAGGCGGCCTGCGGAAATATGGGGGTCGTCCCGCCCGCCCCCGGTTTCACGGCGCTCATCCGTCGGCTCACCCAGCAGCACGGCGCTCTCATGATCTCCGATGAGGTCATGACCGGATTCCGGGTCTCGCCCGCCGGCTGGTACGGCCTGCACCGCGAGGACGGCGACCCGGACCTGTTCACCTTCGGCAAGGTCATCGGCGGGGGGATGCCCCTGGCCGCCCTCGGCGGCCGGGCACAGATCATGGACCAGCTGGCCCCCGGCGGTCCCGTGTACCAGGCCGGCACCCTCTCCGGGAATCCCGTGGCCACGGCTGCCGGGCTGGCCACCCTGCTGGCCTGCACCCCAGAGGTGTACGCCCGGGTGGACACCGCTGCCGAACGGCTGTCCGGTGAGCTCTCCTCGGCTCTGCGACACGCCGGGGTACCGCATCTCGTACAGTCGGCCGGTTCCCTGTTCAGCGTTTTCTTCTTCCGGCGGAGGGCACCGCACGCCGTCCTGGACTACGGGACCGCCTGCACCCAGGACCTCGCCGTCCACAGGGCTTTCTTCCACGCGATGCTGCGGGCCGGGGTGTATTTGCCGCCCAGCGCCTACGAGGCCTGGTTCCTGTCCGAAGCACACGACGAGGCCGTTCTGGACCGGGTCGTGGAGGCGCTGCCGAGGGCCGCTGCCGCTGCGGCCGCCGCCGGCAGGAAACAGGCCTGATCGTGGCGCAGCGGTCCGGCACGATGTCCGTTCGGGTCGACGTGGGCCAGGGAAGGGACCGTCGCAGGGGACGGAAAGGGGCGGGCCCGGCGAAGGCGACACGCGCGGGACACGGGCGGAGGCCTCGGGGGGACACCGCCGCAATATCCTCCGACGACGCTGACAGGATGCACGCATGACAAGGATTGACTCATGAGCCGGGCCAGGACAACGGTCCACCTGCTGCGTCATGGCGAGGTGGAGAACCCCGAGAAGATCCTGTACGGGCGGTTGCCCGGGTATCAGCTGTCAGCCCTCGGACGGAAGATGGCGGACCGTGCTGCGGAGCATCTGTCGACCCACGACGTCACCGCAGTGATCAGTTCGCCCTTGGAGCGGGCCCGCCAGACGGCGACCCCCCTGGCGGCGCAGTTCGGCCTGGAGATCGACATCGATGACCGGCTGATCGAGGCCGGCAATTTCTTCGAGGGCAAGACTTTCGGGGTCGGCGACGGCAGCCTGCGCCATCCAAAAATCTGGTGGCACCTGCGCAACCCTTTCCGCCCGTCCTGGGGGGAGCCGTACCAGCAGTTGGCGGATCGGATGCTCGCAGCAGCGGCCTCGGCCCGCGACGCCGCGCAGGGGCACGAGGCCGTGCTCGTCAGTCACCAGCTGCCCATTTGGATCGCGCGGTTGAGCGCCGAAGGACGCAGACTGTGGCACGATCCGCGGCGCAGGGAATGTTCCCTGGCCTCGGTGACCTCGTTGCACTACGAGGGGGCGGACCTCGCCTCGATCAGTTACAGCGAGCCGGCGTCAGACCTGCTGCCGGTGGCCAACCGAACGGTCGGGGCTTAGAGCGAGGCGGCAACAGGTGGCTTCGGCTCGTGGCGTCCGGGAGGCGCCCGGCCGTGTTGGCGTCGGCCGACGCCCGAACCAGGACGCCGACCTCCTGCCGTCTTGCCGGCCACCCCCCGCCACGCCGCTCACCTGTCGGAGCCACCTCTTGCCGGTCACTCTCAGGGTCTGTTTCGCCAACTCCTGCCCGGCGCTGTGCCCGGCCCGGTCGGCGCACTGCGGCGTTCTCGTCGGGGCCGACAGGACCCACTATCGGCCCCTCCTGCGGCCTGGCAGGGCACTCGACCGGACCGATGCTCGCAACCGACGGAGTTTCACGACACGCTCTGAGACCGACCGGCAACAGGTGGCTTCGGCTCGCACGGTCGGAGCCGCTCACGGGTCAGGGGAGCCTGGGCCCGGGGTCCCCGGTGTCGCCACCGTTGCGCGGGGTCGGTCCGCTGTCGGACGAGGAGCCCTGCGACGGGTCGGGATCCGTCGGTCGGGGATCGGCAGCAGCACCTTTCCCCTCCCCCTGACCGGTGCGGTCCCGGTCCTGCCCGCGCTCGGGGGGCAGAGGAGCGGAACCGGTCCCCAGGGAGCGCAGGAACTCCGGGTCGTCGTCGGGGGCGAGAGCCCGCCGTCCGGGAGGGCCCGACCAGCCTCCCGGAGCCTTGCCGAAGGTGATCCACAGCAGGCCACCGGCCAGGGGGACCAACAGGAGCGTCATCCACAAGGGTTTGGGCAGCACTCGAATCTCTTCATCACTGCTGTTCCAGCAGTCGACGAGTCCGTAGATCGCCAGACCGACGGCCGCCAGCGTCAGGACTACGTACGCCATTGCACAAAGATAGTTCTTTTCGGCCCCCCGGGCGCGTCCTACGGACGCCCGGCGTCACTTCTGTCAGCCCGGGCCGCGTGCGGGGCAGCCTCCGAGCAGTACCCGTTCTCCAGTTTTTCTCCTGTGCGAAACGGTGCGGACGAGGGCTGAGGGCGGCTCAGCCGAGGGCCAGCCCCGTGGCCAGCAGGAAAGCGTGGACCAGTTCCAGACGGCCGGTGTCGCGCAGGACCACCAGCAGCTCGCGGCCCGTGGCCCCGGACCGTACGGCTCGGACCGGACCGAGGGCTGCGACGGCAGCCGCCAGGGCCATGAGCGCCCAGGGCCTGGTCAGAGCAACGGCCAGGGTCGCGGCCGCCGCCAGGCCCAGCAGAGCCTGGTAGAGGCGCCGGGTCCCGGCGTCGCCCAGGCGCACGGCGAGCGTGCGTTTGCCCGCGACGGCGTCCGTGGGCAGGTCGCGCAGGTTGTTCGTGACCAGGAGGGCGCAGGCGAGGGCCCCCACGGCGACCGCTGCCCCGACGGCGGCTGACCGTACCTCCAGGGCCTGGGTGTAGGTCGTGCCCAGGACCGCGACGAGGCCGAAGAACACGAACACCGCGACCTCCCCGAGCCCCGCGTACCCGTACGGGTGCCGACCCCCGGTGTAGTACCAGGCCCCCAGGAGACACAGGACTCCCACGAGCAGCAGCCACCACCGGCCGGAAACGGCTACGAGCCCCAGACCAGCCGCTGCCGCTACGGCGAAACTGCCCAGAGCCGCCGCCAGCACCGTCCGCGGCCGCGCGACCCCGGAGGCTGTCAACCGCAGTGGCCCGACCCGCTGGTCGTCCGTGCCCCGGACCCCGTCGGAGTAGTCATTGGCATAGTTGACGCCGATCTGCAGCGCCAGAGCGACGACGAGGGCCAGCCCCGCGCGGTCGGCTCGGGCCTGACCACAGGCAGCCGCAGCCCCCGTCCCGACGGCGACCGGCGCCAGGGCCGCCGGAAGGGTCCGCGGCCGGGCCCCCTCCCACCACTGCGAGGCAGTCGCCATCCCGATCCTTCCCTCCCTCGGCCCCGTCCGGGCCCCGTACCGCACCGTACCCACCCCCTGCCCCTGCCTCTCCCCACCCCCTGCCCCTGCCTCTCCCCACCCCCTGCCCTTGTCCTGCCTGCCCAGCCCTGCCTGCCCTGCCCACCCCAGTCCTGCCCTGCCCTGCCAGCCCACTCAGCCCTGCCCAGTCCTGCCAGCGACATGAAGTGGGAAATGGTCGTCATTAGGGTGCGAAAGACAGCCCTTTCCCACTTCGTGACCGGAGAGGCAGAAGCAGAAGAGAGCAGCAGCAGAGGGAAGGGCAGAGACTGGGCACCCAGCCCAGCCCAGCCCACCCGA
>JAUPKJ010000404.1 GCA_030837505.1 Actinomycetota bacterium
CGGCAGTTGCCAGTTCGTCCAGGCGCGCGGCCAGCCAACGTTCGGTGGGGGTGGACTGCGGGGCACTCGTGAAATACGTGCCGCGATGGTCCGGGGCGCCGCTGCGGCCGAGGTCGGTGGAACGCACCGCCCACGGGTCCAGTTCTGTCCCGATGATCCAGCCCGCCACCCAGGGAGCCACGGAGGTCTCCCACGTGCCGCTGGCCCTTCCGGGGCGGGGCGGGCGGGTTAGGTCCCCGTGGACGGCGGCCACGGCGTCCCGCAGCTCTGCGGTGAAGGACTCGGTGACGCCCCGGTCGTAGAGCCCCTTGGTCACGTACGACTCGTCGGGCAGGTACACCCCGTGGACGAGGTACAGGGGGGTCTCGGGGTTCTCCCTGTTGAATCGCGCCAGTTCGGTGTAGAAGGCCGGGGGGTGGATCGTGTACACGCGCAGGACGCGGAACCCCACCCGGGCCATCAGCGGGAACCACCGGCGGTAGTCGGCAGCCGACAGGGCCAGTTCCCCCGGCTGGTGGCCCGGGGTCGTGCTGCCGAGGTTCACCCCGGGCAGGAACGTGCGGTCCCCGCCGAGGGTGTGCAGGCGGTAGGTGCCCTTCTCGACGTGCGCGACCATGCGCAGTCCTGTCAGGGTCCGCTCCTGCGGGGCCCAGCTCGTCGGATCGTCCACGGGCCGCAGTTCCTGTTCCCCGAGCACGGTCCCGACCAGGACGATCTCCTCGGACGGCGCGCCGTCCCCGCACGAGGTCGTCGCAGCGGCGAGGAACGCCAGAAGCACCAGGCCGGCCAGGACCGCGCGAGGCACGCGAGCCCCGGTCACCGGGTCGTCCCCGTGGTGTTCGCGCCGGGCGCTCTGCGGGCGGCCGGCGCGGCCGGCGCGGTGTCGGTCCTGGCCCACGAGGGGGCGTTGCGGGAGGGGTCGGCCGCCAGGGAACCCAGGCGGGTCTGTTCCCCCCAGGTGGTCCGGCCCCGGGCGAACTGGGCCAGGCCGCGCAGTCGCCACCACACGGTGAGCTGCCGGTAGCCCAGCTGTTCCACCAGGGCACTGAGGAGCCTGGCCGTGCGGTCCCGCAGGCGGGAGTCGTGTCTGTCGAACAGGTCCTCCAGGACCAGGGCCATCAGCCCAAGGACGAGGGCGAAGCCGTAGGCGGAGAGGGCCAGCAGGAGCGCGAAGGGCACGGCCAGGGCTTGCAGGTACAGGGCAACGCCCAGGAAGACCAGGCCGAGGGCCTCCACGACGGGGGCGAGGAGTTCGATCAGGAGGTAGTACGGCATGACGACCAGGCCCATCAGCCCGTACCGGGGTCGGCCGATCACGCGCCAGTGCATCCGGATGACCTCTGCGAGCCCTCGGTGCCATCGGCTGCGCTGTCGCCCGAGCGTGCGCAGGGTGGAGGGCACCTCCGTCCAGGCGATGGGGTCGGGGACGAACACCACCCGGTGGGCCTGCTCGGCCTCGTAGGCCCGGCGGCGCAGTCGGAGGACCAGTTCCATGTCCTCCCCCACGGTGCTCTCCCGGTAGCCGCCGGCGGCCACGACGGCGTCCCGACGGAAGACGCCGAAGGCCCCGGAAATGATCACGTTGTCCCCAAGGCGGTTCCAGCCCAGGCGTCCGAACAGGAAGGCCCTGGCGTACTCGATCTCCTGCAGACGGGCGAGCAGCCCCTGCGGGCTCAGTCTCTCCACGACGCGGCCGAAACGCACGCGGCAGCCGTTCACGACGCGGATGACGCCCCCGGCGGCGAGCACCTGTTCGTCCTGGGCCAGGGGAAGGGCCAACCGGACCAGGGCGTCGGGGTCCAGGACGGTGTCGGCGTCCACGGCGCAGATCAGGTCTCCGACGGCGCGGACGAGGCCGGCGTTCAGGGCGTCGGCCTTGCCGCCGTTCTCCTTGTCCACGACGATCAGCCCGGGGTACTGGTGGGAGCCGTAGACCTCGCGGACCGGGCGGGTCGGGATCCGCAGGGCGTCGGGGCGCAGGAGAGGTTCGAGGGAGAACTCCCGGATCAGTCTCTCCATGGTGTCGTCGGTCGAGCCGTCGTTCACGACGACGACTTCGAGCCGGTTGTAGTGCACGGCCAGGGTGGCCGTGACCATCTCGACGATCGCCAGGCCCTCGTTGTGCGCCGGGACCAGGACACTGAGGCTCGGCAGGAGATTCGAGGACCGGGCGAGCCAGCGCCGTCCCCGGGCCTCGGTCATCCCGTCCCTGGCCTCCAGGCCGCCGCAGACCACCAGCGTGCCCTGGGCGAGGTTGACCAGGACGAAGTAGACCAGGACGATCTCGTTGACCACAACGAGCATCTCCCGGAGCAGCCCGTCATCCATGGCGCGTCCCAGTGGACCCGTCCGTGCCCTGCGCTGCCGTGTCCTCTACTGTCTGCGCTGCCAGGGCTTCCAGCGCGAGTCGGCCGGCCGTTCCCAGTTCCGGCAGGGCTCGCAGGCAGGACTCCCGGACCAGACCGTCCGGATCGTTCTTGGCCAGGCGGGCCAGGGTTCGTACGTCGGTGGACCTCCCGGAACCGCCCAGGGCCCGGACGGCGGCCCGCCGGACCGTCGCGTCCGGACTGTCCAGCATCCGGCCCAGACCGGCGACGGCCTCCGGCGATTCGTCCTGCCCCAGGACGGCCGCCGCGGCCCGTCGGGCCCGGGGATCGGGGTCGTCCGCGACCGACAGGGCCAGTGCTGTGAAACCCGGTCCGGGCACCGCCAGGGACAGCAGGGTGGTCGGGGACGGGCAGGTCGGTCCTTGTCCGCAGTCCAACAGCAGGTCCGCGGCGCGTTGCCCCGCCGAGATCACGGCGACCCGCGCGGCGAACCGGACCGTGGGGTGGGGATCGTTCAGCAGGTCGGCCACTGCCGCCAGGGAGTCCGGGTGCGGTTCGGTGTCGCTCACCCATTGGGCTGCGGCCGCGCGCACTGCGGGGGCCGGGTCGGACAGGAACCGGTGCGATCTGCGGTGCCGGATCTCCAGGGCCGCCAGGACGTCCAGTCCCGTCAGCCGGACCCTCCAGTCGGGGTTTCGGAGGTTCTTCCTCGCGCGTCGCAGGACCCCGGCCGAGTCGGCGATCTGTGCGAGCAGCTCCCTGTCGCCCCCGGTGAGGTCCGTGCCCAGTTCTCCCAGCAGGCGGGTGCGTACCGACGGTGGCAGACGCCGTAGCCGCGGGACGGTGTCCGGCAGGACCCTCCCCTCGAAGACACTGCGCAGGACGATCTCCTGGGCGCTGTCGACCGCGGGCGCTCGTCGGTGGGCCCGATGCGCGCCGAGGGCGCCGTGGCCCTGGAGGACCAACAGCCCGACCAGGGCCTCCACCTGGATGATCAGAACGATCAGCAGCACCGTCGAGGCCGTCATGGTGTCCTCCGGGCCAACAAGGTGTTGATCTTGTGGAGGAACAGGGGGACGGAGAAGGGCTTGGCCAAGTGGTCCGAGGCGCCCAGTTCCAGCCCCTCGAGCACCTCCTCGCTGCGGGCCCGGGCCGTGAGCAGGACGACGGGCAGTCTCCCGACGGTCCCGGCGTCCCGCATGGCCCGCAGGACCCCGAAGCCGTTGGTCCCCGGCAGGTTGACGTCGAGGACGACCAGCCGGAACCTATCCGGGGCGTCGGGAGCCGACAGCGCACTGGCGGCGTCGACGCCGTTGTCGAACTCCACCACGCTGAACCCCCGGCTGCTCAGGACCCGTTTGAGCAGTTCCCGGACGACCTGGTCGTCATCGACGAGCACCACCGGCCGGTACGCCCAGGGGTCGTCGGGGGACGTCGTCCCGGGCACGGCACCGGCGGGGGCCGGCGGGAGGGCCCCGGGCAGCTCCTCCCCCGGCACAGCACCGGTCCGTTCCCCGTGGACGACGGCCAACAGCTCCTGCAGATCCGTGTCGTCCTCGGACGAAACCGTCGAGGTCACGGTCGCCAGAACTTCTCGCTCCGCCAGGGCCCGTCGCACCATGGGCAGACGCGGCTGCAGGTCCTGCACGGACATGCCGACGGCGGCGACGTGGAGTCCCTCCTTGGCGCACCGCCCGAGCAGGTCGTGGGCCCGGAAACAAGCACGCAGCGCGTCCGCGGCCCGGGCCGTGACGGCCTCCTTGCCGGAGCTGTTGTCGGTGTCCTCGGGCAGGACGCGCAGCAGAGCCAAGGGCACCTGGAGTTCGTGGCACCGTTCCAGACGGGAGGAGGCCAGGGCCACGAAGGCGTCGGGAAGCAGGATGCCGGCCGTCGTGTCCCTCGCCCCGGGCCGGACGGCGCTCTGGCAGTCCCGGCCCCACCGGCGCAGGACGTCCACGATCGTGTCCGGCGGCAGAGTCGTCGGCACCACGTCGTCGGCCCCGGCCGACAGGAGACGCTTGGCCAGCCGGGGGTCGTTGTCCGAGGCCATCAGGACGATCGGGCAGGGATCCCATTCGCGTCTCAGGCGCAGGAGCCGGCACAGGTCGACCCCGTCCAGGGGGCTGCTGTCCTGGTCCACCAGAAGGGCCGGGGCCCCGTCGGCCGCCCCCCGCGCGGTCAGCTCCTCGACCCGGGTGACGAGGCCAGCCGGCAGGCCCGCCCGACCGAGTTCCTGCGCGAGCGCCGTCAGGGTCGGGGAACCTCCCAGAACTGCCACGTACTGGGGGTCGCCCTCCCCTCGGCCCCAGAGGGGTCCGGCGGGGCCGGGCACGGCGGCTGTTGAGGGGGAGGCTGCTCCGTCGCCGGTCGAGGTGGGGTGTTCCGTGTCGCCCAGGGCGGTGTGCACGAGGTCGACGAGTTCCCCCAGCCGGCCGGCGAGGGTGTCGAGGGCCTCGTCGGGGACGGGGCTCTCCCCCAGGATCTGTTCGATCGAGGAGGCGAGCTGTGACCCGCGGGGCAGGCCGAAGGTGCCCAGGGTGCCAGCCAGGGTGTGGGCCGCCGTCTCGGCCCGCCGGTAATCGTCCGGGTCCACGGGCAGGTCCGCCATGATGCGCGACAGGACGGTCCGCAGGACCTGCAGCCGTTCGCGGACGATTTCACGGGCCGAGGCCCACACCTCGGCGAGGGCCTTGTCCACGTCCTCGGCGGTGTGCAACGACCGGGGGCCCGGGCCCTGGGGGGCAGCGGTCACGGGGGCTGAGTCCCTTCGGTCCCGGCGGGTTCGTGCTGCAGCGCCCGAAGGATCTGACCGGGCAGCAGCATGGGGTCGAACGGTTTGGGGATCACGCCGCAGGCCCCCGCCCCGAGGTACCGGTCGATCTCCGACTGTCGGACCTTGGCCGTGGCGAACAGCACCGGGATCCCGGAGGTCCGGGGGTCCTCGCGCAGGCGTTGCAGGGTCTGCAGGCCGTCCATCCCCGGCATCATCATGTCCAGGAGGATCACGCTCGGCTGCTGCGCGGCAGCCTCCTCGAGGGCCGCGTAGCCGTCGGCGACCGCCGTGACCTGCCACCGGCCCACCTTGCCCAGGCTGATGGAGGCGATCGCCCGGATGTCCGGCTCGTCGTCGACGACGAGCACGCTCTCGACGTTCACGGTCCTCCTCGTTCCCCGCCGCTGCCCGGCGTGCGCAGCGTGGTCTGCGGTGCTGTCTCGGGAGCTTGCGGTAGGGCTTCGGCCGGTGGGGGAAGGACCTTGACCGTTCCCGCGGCGACGTGCCCGGTGGGCGGACACCAGTGACACCGGCGGGGGCCCGTAGGGCGGAAAACCGCGGAGCAGGGCTCAGAGCCGGTCCCGCGGCGTCCGACACTCACAGCTGAGGTCGTTCGTCCGGCCTCGTGTCCCGGCGACAGGAGGGAGGCTGCCACGGTGAACGAACCCTCGGGGTGCGCGGACGCCGAGAGACAGAAGGACCGTGTCCCGCCGGTGCCCGGGCCAGCACCGTCCGGGCCGACAGTGCCGGGGCCGACAGTGCCGGGGCCGACAGTGCCCGGGCCGACGGTGCCGGTGTCCGTCCTGGACGCCCTGAGCGCCGGGGTCCTGCTGTTCGATGCGACGGGGGCGGTGACGCGGGGCAACCGCGAGGCGCTGCGGCTGCTGGCCCTGGCCGAGGGCGAGCTCCTGGGGCACGACCCGGTCCGGCGGCCCAGGCAGTTGCTGATGTCGGACGGCACGCTCCGGCAGGACGACGACGTCCCCTACCGGTGGGCGACGCACGAGGGCCGCCCGCGCCCGGAGACCTGGTTCGGGGTCGTGGACGGGGACCAGCCGGTCCGGTGGGTGGCCGCGAGGTACGCGTGTCTGCCGGAACCGACCTCGGAGTGCGGGTACGTGGCGACGCTCACCGATGTCACCCGGCAACGACGTCTGGAGACCCGTCTGAAGGTCAAGAGGGAGCGGCTGGCCGCCACCCTGGACGCCTCACCGAGTGCGATCCTCACCTTCGACGGCTCGGGGAAGATCATCGCCTGCAACCTCGCCGCCGCCGGGGTCCTGGGGTATCCCGAGGAGGAGATCGTGGGCCAGGACGTGATCTCCTTGGTTCCCGAGAAGCGGCGTCGGGAGCACCGTGAGGGTCTGGTGCACCGGGACGGCCAGGTCGAGTGGCACCCGAAGCCCGGCTCGCGGGAGGTCTTCGCCCGTCGGCAGGACGGGTCGGTGTTCCCGGTCCGGATGTCCCTGAAGGAGTTCACGACCAACGGCGAGCGCCGGATCGTGGGGATCCTGGACGACCTCACCTCGCAGAAACGCGCCGAGGAGTACCTGAACGGGTTCTTCTCCGAGTCGCTGGACCTGCTGAGCATCACGGGGCTCGACGGCAATTTCGTGAGGGTGAATCCCGCTTTCAGTGACCTGCTCGGTTTCACGGCCGAGGAGCTGATGTCCCGGACGTCCCTGTCGGTCGTCCATGAGGAGGACCAGCATCTCGTCCTGCAGAAGATGGACGAGTACCTCAAGTACCTCGACGGGGTACAGGCTCCTAACGGAACCGGTCCCGAAGGGGTCGGCTCTCCCAACACCCCGATCGAGTGCCGTTTTCTCCACAAGGACGGTTCGGCGCGCTGGGTGCGCTGGGTCACGTCGGCCTCGCACGACCGGAAGTTGTTCTTCGGGTCGGGGCAGGACATCACGGCGTGGCGCACCGACAAGGAGTGGTTGTCGCGTTTGGCGGCCGTGTTGGAGAAGACCACGGATCTCGTGGCCATCACCGACTCGGAGGGGGTTCTGGAGTACTGCAATCTCACGGCCCGGAAACTGCTGGGGCTGCCGGAGGACGACCTGGCGGAGAAGAAGATCCCGTTCACGCGGTACATGCCCCGGGAGGATCGGCGGCGTCTGCTGGGCACGGCGATCCCCACGGCCCTGAAGGAGGGGTCGTGGTCCGGGGAGACCACCGTCGTCGACGTCGAGGGCCGCGAGGTCCCCCTGTCCCACGTGGTGCTCGCGCACGAGGAGAAACGCGGCGTCACCGGTTATCTGTCGATGATCGCCCGGGACATCTCCGGGGCCAAGGAGGTGGAACGACTGAAGAGCGAGTTCGTGTCCACGGTGTCGCACGAACTGCGCACCCCCCTGACGTCGATCCGCGGCTCCCTGGGGCTGTTGGCCGGGGGCGTCGTGGGGGAGCTGCCGCAGGAGGCCGTGGAGATGGTCACCATCGCGCGGGACAACACCGAACGGCTCATCCGGCTGATCAACGACATCCTGGAGCTCGACAAGATCGCGCTCGGACGCGTGGAGTTGTCCGTACGGCGTCTGCGCGTGTACCGGGTTATCCACGACGCGCTGGAGACTGTCCAGGGCATGGCCCAGGACTCGGGCGTGGAGGTGCGCACGAGGATCCCCGACCCGTCCCTGGAGTTCGAGGCGGACCCGGACCGGATCGTGCAGGTGCTGACGAACCTGCTGTCCAACGCCATCAAGTTCTCCCCGGAGAACAGTTGGGTGGATCTGTCGGCCGAACGCCACGGCACCGACCGGGTGATGTTCCGGGTGACGGACCGGGGCCCGGGAATCCCCGCAGACAAACAGGGCACGTTGTTCGAACGTTTCGTGCAGGTCGATTCCTCCGCCACGCGTTCGAAGGGCGGCAGCGGCCTGGGACTGGCGATCTGCAAGGGGCTGGTGGAGCAACATCGGGGGAGGATCGGACTGGTCAGTGCGGGGGGAGACGGTTCGATGTTCCATTTCGATCTGCCGGTGAGGAGCCCGTTACGGCTGGCCCCGGACTGGGCGCAGGCCCAGGAGGACGACGGGGCCTGTCAGGATCCCACCAGAACCGCAGTGATCATGGCTGCGCCCGGCCCGGCGTACCAACTGATCAGTCATGAGCTGGAGCTCCGGGGGGTGCGCTGCCGGCGGGCCCGGGACCTGGTCTCGCTCTGTGGGCTGGTCCACGGCCAGCAGCATCCCCTGGTGGTCCTCGACGACCGCGACCACGACGAGGAACTGGTGCGCAACTGGGAGGGGCTCATGGACTGCCTGGGGAACGTGCCGACGCTGCTGCTGCTCTCGGAGGGCTCCCGATCGACCCGGTTGCATGTGCCGCCCTGCTGGACCCGGGCGAAGTACGGCGACGACCGGCTGGCGAAACTGGTGGACGAGTTGGTCTCGGCCGCCCCGGACCGTGTCTGAGCGGAGCTCGGGGCGGGGCCGCCGGTGGCCGACGCTCCCTGCGGGCCGAGTCCGCTGGGCCCGGGACAGGACCGGACCC
>JAUPKJ010000405.1 GCA_030837505.1 Actinomycetota bacterium
ACCCTGCGCTCGTCGGTCTGGTACGACCGCCTCGGGGAGAGCTACCTCGCCGACGCCTTCCGGGCGGCCCACGAGGCCGACCCCCGGGCCCGGCTCTACGTCAACGACTACAACGTCGAGGGGATCAACGCCAAGAGCACCGGGTTGTACGAGCTGGTGAAGCGTCTGAAACAGCAGGGGGTGCCGATCCACGGGGTCGGGCTGCAGGCGCATCTCATCCGGGGCCAGGTGCCGGGCGACATCGCCGACAACATCCGGCGGTTCACCGAGCTGGGTCTGGACGTGGAGATCACTGAGCTCGACGTGAGGATCCCGATGCCGGCCACGGCCGAGAAGCTCTCCGGGCAGGCCGACGACTACGGCGCCGTGGTGAGCGCGTGCGTGTCGGTGAAGGGCTGCACCGGGATCACCACGTGGGGGGCGTTCGACGGGGACTCGTGGGTCCCGGGGACCTTCCCCGGGTACGGGGCCGCGCTGTTGTTCGACGAACAGTGGACGGCCAAACCGGCCTACTCCGCGGTCGTGCGGGCCCTGGGCGGAACCCCCGAGGTGCCCTCGGCCCCTCCCGCGCCGCAGATGAGGACCGTGCTGTCCACAGGGTTCGAGGACGGCCTCGACGGGTGGGGTGCCCGGGCCGGTGAGAGTGTCGAACAGACACTGGACGCCGCCCGGACGGGAACGGCCGCCCTGCTGGCGAGGGACCGCACGGCGAACTGGCAGGGTCCGGCGGTGCCCGTGACCGACCTGTTCGCCCCCGGCAGGCTCTACCACGTCTCGGCCTGGGTCCGACTGGCCGAGGGGACCGGGACCGCCCGGGTCAGCGTGCAGCGGACCCTGCCGGAGGACACCTTCTACGAGGGCGTCAGCTCGAACACCGCGGTCACCGCCGACCGCTGGACCGAGGTGTCCGGCGGCTACCTGCCCTTCGCAGGGTTCACGGCCCTCAGCCTGTACGTGGAGACGTCCGACACCCTCGCGGACCTGCTCGTGGACGACGTGGCCGTCACCACGGAGGCCGACCCCGGCCCGAGCCCGAGCCCGTCCTCGACACCCAGTCCGTCCACCTCACCGAGTCCGTCCGCCTCACCCAGTCCGTCCACCTCGCCGAGCCCCAGCCCCTCCACAAGCCCCAGCCCCTCCGCCACGCCGACACCGGCGGGTTCCTGCCGGGTGTCCACAGCGGTGAATGGGTGGAACACCGGTCTGACGGCCGCCGTCACGGTCACGAACACCGGCGCGAAGACAATCGAAGGCTGGGAGCTGGCGTTCGAGCTGCCGGAGGACCAGAGGATCACTTCCGTCTGGAACGCGGTGCTCAGTGCGAGATCCGGTTCGGTTCTGGCCCGGAACGCCTCGTACAACGCTTCCCTCCCCCCGAACGCCTCGGTGTCCCTGGGCTGGTTGGCCGATCACAGCACCGCCCCGAAGGCCCCCACCGCCTTCACCCTCAACGGCGCGACCTGCACCACGGCCACGCCCTGACCGTTCATCGTCGGGCCGACCGGGGCCGACCGGGAACCGGTCTGCCCCACGAAACATGACGGGTGTCGCTTCCCCACACCGCCGTTCACTCGGTGGTCTGTTCCCCGTTGCCGGACGAGCCGTTCACAACGGAGAACAGACGGCGGCGAGCGCGGCGTCCTCTCCCGACAAGTGATCTTGCTCTGTTCCTGGGCTGATGGGACAATCGCACTGCAAGATGACGTCAGACGAGGAAACCGGTGCGAATCCGGTGCGGTCCCGCCACTGTGACCGTGACCGACCGATGGGGTCGGCGCGTCAGCCAGAGACTCCTGCCGTCATCACCTCGACCTCCGGGGCGGATCTCCCCGAGAGAGGGTGTGGTGACATTCCATGGCGGCGGTGCCCGTTGCGGTGCTCGTGCTCGCGGTCCTGTTCGGGCCGTCTCCTTTCGTTCCCTCCCCGGCGGCCGCCGGGGCAGGGATCCGGCCCACGGCCCCGGACCTGTCGGCGGGGACGCAGTACCTCGTAGCCCCCGACAGACTCCGAGACGGCCACTACCACGAGGTCGTCGCCGGTTCGGGTTTCGCCGACTGGGGCCTGACGATCGACACGGCGTTCGCCCTCGTCGCGACGGGCGCTCGGCTCGATGTTCTGTCCGGGATCGTCGAGTTCATCGACAGCGGGTCGCCCGACGGGACCGGCAGCACGATCGATCTGTGGACAGGGATCGGAACCGAGTGGGTGTCCGGTGGTTCCCTGGGCAAACAAGCACTGCTGGCCCAGGCCGTGGGTCGGAACCCGAGGAGTTTCGGGGGCCACGACCTGATCGGGGCGCTGTCCTTGGCCGTGTGCCAGGGTGCATCGTCAGCGCCGGACACCAGTTGCGCGGGCAGGGGTAACTATCGTTACGCCACGTCGGTGTTCGGACAGTCTCTGGGGATCATCGCCCAGCTGCGAGCCGGTGACGACGCCGTGTCGCCCCTGGACCATCTGGCACGTCTCCAGCACTCGGACGGTTCTTTCCCCAGTCTGATCCCCAGCACGGGCGACAGCGACATCGACAGCACGGCCATGGCCGCCATGGCGCTCGACCTGGCCCCCGACAGGCGAGCCGCCGTCGATCGTGCCCTGGCCTGGATCGCCGCCCGGCAGCTGTCCGACGGCGGGTTCACCGGCCCGTACGGTGAGTCGGTCAATTCGGCGGCTCTGGCGCTGCAAGGGCTATCACTGCGCCGGGAGACCTACGCCGGGCCGATCGCGGCGGCAGCGTCGTTCCTGGCCTCCCAACAGAACGCCGACGGCGGGTTCTGCGTGGTGGCCGGGCAGCCGGGGTCCGACGTGCGGGCCTCGGCGCAGGCCCTCGGGGGCGCGACAGGGATCTCCTTCGCGGACCTGTACATCGATCTCGCTTCCCGGCCCTCCCCCACGGTGTCGCCCACGGTGTCGCCCACGGGCGGACCCTCCCCCGGCCCCACGGGCGGACCCGGCCCGGCGGGTCCTCCGGGTCCCTCGGGTCCCCCGGGTCCCCCGAGAAACACTTCCTCGCCCCGCCCCACTGCGGCACGGCCCGGGGCGGGTTCCCCGGCCCCGGCCCCGGCCCGGATCCCACGGCAGCTCCTCCCGACCAGGCCCGGGACTTTTCCACCGGTGCAGGCGGTCCTGCCTGCCGACCTCGTCCCTGTGCCCGTCGCGGCGCCGTCGGTCGCCGGTTCGCCGACCGAGCCTGGTACTGCCCCGGACAGCACCGTACGGGCAGCCCCGGCGGCCCGGAGCCGGCCCGGTGACCAGGGCGGGGCGATCCACGGCCTGTGGTGGGTCGTCCTCGCGGTGACCTCAGGTTTTGCCGTCGTGATCCCGCTGCTGCACCGCAGGCGTCGCTCGGCGGCGATCGGCTCCGTGCCCGCACCGGGCGGGACGACAGGCAGGTCCGGTCCCCCACCCGGTGGCAAGCCCCCGATCGAGGACGCACAAGGCACGGCCCCCAAGGAGGAACCATGAACCAGCCCGGTGGCAGGGCCGTCTCCGCAGGCAGGAATCCCCGGCCCGCCCGACACCAGTCCCTCGGGACGGACCGGGACCAGGCCCGCCCGAGGGAGGGTGTCACCGAGGCCGGTCGTTCCCAATATCCCAGGATTTTCCTGTGCTCGCTCCTGGCGATCTCGGGAATCTGGCTCCCGGCGGCCTCACCCGCGCAGGCGCTGGGTTCGGGGGCCGGGGCGGCCGCTGTCACCGCGCCGAGGCCCGCAGCGGCGTTCGAGAGAGCATTCACACGGTGGAGAGCGGGGGCCCGGCCGATGTCGTACTGCACGCGCGAGCGCGGGGCGGTGGTCGCCGTCGACTTCGGACATTGGGGCGGGCCGATCGTTCGGTCCTGCGGCACGACTCCGACGACCGGGTACGCCCTGGTGAACCAGAACGGGTTGCGCACCACCGGGACCCAGCACGACGGTCCCGCGTTCGTCTGCCGCCTTTCGTACACGGGTTATGCCTCCGGGGCCCCCCGGCCCGGCGCCCGGGAGGAGCCCTGTGTCCTCACTCCCGGGGCGAGTGCCTACTGGTCCTACTGGCATGCGGCCCCGGGCCGTTCCACCTGGTCGTACAGCAAGCTCGGGGCGATGAGCCACGAGCCGGAGCCCGGCAGCGTCGACCTGTGGACCTTCGGTGGCACCGACCTCACCGGTTCGTCCGGATCGGCCGTGCCCACGGTGGATCCGGATTCGCTGCGCCCCGCCGCGCCGGCCCCGGCCGAGCCGGAGGTCCCCGGGAAACCGGCCCCGACGGGGGCCGGGGGAACTGCCCCCGGGGCGTCCGCCGACGGCGGTGTGTCAGGGGTGCGGACGGGAGCAGGGGCACGGCCGGGAGCCGCGGCCGGCGCCGGTTCAGCGGCCTCCCCGGGTCTGTCAGGGACGGGTCTCTCAGGGACCGGGCCCTCGCCGGCCGCCGCGACCCCGCAGACGCCGTTGAGGACCGTGACCGGCTCCGCCCTCCCGGCCGGGTCGTCGCGGGAACCCGGACAGCCACAGGTCGTGCTGGATGCCGGACTGCCCGGGGACGGTTCGAACACCGCTGCGGACAGCAGTGCGTTCGACGCTGGTTCCCCGGCCCCGGCCCTGATCACTTTGGGGATCGTCCTGCTGCTCGGAGGCGCCGGCGTGTTCCATGCGCTGCGCCGTCCCCGGCGGGAGGACTGAGTTGCCCGTGCGCGGCCGTCCGGCCCGGGCCCTGCACCCGGTGGCCTGGTGGATCTGGTCGGTCGGTCCGGCAACCGCCGCCGGGCGGACCGTCAACCCCCTGCTGCTGGTCCTGGTGCTGGCGGTGCTGGGCCTGGTGGTGTCGGCCCGGCGCACCGAGGCCCCGTGGGCAGGGGCCTACCGCAGCTACCTGGTGCTGGCGCTCGTCGTCATCGGGATACGGGTGGTGTTCCGAGCGGTTTTCGGCGGTGGGGCCCCGGCCGGGGCGCACATCCTGTTCGCACTGCCGAGGGTCCCTCTGCCCGACTGGTACGCAGGTGTTCGGATCGGAGGGCCCGTGGCCCTGGAAGCGGTCGTGGCGGCTGCCGTCGACGGCCTGCGCCTGGCTTGTCTGCTGTGCTGTCTGGGGGCCGTGAACACCCTCGCCGATCCCAAACACGCGTTGCAGTCGCTACCGGGGGCCCTGCACGAGCTGGGGGTCGCCGTCACGGTCGCGCTGACGACGGCGCCGCAGCTGGCGCACTCCGCTCAGCGGGTGCGCAGAGCCACGAGGCTGCGAGGGGGGCGGCGGTCCCGGCGGCGTGGGCTGAGCACGATCGTCGTGCCGGTTCTGCACGACGCTTTCGAACGCTCGTTGCATCTGGCCGCGAGCATGGATTCCCGCGGGTACGGGCGTGCGCGAGTCGTGCCCGAGACCAGGCGGAGGGTCACCAGCGCGCTCCTGTTGTCCGGTCCGGTCGCACTGTGCGTGGGCGCCTACGGGCTGCTGGACACCACGGTCCCGCCCGCTACCGGCCTGGCGGGCTTCGCCGTCGGGACGGTGTCGTGCGGCGCGGGCCTCGCCCTCGCCGGGGGCAGGGTCCGCCGGACCCGGTACCGCCCGGATCCCTGGCTGACCCCCGAATGGATCGTCGCCGGGGCCGGGTTCGTCGGGGCCCTGGCCCTCGTGATGGGAACAGGCTTCGACCCCACGGCCCAGGCCGCCGGCGCGGACACCCTGCGATGGCCCGAGTTGCCGCCGGTGCCCGTCGGCATCGTCCTGTCCATGGGGCTGGCGGCCTTCGCCGCGCCGCCGCCCCCCGCCGGCGTCCCGGGGAGCGACCCCGAATGATCGAGTTCGACCGTGTCGGCCTGACCTACCCGGAAGCCCCCGCGCCCGTCCTCACCGATGTCCGGTTGCACATCGAGGAGGGCGAACTGTGCTTGGTGATCGGACACACGGGCACTGGCAAGAGCAGCCTGTTGGGCACATTGAACGGGCTCGTGCCCCACTTCACGGGCGGTTCCCTCACCGGACGGGTGACTGTGGCGGGCCGTGACACCGCGCGGACACGCCCCCGGGACCTCGCCGACGTCGTGGGCGTGGTCGGGCAGGACCCGGTCGCGGGCTTCGTCACGGACACGGTCGAGGAAGAACTCGCCTACACGATGGAACAGCTGGCCGTCCCCCCGCAGGCCATGCGGACCAGGGTCGAACAGACCCTCGACCTGCTCGGGATCGCCGACCTGCGACGGCGCTCGCTGCTGGCGCTGTCCGGCGGCCAGCAACAGCGGGTGGCCATCGGCGCAGCGCTCACGGCCCGCCCCGAGGTCCTGGTCCTCGACGAACCGACCTCGGCCCTCGACCCGGTGGGCGCCGAGGAGGTCCTGGCGACCGTGACCCGTCTCGTACACGACCTGGGGATCACGGTGGTACTGGCCGAACACCGCTTGGAACGCGTCGTTCAGTACGCCGACAGGATCATCCATCTGCCCGGCGACGGAACCGTGGCCTGTGGAGAACCCGGAGAGGTGCTGGCGACCGCCGGGCTGGCCCCTCCCGTGATCGAACTCGGCAGGGCAGCCGGCTGGGACCCGCTCCCGCTGTCGGTCCGGGACGCCCGCCGACGGGCCGCTCCGCTGCGCGAACGCCTGTCCACCACGATGGTCCGAACACGAGCACCGGAACCGAAGAACGCGGACTCGCCCACGCTCCTGGACGCCACCCGCCTCCGCGTCCGACACGGCAGGATCCACGCCGTTCGCGACGTCGACCTGCGACTGCGCGCCGGAGAGATCGTCGCGCTCATGGGACGCAACGGATCGGGCAAATCATCGCTGTTGTGGGCGCTCGCGGGAGCGGCCCGACGAGCCGGTGGACGGCTTCGGGTAGCCCGTCCCGAGGACGACGGTGGTGTGTCGGGCGACGGGGGAACGGCGGGCGGGGGGAACCGGGAAAGCTGCGGGCCTGGGGTCGACCCGGTGCAGCTGCCGCCGGACCGGGCTCGCAGGCTGGTCGCTCTCGTTCCGCAGACCCCCACTGACCTGCTGTATCTGGACACGGTGGACCAAGAACTGTGCCAGGCCGATCTCGATGCCGCCGCCGGGAACGGCTCGGGCGAGGGAGGGGCGAGGGGCCCGTCTACAGGCCGTGGTCTCCGGCCGGCTCGGGTGCTGGGCGAGACGGCCGGAGATTTGCTCGAACGTCTGGTTCCCGGGATCGATCGGAACGCCCATCCCCGTGACCTGTCCGCAGGCCAACAGCTCGGGCTCGTGCTGGCGATCCAGTTGTGCGGCCGACCGCAGGTCCTGCTGCTCGACGAACCCACGAGGGGCCTGGACTACCGTGCGAAGACCGCCTTGGCGGTGGTACTCACGGATCTGGCCGCCCGCGGGCACGCGATCGTGGTCGCGACCCACGACGTCGAGTTCGCGGCGACGGCCTGCAGACGGGTGCTGGTCCTGGCCGAGGGCGAGGTCGTGGCGGAAGGGCCGGCCCGGACCGTCCTGACGGCGTCCCCGGCGTTCGCCCCCCAGGTGGCGAAGATCCTGGCGCCGGTGCAGTGTCTGACGGTCCGGGAGGTCGTGCAGGCCCTCGACGAGCCGGCCACGGGGGCTCGCCGATGAGCGGGGCCGGGCCGGTGGCGGTGCGGGTGGGGCGGCGTTCTGCGCTCACCCTGGCCGCGGCGTCCTTCCTCGGACTCGTGGCGTTCACGTGGCCGTTCGTGGTGCCGGCCGGACGGGTGGGATCGGTGCTGCTGCCACCGCTGCTGTTCGGTCTGTTGTTGGGGCTCGTGCTGGCCGTGGCTTTCGCACAGATCGCCGACGGCGGGATCGACGCCAAGGCCCTGGCGATGTTGGGGGTGCTCTCGGCCGTCAACGCGGCGGTGCGCCCGTTGGGCGCCGGGACCGCCGGGGTCGAGACGGTCTTCTTCCTGTTGGTCCTCGCGGGCAGGGTCTTCGGACCGGGATTCGGTTTCGTCCTGGGGTGCACGTCGCTGTTCGCCTCGGCTCTGCTGACCGGCGGCGTCGGGCCCTGGATGCCGTACCAGATGTTCGGCTGTGCCTGGGTGGGAATGGGCGCCGGACTCCTGCCCGCCTGCCGTGGCCGTTGCGAACTGGCCCTGCTCGCGGTGTACGGCGGCCTGTCCGGTTACGTGTACGGGTTCCTGCTCAATCTGTCGTTCTGGCCGTTCTCCGTGGACCCCGGCAGCTCGATCGCCTACGCGCCCGGTCTGTCGTTCACCGAGCAGTGGCACCGTTACCTGGTGTTCGACGCCCTCACGTCCCTGGGGTGGGACACCGGCAGAGCCGTGACGACGGCAGCCCTCGTCTGTCTGACCGGCCCGGCCCTCCTGACAACCTTCCGCCGCGCCGCCCGCCGCGCAGCCTTCCGCCCACCCGTTTCCTTCCGTCCCCCGAACGCCGGTACCGACGCCGGTACCGGCGCCACCTGCTCCGAGGCCCCGGGGAGGACGGCGGGAGCCGCCGCCGCGAGCACTCCGAGGAGAGTCCCCGGGCCGTCATCGGGTGCGGAACCTGTGGCCGACGAGAACGGTGGAGACTCGTAGGGCGGACTCTGAGACGCTTCGTCAACGCCGTCAGAACGCGTCCGACACCGGCCGAAGTGAGGTCGGTGGAAACAGGTGGGACAGGATTCCCACGAGAGTCAGTGGCTCCTCGGCCGCGGAACGCCCGAACGGGGTTCCGCGGCCGAGGAGGTCGGGCGATCGGTCAGGGCGGGGAAATCCCTGGTACCTGGCCCGATCCGAAGGACCATCCCTCCACGGTGTTCGGCGCCGGGTTGTGGACGGCTGCGCCCTGGGTGCTGTAGGTCCAGGTCCCCTGTCGTGGGGCGTGCCAGTACGACCAGTAGGCACTGGCCGGAGGCGTGTTGACGCAGGCATCCTTGGCGGCAGTGGGAAGGCCGTTGATCCGACAGATGAACGCCAATCCTGATCTGCGGGTCCCGGTCAGAGTGAAACCCGCCCCTTGGAGTGCCGCCAGCCCGGTGGCGGGGTCCCCCGGAGCGCAGGCCGTCACGAGGCCTCCACCGACGCGGGTGAAGTCCACCACCACGGTGACGCCGGTGGACCCGGCGCAGGGTGCGGCCTGTGCGG
>JAUPKJ010000406.1 GCA_030837505.1 Actinomycetota bacterium
AGACGCATGGGCCTCTACCACATCTTCGAGAAGTACAACGGCATCTCGCGGAACGCCTGACGGCGGCCGCCCGGTCGGCCGTTCGCCACCGTTTTTGCGGCCGTCCCTGCCGTCCCCCGCTTCTTTCCGCAGCTGAACCCCGACAGGAGAGGACTCCCATGAACATCCGGCGTCCGACGTGTTCACCGTTGTCCCGCAGACACTTCCTCACCCGCGTAGCCATCATCGGTGCTGCGGCAACGGCGTCGGGGGTCGTCGCGCAACCGGCCCACGCCGTCCCGACACCCGAACCCGGGCGACGTGACGTATCGCCCGCCGAACGGCGCCTGCGGGAGCGCCACAAGAAGGTCCTGACCGGGCTGACGTCGACGAACGGGTGGGAGATGGAGAGAGTCGTCGACGACCACGGCAGCATCTACACCCGGCCCGTCCCCGGGACACCCCTCGACGGCCTGCAGGTCCGGATCGGCGACGTCGACGTTGTCCTCGTCCACCTGGTCCGACGGTTCCACTACGAGATCGACGAACTCCGGAGGGGAGAAGTCGTCGGATGGTGTCCCCCGGTGAAGGTCCGTCGCCGGCGACCGGAGTCGGCCCTCGCGTCGGGGACGGCGGTACGCATCAGACCAGGCCACTGTCCTGTCGGAAGCCGTGGCAACCTTCAGGACCTGGAGGTCGCGGTGGTCAGGGACATCCTCGCCGAACTGGACGGTGTCGTCCGTTGGGGTGGGGACGACCAGGTGCCGGAGGAATCCTTGTTCTACCTCGACGTCCCCCCTGGTGACGAGCGCCTGACGGCGGTCGCGACCCGGATCCGCGGCTGGAGTGATGAGGCGGACAGCGGAGCGGGCACGTTCATCGACGTCACGTCCCCGGACCGACGCCGGGCGGCGAGGGCGCTGGAGCGCCGCCAGAGAACACGGTGAACAGCTGCCGGCGTGCGCTGCCCCTCCTGGCGCTGGTTCCCGGCGCCGCCGTGGCATGGTCCCTGGCCCTGACCGGTGCGATGACCCGTTCGCCGGCCAGGACGGAGACGGTGAGCTGGGTACCCTCGCTGGGGCTCGACCTGGCGTTCGCCATGGGTCCGCTCCAGCGGGTGATGGTGCTGGTGGTCGCCGGGATCGGTGCCGCGGTGCTGGTCTGCTCCGCCTGGTACTTCCACCACGACGAGGTGCGACTGCCCGGCTCCGAGTACAGGCCACGGTCAAGGCGTTCCCGTCCGGCAACGGCCGCGACATCGGACGGATCCGCAGCCGCCAAAGGAGCCAGTACTTCCGGCGGGGTGCCCGTTGGCGGACGAATCACCGTCGTGTGCTGGACGCCTGTTCAAGTGAGTCTGTCGATTGGGCCCAGTCGTGGTCCGAGGCCGGAAGCATCCGCCGGGGGCGTGGCGGGGACGTCCTCGGCGCGAATGCTGTGCGTGGTCAACATCGGACCGTCGAGCAGGTGTGGGCCGATCACGGAGCCGACGACCTCGCCGACGGCCTGCGCAGCGGCGAGGATGCGGGAGGTAGCAGGCTGCGTGGAGAGGATCGTGTGTACCCGGGGCAGCAATAGTGGCGGGCCGGCTCCACGTGATTCTGCGGCGGGTCTGGGCTCGAACTGTTCGACCAGCTGACCGTCACGTGAGTGCTGTACGAGGTTCAGGCCGTCGCCGCTCTTGAGCAGCTGTACCACCTGTGTACCTGCGGACAGCCGGGCCAGCGCTGCCGGCTGGGAGGCGATCGGCGTCCGGTCCTCGTAGCAGTAGGTCCAGCCGGGGACGGTGCCACAGCGCAGCAGCGAGCCTGGCAGGGACGGTGGGACGGCCCGGCCGGTCTGCTCGATGGTCATCAGCTCCAGGGGCCCGCCACCGAGCTGGTCGGCCACGGTGGCGGGGTCCCGGTCACGTACGAAGGTGAGGCAGAAGCCGGGGTACCAGCTCTGTGTCACCCATGCCCAGTCGGTATCCACACCGGAAGACTACTGATGTGGGCGGGCCGGTTCAGGGGATGATCGTCAGGGTGTAGCGGTCGAGGTCGAGCAGGCGTTCCCGTTGCGCGAAGCGCCCGAGTTCGCCGCCGGCGGCGGTGTTGTCGGTCAGGGTGACGTGACCGCGTACGCACTTCTCGGTGTAGGTGATCGGTTTGTTCGGGTTGGCCTGGTAGATCTGCCATTGGCCGTTCTCGAGGATCGGCGCGATGTCGGCGCACAGGCTGCCGTAGGTGCCGCCCTCGTAGGTGGCGGCGAACGGGAACTCATCGCAGGAGTCGGCGAGCACCACGGTGTCGGGGAGTCTGACGAAGGTGCCGTCCTCGCAGGTTCGGGTGCGGTTGCCTTCGGCGGCGGTTTCGTTGGCCAGCCGTCGCAGCGGCGTTCCGGAGCCCCAGGAGTCCGGCAGGTACATCTGTGCCCATAGGTAGGTCATGGCGGCGGCCTTGTAGATGGAGGCCGACAGTTGTAGGTCGGGACGGGCGCCGGGGTAGACGCAGCCGGCGTAGGCGCCGACGGCGTTGTCGCAGCGGATGTCGGTGACACCGTCCCATGAGGCGGTGGGTTGGACGGGGATCGCTTTGGGCACGGCGATGATGGCGTTGTATCGCAGCCGGGTGTTGTCCTGCGTGCCCTTGGTCAACGCCTCGGCGTAGGTGACCGTGCCGGTCTTGGACTGGCCCTTGCTCAACAGGGCCACCCCGGTCCACGGCGCCGACTTGGTGACTGCACAGGCAGAGGTGCAGGACACGGCCAGGCTGACCGCGACCTGGGTGACCGATCCGGTCGTGTTGGACACCGTGACGGTGACCTGCTCGTCGATCGTCGAGCTGGTAGCACCGAGGGCGACACTGTTGACGAAGTTCAGCGTGGCGGTGCCGATCACGCCGCCGTTACTGTTGACCAGGGTCCCCGAAACGGTCAGCTTCAGGCAGGACTCGAAGCGCTGGTACTGCATCTGGTTCGTTCCGGTCACCGAGCAGGTGAACGAGTCGGCTTCGGCGGCCAGGGTGCTCGGCGCCGCAGTCGGCTTGTCCTCAGCGCGGACACAGAACGCGACGCCACCGGCACGGCGTTCCCGCGAACCGGCCGGAGTCGCAGTGCACTGTTGTCCGTTCAGGGCAGGGAGCGCCGAAGCCGCGATCGTCTCGGGCGCCCGTGGCTGACCTGGCGTGATCGTGGCGAGCAACCGCCGGTTCTCCGGATCGGCGGCGGATGCCACGGCCGGATGTGCGCCCACCATCACGGTCGTGGCGGCAACCGCTGCGAAGGCGAGTCCACAGAAACGGTGTCTGAGCAACGCGTGTCCCTTCACGTTCAGTGGCACGCGCGAGGGCATCGCCGTTGAAGGCAACGTGCCACCGTCGGGTGATGTTGAAACCCCCGCGAAACAGACGCTAACATCGACACATCTAACTTTATTGAGATTTATGTCACGCTTCGTCTCAAAGGTCGCGCAAATAGGTCAGTCGGGTAGCCCGGACGTGAGGCGAGCACGGACATCCATGGCCATGAAGGTGCTTACGCCTCGTGATCGCTTGGAGGGCCCGTGCCCGTTGTTCCACCATGGTTGATGAACCCCCTGTGGGACCAGTTCGCCGCGCTGTTGCCCGAGCGGCCGCTCGTCGATCCGTCCCATCCGCTGGGTTGTCACCGCCCCCGGGTCGGGATCAATGCCACGTAGCTTAAGTTGATCATGTCTGTGGTCTGGGGTTTTAGTGTGTTGGTCAGCGGGGGCGGTCGGGGGGCGCCAGCCTTCGGCGAGGGCGGAGTGGAGGTGTCCGGGGGCCGGAGGGTGACCCAGGCCCGGCCTCAGCCGCGCGGCCAGGTATGGATCAACGAGCCGCAGCCCTCTGAGGCACGACCCGTCTCAGTTTGACTTGACAACTACCGCTCTGCGCGGACCGCCCTGGCGGATGCCGTCGTCCCACCGAGGCTGCCGTCGGTTTCCTGGTGCCTGTTTTCCTCTCACAGGTCGTCGCCGATCCCGATGCGCCGTTGGGTCTCCTGTGCCCGTTCGGCTGCGGCGCTGGCCCCGTAGTGGCGGGGCATGTCCTCCGAGGCCCATCCCATCACCAGTATCAGGTCTCCGGTGTCCCCGGCGGCGCGCTTCCACTCGTGGGCGTAGGTGTGCCTCCACCGGTGGGCGTGTACCCCGGCCACCCCGGCGGCCTTACCGACCCGCCGCAGCATGGTCTTCACGCCGTTCGCGGACAACGCCCGGGATCCCCGCTCGGCCAGCCACAACGCCGGCAGGTCAGCTCTGGGATGGGTGGCCCGGGCCCGCAGGTACCGGGCCACGGCCCGGGCGGCCCGCGGGCCGATCCGTACCCGGCGGTCCTTGGCGCCCTTGCCGTGGAAACGCACCGACTCCGCACGCAGGTCCACCTCCTCCACCCTCAACGCTGCGACCTCCGACAACCTGGCCCCGGTGTTGGCGTACAGGCGGATCAACGCCTCGTCCCGCAGACGGGCGAAGGACTTGCCCTTGCGCGCCTGGAGCATCCGCCGGGTGTCCTCGACCGGCATCACCGGGATCAGCTTCGTCGGGGTCCTGGGCATCCGGACCCGTTCCATCGGCGACCGGGTGATGGCTTCTTCGTCCTCTGCCAGCCACGTGAAGAACTGCCGCAGGCCCTTGTGCTTGTGGACCGCAGTGGCCGCCGACCGCGTGGCGATCATCCACGCCGGGAACGCCTCCACATACGCCCGACGCACCGCGCACGGATCCAACGCAGCCCGCACCGCCTCGGGATCCGGGGATTCCTCGTCCAGGTACCGGGCCAACTGGGCCGCGGCCAACACGTACACGTACCGGGTACTGGCCGGATGGTTCGCCGACCGCAGGCACCGGTCCCAGTCCCGCCTGAACCCCGCTCAGGCCGTCGACGTCCCGCGGACCACCACGTCCAAATCGAAATCGATCATGTTTCCGTACCTCACCGAGTCAAGGAGCCCGACAGCGACATGCTCGACCCTGACGAACGCCCCGGACACGACGAAGGGGCTCCCGCAAGCCTCTGACCTGCGGCAACCCCTACACCGTCGGGACGGCGGGATGTGAACCCACGACCCTTTGACCCCCAGACGCTGTAGCGGCAAGCGACGTGCTCTAAAACGTTCATCCAGGTCAGCACCAATCGTAACCAGCCGAGTCAAAGAGTCCAGGAACCTGGAAACCCAAACCCCTCGGCGACCGACTGGTCCTGACCAGCCGCAGCCAGGACACAATCAGCACGACCGCACTGACCATGGTGCCTCTCCCCCAGAACGCGAATCAACCACCGCACGCACGGGGCGTCCAAGACACGGATGAGCGGTACTGAAGGACTAGTGGCGTGTCGCCTTTAATGTGATGGTTATGTCTGGTGGGCTGTTCTGGTTGATGCTTGGCCAGAAGGAGTTGGTGGCGTGCCTCGTCCGAAGGAGTTCACGGTCTGTTTGAGTGCTCGGGATCGTGTGAAGTTGACCAAGATCGTTTCGTCGGTGCGGCACCCTGCTCGGATGATCACTCGGGCGAGGGTGTTGCTGGCCTTGGACGAGTCGCAGGGGCCTGCGCCGGATCGACGGGTGGTGGCCGAGCGGCTTGGCACCTCGCAGAGCACGGTGTACCTGGTGGCGAAGGCGTTCACGACGTATGCCGGGCGGGTCGAGGACGTGATCGGCCGCAAGAAGCGGGCCACGCCTCCGATCAAGCCGAAGGTGACCGGTGATGTCCAGGCCCGGCTGATCGCGTTGGCGTGCGGCCCGCCACCGGCGGGGCGTCAACGGTGGACGCTGCGGTTGCTGGAACGGCAGGTGGCCCTGACCGAAGGGATGCCGCCGATGGGCCACTCCACGATCGGACGGGTACTATAAAGGGGGCGCTCAAGCCTCACCTGAAGGCGTACTGGACCATCCCGCCGA
>JAUPKJ010000407.1 GCA_030837505.1 Actinomycetota bacterium
CGTTGTCGTCGGCCGACGCCCAAACCAGGGCGCCGACCTCCTGCCGCCTTGCCGGCCACCACCCGGACGCCGCTCCCTGATCGAAGCCCCCTATTGCCGGTCACTCTTAGAACTATTATCACTGACGATGTCCGTATTGGGGAAGAGTTGTCCGGGACGGTATAGTTTACTGCCCCTCGGGTCAAGGGAAATCTCCTTTGACCTGCAAGAACGTGACGAACCAGGTGGGGAGACGCTTCTGGAGGAGTAGGGCCGAAGTCCACGTTCTCACCATGAGGGTTGGGAAGAACGATCAGAAGGCAGTGGGGAAGGGGAAATCCGTAGGGCCGTGTCCCTCCCAGGATGGGGAGAGGGCTCCCCACGCCAGCGTGGGTTGTAACCGTACTGACCAGCGTATATGACAATGATATGGGCAAAACCTTGACAGGATTGCCCACGGAATGACAGCCTTCGGGACCTCGGGGGAGGGGCGATCACATCGCCATCGAGCCGCAGGCTCGTCGTCGGTTCCGGATCCTCGGGGGATCCGACCGCTGGGGCGAGGGGTCCTCGGACCGCTCGATCCCGACGGACGTTCATGGTTCGTTCCGGTTCAGGCGCCTTCACCGAGTCCTGAGATCCGTGGAGCAGCGCGTGAAACCCAGTAACAGTCGAAGAACCGCCGTTGCCGCCGGCCTGTTGGGCACTGCCGGTACGGTGCTCGTCGGTGTGAGCGGCCCGGCCAGCGCCTACAGCAAGGTGTACGAGGACCGCGACGTCAACGTGGTGGTCAGCGGCGTTCGGGTGCCGCTGTCGGACTTGTGTGCCAAAGCCCTCGAACAGGACCGCGACGTGCTTCCGGGACCCGGCACCCCGGGCGCCGACGCTCGCGAGGTTGTGCCCACAGGTCCCCGGTACCAGAAACTCCAGTTCGATCGGGCTTCCCTGCGTCTGCGCCCCGGCGGCCGCTGGAACGCCCCGGCCGGTTACGCCGACAGCGACGTGGTCGTCTGCGTCAGCGTGGACCCCGGGAATCTTGGGAACACTTGTCCCGATGTTTCGCAATTCGCTGATGACGGCCGTTCCCGTTCTGGGAAGGTCTGTGGATCAGCCTTCGGCCTTCCCCACCCGCAGTACCTGGAACGGGCGGCGCATGTCGTCGTCTACCGCCGCTGAGCGACCTGCGTCCCGACCTCCGACCCCCTGTCCGACCTGTGAGGTCGGGTGAGGGTCGGTCCGTCGTTCGCCCGGCTGCCTGGGGTGGTCGGGGCCTGGAGCTTCCCGGTCACGCTCCTTCACCGAGGACAGAAGCTGATCGAATGATCGCGGTCCGGTCCTCGCGGCGACGCAAAGGGTGGGTCCTGGGGTCGGTGGAAGCTCGATCGCAGAGAAGGCGCGGGACCCGGGCCCAAGGGCCCGCGCCGGGAACGAGGGCGGGGACAGGTCCCACGGAACGAGTCACGCGACGACAGCTTCCGGAGCGGACCGTCAGCCGGTGGAGCCAACCGGCGGGCGAGGGAGGATCATAGAGGGAACGGTCCCACTCGTTCGAACGGTTTCGAACCTTCGTCCGGGCGACACGGTAAGGGACCGATCGAACCGGGCGAAGGAAGAGACATGCTGATCGCGATGCTGGCGGTGCTGTTCCTGTTCACAATCTTCGTGGTGCTCCTGGGATCTGTCGGGGCCCTCCGGGGTACGAGCGGTGGCCGGGGCCGTTCCCCCAGCTCTGGCCACTGGCGCGATGCGTCCTACTGGGGCGCCGTCGACAGCACCAGCGACGATGGAGGGTCCTCAGACAGCGGCGGAGACTGCGGAGGCAGTGGTTGGGGCGGCGGCTGGGGCGGGGACAGCGGAGGAGACTGCGGAGGTGGCGGGGACGGCGGCGGTGGCGGCTGCGACTGAGGTTTCCCGACCTTCGCGAACGGATCGGGACAAACCCTGCTGTCCACAGGTCGGGGATCCGGAACCAGGGTTCGTGGGGCACCTTCGATCCGGTGCCGAGCCCGGCGCATCACCGTGAGCCCTTCCCGTTTCGGGCGATGGTCCCGGTGAGGGTCACCCGGGTGCCCTCACCGGGCACGGGGTGCACGCGGGCGCTGATTCCGTGACCAGCCAGGTTCTGTTTCACCTGGGACCAGAGCCCGGAACCGGCTGAGGCGGACTCCGGATCGAGCCCCTGTCCGTCGTCGATGACCGTCACCTCCCACCCCCCTTCCTCGGGGTCGGCGTCGGCGCGGACGACGATCCCCCGGGCCTGCGCGCGAACCCGGACATCGTTCAGAACAGTCGCCACGGCCAAGGTGAGGGCCTCTGCGGCCGGTCCGGCAAGCTCGACCCCCGTGGCGAGGGTGAGGCTCTGTTCCACAGGGAGGCCCGGGGTATCGGCCAGGGCCTCTTGGACGGCCTGGACGAGGGGGCGTGAGCGCGAGCCGGAGGCCCCTGGCCGGTCGGTGCCACCGCCGTACGCATGTTCTTGCAAGGGGTCCTCCAGGAAGGCGCGTATCTGATCCGTCAGGACGACCGCTTGAGACTTCAGCGTGATCTCGAGTTCTTGCGGGAGACGCGGTTCACTCAGCTGGCGCAGGACCTTGCTGCTGTCGTGCAACAACGACCGCTGACGCTCCAACTCACGCAAACCCGCCGCAAAGGCGGCAGCTCTGGTCGCCTCCGAACGGGCCGCCTCGGCGTCCTGGGACAACTTGCGCAGATACCCCAGCAAGAGGCGGGACAACAGAGCGAACCCGGGGTAGGCAAGGGTGTTGCCGAGCACCGTCGCCCGGACCTGTCCTTCGTCGGCATGAGGGAAAGCGGCCGCAAAGTAGCTGACAGCGAGCAGTGCGACGACAAAGCTGAATTCCCGCCGACGGGGGAACACGATCGCCGCCCCGACCACGGTGCTGAGGGTGCAGGCAAAGGCCCAGGCGGTCCAGTCACCGGTGATGTCCCGGGGACCGGTGAAAGTGGGCTGGAGCAGGAGCGCCAGCGCGCTCGTCAGCGCATCGGCCCGTCCCCAGCGGCGATCCGCGTAGTGGCCCGCCCGGACCAGGACGACGGTGAGGACGACCGTCTCGGCCACGAAACCTGCGAGTACCGCGACGAACACGGCAGGACGCGTGGTGTGCCTCAGCGAGACAGGCAATACCATCGCCAGCTGCACCAGATTGACGAACCGGATCCCGAGGAAGACCGTCAGCGCACCGGCCTCCACTCCCTCCGGCGTGGTCGGCAGACCTCCACGGCCGAGCACCCACGACCACACCGGTTGTGCCGGGGACGCGGAACGTTCAGCGAGTACGGGCTCCATTTCTCCCCACTGATCGAAACCATTCCGGGACGCCCCTGTGGCAGACGGGACGAAACGCCCCGCCACGACGACAGGGCACACCGGTGTGCGTACCGGGACCGGAGACGCGGTCTGGGTTGTCCGGCCGGTCGTACAGGGGATCCTGGCAAGTCAGGCTAGCCGGAGGACACCCGGGGAAGCCCGGGAACCACCGGACCCGGGAGCAGCAACAAAATGCGATCCGTGGGTCGGCCGATCCCCGAGGATTGCCGGCTCCGCGTCCAGGGCCCGGTCTGATCAACCTGGACCTGCCTTCGGACCCCTCCGCAGAGCCAGACCCGTCACCCGGGCTCGTCCCCCTCTTCCACCGCGTTGCCTGTTTTATCCTGTCCACGGTTTTTCTGGGGCGAGTCCTCCTTGCACGCGCGGTTGGGCTCCGGCCATTCCAGGAACGACACCCCGTCGAGTTCCGGTGCCTTCTCGAGCGTCATCCCTTTGACAACAGGATCGTTGCGGAAAATCGCTCCGTCGAACCTGGCCGCTCGGGAGAACGACGCCCCGACGAACCAAACGAGCCCGGAGAACGTCGCTCCGCCGAACCCGGCGTCGCCGGAGAATCGCGCTTCGCCGAACCCGGCATCGCCGGAGAACCTCCCCCCGTCGAACCCGGCGAGCCCTGAGAACGTCGTCCCGACGAAGCCGGCGGAGTCGGAGAACGTCGTCCTGCCGAACCCGGCGAAACCGGAGAACGTTGCCCTGCCGAACTCTGCGGGGCCGGAGAACATCGTCCTGCCGAACTCGGCGGGACCGGAGAACGTCGTCCTGCCGAAGCCGGCGGGGCCGGAGAACGTTGCTCTGCCGAACTCTGCGGGACCGGAGAACACCACCCTGCCGAACTCGGCGGGACCTGAGAACGTTGCTCCGCCGAACCCGGCAGTACCGGAGAACGTTGCGTCACCGAACCCAGCGGTCCCGGAGAACACCGCGTCACCGAACCCGGCGGCTTCGGAGAAGTTTGTTCCACCGAACCCGGCGTCTCCGGAGAACCTCGCTCCGCCGAACCGGGCGGGTCCTGAGAACCGCACTCCTGAGAAATCGGTGGGCTCCGAGAACTTCGTTCTCCCGAAATCGGCGGGCTCCGAGAACAGTGCTCCGCCGAACCCGGCGAGGTTTGAGAAGGTTGCTCCGCAGAACCGGGCCTCCCCGGAGAACCTCGCTCCGCCGAACTCGGCGTTGCCGGTGAAAGTGGCGTCGGTGAAGTCGGCGTTGTGGAGGTGGGCTTCGGTGAGGTCGAAGTCGTGGGGGCTCCAGGACGGGCGGCGGGGTCCGGGGTGGGGGGTGACGTGGGCCTGGATGAGGCGTTGGACGGTGATGCGGACTTCCTTCTCGCCGTGCGGGGTGGTTTCGTCGTCGGGGTCGCAGGCCATGCGCAGGTAGGCACACAGCACGTCGATGCAGGTCTGGCGCTGGTCCTCCCAGTCGTCGGCGAGGCGGGCCATGGCGTAGGCGCCGCCGAGGCTGACGGCAGGTTGTTCGTCGCCCAGCTGGGTGAGGGCTTCTCCGTAGCGTCGGGAGAATTCCTGCGCGTCGGCTCGGCGGGATTCCCCTTCGGCCAGTTTCTGTTTGCGGTAGGCGTACACCCCTGTCAGTACCACCCCCACGAGTCCCGCGACGCCCGCGGTGTTCTTCAACGCCCTGTCCGGGTTTACCCGGGGAGAGGCCACCGGCCACGGCAATACGTGGAAGGGGCGGCCGAGCATGTACCGGTAGGACCAGACACCCAGCACGCAGGCCACCGTCAGCCAGAACACCGCCGGCACGGCGATCGGCCACAACCTCGGGGTGTATTCCCCGGACCGTCGGTGCCGCCTCCGCTCAAGAACCGCACGCCACTTCCCGCGCAGTCTCCCGTAGGGGTTGCCGGCCATGTGTCGGACGCCGGTCGCTCTCACCAGAGGGTGTCCTTGCCTTGCCTCATACGGTCACCGCGACGCTACGCCGACCGCAGCGACACAACCGGCCTTTCGCGCACTCTCGTCGGCGAGCACCAGCACCGACCC
>JAUPKJ010000063.1 GCA_030837505.1 Actinomycetota bacterium
GCCCCTTGCCCCTTGCCCCAGCCCCGGCCCGACATGAAGTGGGAAATGGCTGTTGTATGGGTGCGAATGACCGCCATATTCCACTTCATGTTGGGGCCGGGCAGGGTTGAGGGGGTTGGGCAGGCAGGGCTGAGAAGGCTGGGCAGGGCAGGGCTGAGGTGACCGGGCATAATCAGAGAGGCGCCCGGCCTGCACTGCCTGCCTGCCCGGCCTGCCCGGTCTGCCTGCCCGGCCTGCCTGCCCGGCCTGCCTGCCCGGCCTGCCCGGCCTGCCTGCCTGCCCTGCCTGCCTGCCCAGCCAGGCCTGCCCAGCCAGGCCTGCCCAGCCAGGCCAGGCAGACGTCCTACTTCCGGGGGCCGCGGGGGCCGCGGGAGCGGCGGGAGCGGCGTACGCGCATCTGGACTTTGGTGGGTAGATCGGGCAGGTCGCTCTCGCGTGGGGAGCGGCGTTGGTGGGGGATCGGGCCGGGGTGGGCGCTCGGGCGACCGGCCGACATCACGAAGGCCAGGATTCGGGCGACCGCGAGGTACAGCTCTGCTGGGATCTCGTCGTCGAGGTCGCAGATCCGGTAGAGGGTCTGGGCCAGGGGACGGTCCTGGACCACCGGGACGCGGGCCTTCACCGCCAGGGCGCGGATCTTCATGGCCAGGGAGTCCGCCCCCTTGGCGATGACGCGGGGGGCTCCGCGTCCGGGCTCGTACTTCAGCGCCACCGCGAAATGGGTCGGGTTGACCACCACGACGTCGGCGTCGGTCACGGCAGAGAGCATGCGGTTACGGCTGATGGCCATTTGTCGGGCGCGCACGGCGCCCTTGATCATGGGGTCCCCCTCCGTCTGTTTCACCTCGTCCTTGATCTCGCGGGGCGTCATCCGCAGTTCCTTCATCACGGTCCGGCGCTGGTACGCGTAGTCGGCCAGGGCGATGAAGATGCCGGTGACGACGGTTGTCCACAGCAAAAGGTTCAGGGCCCGCCGCCCCTGCGACAGGGAGATCGGTAGCGGCATCGGGGCGCCGAGCAGAGTCGGCAGCACGTTCTGCGCCAGGACCACCATGACCCCGCCGATCACCAGGACCTTGGCCAGGGCCTTGACCGCCTCCCAGAGGGCCCGGCTGCCGAACATGCGTTTCAGCCCCTGTTTGGGACTCATCCGTTTGAACTTGGGCACCAGGGTCTTGTGCGTGGGGTGCACGCCCTGCGCGGCCGTCGCCATCACGGCTCCGGCCGCAGCCGCCAGCCCCACCGGCGCACAGGCCATCACGATCGTCCACGGCAGTTCCTCCACGACCCGCAGGACCTGGGCCCGGACCGGGTCGTCCGCGACGGCCTGCAGGTTCTCCAACAGGTTGCGGGCGTGCTCGATGACGTACGAGGCGCTCTTCGGCAGCATGAGGCCGCCCGTGGCGATCCCGACCCACATCCCGGCGTCCTGGGTCCGGGGGAACTGCCCTTCCTTGCGAGAATTGCGGATCTTACGTGGCGTGGGGTCCTCGGTCTTGCCGTCCTTGGCCACTACCCGCCTCCCCGAGCGCTGTCGGCGTCGAGGACCCCGGTCACCCGCAGGGCGGTCAGCACGGCCTCCTCGATCCGCGTGGTCAGGAACTCGGGAATCCGCGACGCCAGCACCGAGGCCAGCAGGATCGTGAACATGATCTTCAGGGGGAACCCGAGGGCGAAGGCATTGAGAGCCGGGGCGGCACGGGACATCAGTCCGAGCGCGAAGTCCGCGAGCATCATTGTGATCATGACGGGGGCCGCGATCTCGACGGCGCCCATCAACAGCCCGGAGAGCTGCTCGGACACGGCCCTGGCCGTCGAATCCCAGTCCGGTGAGGGAACGGGCTCGGCCTGCATGCTCCGGGCCAGGCCGTGCAACACCATCAGATGCCCCTCACCGGCGAACAACAGGGTCACCGCGAGCAGCTGGTGCAATCGGGCCATGACAGAGGCCTGATTCATGGTCAGGGGATCGAAGCCGGTAGCCATCATGAAACCACCGACGGTGTCCAGGATGTCCCCGACGGCCTGGACGGCGGCCACGGCACACAGCACGAAAAATCCCAGAAGCGCCCCGCTCACGATCTGGAGCACCATGTGCACCAGCATCATGGTCGAGGTCAGGGGCGGTGCCGTCTCCTCTGCGAACGGCCCCAGAACCAGGGCGAGGGAGACCGCCACCGCGACGCGCCCCTGCACCGGGATCGTTCTGGTGTTGAACGGTGGGCTGACCATCACGAACCCGGCGGTGCGGCCCAAAGCGAGCAGGAATCCCGCCAGCGTGCTCTGAGCGAAGACGATTTCGGCCCCGGTCACGGCAAGCACCGTCACTTCCCCAACAAGGTGGGGATCATGCCGAAGATCTCCAGGGTGAAGCCCTCCAGAACCCTCAGGCACCATGCGCCTGTCACGACCATCAGCAGCGCGGCAGCGGCCAACTTGGGCAGAAAGGTGAGGGTCGATTCCTGGATCTGGGTGGCGGACTGCAGGATCGACAGCAACAGGCCCACGACGAGAGTCCCCACGAGTACCGGTGCGGCCAACTTGGCGGCGGTCAGCAGCCCCATCGCCACGATGTGGATGACGCTGCTCTCCATGGGACGTGCCTCCTGTTCCGAACGGGCTGGGTCGGCTACCGATAACTGCCGATCAACGTGGTGACGACGAGGGACCACCCGTCCACGAGCACGAACAGCAAGATCTTGAACGGGAGGGAGACGATCGAGGGCGGCAGCATGACCATCCCCAGGGACATGAGGATGGCGCTGACCACGATGTCGATCACAAGGAACGGGACGAAGACGACGAACCCGATGATGAACGCCGCCCGCAGTTCGCTCAGTACGAAACTGGGGATCAGCGTGCGCAGATCGACGTCCTCGGGGCTCTCGGGCTGGGGCCTGGCCGCGGCCTTCGTGATCAGGGCCAGCTCCTCGTCCCGGGTGTGTTGGAGCATGAAGTCCCGCAACGGCTCCGTGGCCCGCCCATAGGCGACCGTGGCCGACACCGAGCCCGACATGTACGGCGAAATTCCCTTGGACTGCATTTGGTCGAGGGTCGGGGCCATCACGAACAGCGAGAGGAACAGGGCCAGCCCCACGAGGACCTGGTTGGGCGGGATGGTTGTGGTCCCCACCGCGCTGCGGGTCAGCGACAGCACTACGACGATCTTGGTGAACGCCGTGCACATGAGCAGGATCGCCGGGGCCACCCCCAGCACGGTCATGAGAACGATCAGCTGGACCACCCGGCTGGGCTCCTGGGGGAACCCCACCGTGATGTCCCCGCCGTCCTCCTGCGAGGTCGAGGACCCCGAGGGCTGTGCCGGGGCCGACGGTTGGGTCGGGGGCAGGGGCGTCGCCGGGGCCCTCGGCGGCAGCGCCGCGAGCGGACCCGTCAGGGCAACCGCGCCCATCGCGCTCCCGACCGAACGGGCGACCGGAGCCGCAGCGCAGGCCGTCCCGGGCAGGAAAGCGAGAAGCCAGAAGAGCCAGAGAACCCCGAGCA
>JAUPKJ010000408.1 GCA_030837505.1 Actinomycetota bacterium
AGGATCCCGGTGAGGGCCAGTTCTGCGCGTTCGAGGTAGGCCGGCCCGGGGTGCCACGTCCGGCCCGCCGCCTCCGCCTCCGGCCCGGTCCTCGGCCCGGTCGCTGCGGACTCTGCCGCCGGTTCGGTCGCGCTGATGGTGTCGTCACTGGCCACGACGGTCAACTCCAGGGTCTGGTCCTCAGGGGTCTGTCCCACCGGCCGGTTCCGGCGGCGGGCGGGGGCCGGTCGCCCGGGAGGCCGCCGGCCGGGAGGGCACGGGCGGGGAACGACGAACCGCGGGGCCGAGCGGCGGGGAAGCGCTCGGCTCCGCGGTGGGAGTGGTCCGGCGCTGGGGCCGGGCCAGTGGTCCGTCAGTCGTCGCCGCGCAGGATGGCGATGAGCCGCAGCAGTTCCAGGTAGAGCCAGATGAGGGTCACGACGAGGCCGAAGGCCGCGGTCCAGGCGTACTTGGCGGGCAGGCCGTTGCGAACTCCCTGTTCGACGAAGTCGAAGTCCAGGATCAGGAAGAAGGTCGCGAGGACGACCCCGAAGGCGCTGACGAGGACTGCCAGGACGCCGCCACCGGCGTAGATGCTGTCCCAGGCGTTGAGCATGACGCCGAGCAGGTGGATCCCGACGAAGACCATGTAGCCCAGGCCCGCCATGAGCAGGGTGCGCTGGAACTTGGGGGTGTTGCGGATCTTGCCGGAGCGGTAGAGGGCCAGCATGGTGATGAACGCCGCGAGGGTTCCCAGGACGGCCTGGGCGACGATCCCCTCGTAGCGGGTCTCGTAGAACTTGCTGACGCCGCCGACGAAGATCCCCTCGACCGCGCCGTAGAGCAGGATCAGGGCGGGGCTGGGCTCCTTCTTGAAGGAGTTGACCAGGCCGAGTCCGAGGCCGACGAGGGCTGCGACGACGACGATGCCGAAGTTCTCGGGCTTGACCATCGTGTAGGTGGCCGCGGCGGTCAGGAGCAGGACGCCGAAGACGCTGGCCGTGCGGACGACGACGTCGTCGAGGGTCATCCGCCCGGTCTGGAGCGGCCCTGCGGGTGGCGCTGTGTACATGGTCTCGAGGTCACCCGCGGTGGGGGTGTCGAACGTTGCGTACCCCCCGCGCGTGAACCCCTCGGTACGAGAGAAGACGGGGTTACGGCTTTCCATCGGTCCTCCAGACGAGATGGCGGTGCTCCTCGCTCCGCCAAGGGCGTTCTGTCACGGTGCTCATTGGTCGAGGGGCAGGTGACCTGGCCGGTCACCGTACCTCACCGGTGGGACGAGCGCTCGGGAACAGCTGTTGCCGGTGCTGTCCCTCGCCAGTTACCACAGTAATGTCCTGGGTCGTGCCCGGGTTCCCGGACGCTGTCCCGTTGTGCTCCGAACGGGTGACGTCAAGGGCCGGGGGAAAGGAATGGGCCGGTCAGGGCTGCTCCGGGGTGGGTCCGCCGTCCGGTGCGGGGTCGGGCCGTCTGCTGTTGGGGGTGCCCGTCAGGGCCCCGGCGTGGGCTGTGAGACCGGGGTCCCTCCGGGTGCTCAGCAGGCTCGTGATCGTCGTGATCGTGAGGACAGCCCCGATGACGACCAGGGAGAGTCCGGTGGAGATCTGCGGGAGGCCGTCGTGCAGACCGTGGGCCCAGTGCAGCACGAGTTTGGCCCCGATGAAGGCCAGGACGACGGCCAGGCCGATCGACAGGTGCACGAGCCGGTCGAGGAGCCCGGTGACGAGGAAGTACAGGGCTCGCAGGCCGAGCAGGGCGAAGGCGTTGGCGACGAAGACGAGGTAGGCCTCCTCGGTGACGCCGAACACGGCGGGGATGGAGTCCAGGGCGAAGAGCAGGTCGGTGCCGCCGATCGCGACCAGGACGATGAACAGGGGGGTGACGGCGCGTCGCCCGTCGACCCTGGCCAGCAGGTGCCCGCCGTTGTGGTCCTCGGTGACGGGCAGCAGGCGACGAGCGGTTCTCACCAGGAGGTTGTTCTCCACGTCCGGGTCTTCCTGGCGGTGCCGGAACAGTTGCAGAGCCGTCCAGATCAGCAGGAGCCCGAAGAGCAGGAACATGAACGAGAACAGGGACAGCAGGGCGGCCCCGAGGACAATGAAGATCGTCCGCAGGACGAGGGCCAGGATGATCCCGAAGGTGAGGACCCGGTGCTGGTGCTCCTTGGGCACGGAGAAGGTCGACATGATGATCACGAAGACGAAGAGGTTGTCGACCGACAGGCTCTTCTCCACGAGGTACCCGGCGAAGTACTCGGTGCCGTAACCCCACCCGACCTGCCCGGCCAGGACGATCCCGAACACGACGGCCACAGCGATGTAGAAGACCGACCAGGCCGCCGCCTCCCGGAAGCCCACGGAGTGCGGTCTGAGGGTTCCCACCGCGAGGTCCAGGGCGAGCAGCGCCAGGATCGTGCCGATCGTCAGGACCCAGCCGAGTGCTGTTATCTCCACCGCAGACCTCTCAGGAAGCGCAGTACGGGGTGTCGCGACCGCGCGCGGTTCGCGGTCACCGGGGGGGCCGGTGCCGACTGTCTGACGGACATCATGACCGGTCCGAGGGCTCTTCGCCCGCCGTGGGCGAGGGTGTCCCGTAGACGTCGGGGACGCCGTCGTGGTCGAGGTCGAGGCTCTCGTACTCCTGGAGGCGCTCGTGGACGTGGTGTCTGCGCCGCAGGACGATCCCGGCGAGGACGGCGGCGAGGACGGAGCCGAGCAGGACGGCGACCGTCACCCGGTCGGAGCGGACGGTGCCGGCGCCGAAGGCCAGTTCTCCGATGAGCAGCGAGACCGTGAAGCCGACCCCGCCGAGCAGGGCCACTCCCAGCACGTCGATCCACGCGAGTTCATCGTCGAGGGTTGCCCGGGTGAAGCGGGCGACGAGCCAGGCCGCCGCCATGATCCCGATCGGCTTGCCCAGGACCAGGCCCACGACGATCCCCAGGACCGTGGGGTCCGTCAGGACCTGGGTGAGCCCGCCGGCTCCGGTGAGGTCCACCCCGGCCGCGAGGAAGGCGAAGACCGGGACGGCGAACCCGGCCGAGAGGGGTCGCAGCCGGTGTTCGAGGCGCTCGGCAGTGCCCTCCTCGCAGTCCTGGGAGCAGGCCCCCGTGTTCTCGTCGGCGCAGGGCCGGTGGACGGGGACGCAGAAGGCCAGCAGGACCCCGGCGACGGTCGCGTGGAGGCCGGAGGCGTGGACCAGGGCCCACGTGATCAGGGCGAGGGGCACGAGGAGGGGGCCGGCGATCCGGAACCCGGGCCCGGGGCAGCGGCGGATCAGGATCCGGAAGGCGATCAGCGGGAGCAGCGCGGCCGACGCCGGGAGCATGGCCAGGTCGTCGGTGTAGAAGAGCGCGATGATCGCGATGGCGAGCAGGTCGTCCACGACGGCCAGAGTCAGCAGGAAGGTCCTCAGGGCCGAGGGCAGTCTGCTGCCGACCACGGCCAGGACCGCCAGCGCGAAGGCGATGTCCGTCGCGGTGGGCACGGCCCAGCCCCGGACGGCGTTCTCGTCGGATCCCGCGGCGACGAGCAGGTAGAACCCGGCCGGGACGATCACTCCGCCGAGGGCCGCCGCGACGGGCAGGGCGGCCCGCGCCGGATCGCGCAGGTCCCCGGCGACCAGCTCACGTTTGAGTTCGAGCCCCGCGACGAAGAAGAAGATCGCCAGGAGCCCGTCGGCGGCCCAGGCCGTCAGGGACAGGTCCAGGTGCAGGGCCTGAGGACCGATCACGTGGGCCCCGACCGAGTGGTAGGTGTCCGACCAGGGGGAGTTCGCCCAGGCGAGCGCGAGGAGGGCTGAGAGCAGCAGGAGCGCGCCGCCGATGGTCTCCTTGCGCAGGATGCGGGAGATCCGGCGGGCCTCGGCCCAGGATCCCCGGGTGAGCAGGTGGTACTGGCGGCGGGTCGATCCGGTCATGGGACCTTCCGGGGTGGGGCGTGGGAGCGCCTTTCGGGCC
>JAUPKJ010000409.1 GCA_030837505.1 Actinomycetota bacterium
TCTCGATCAACGTGTGATCGATGTCCCACAGAACCAGCAACCACGAACGCGCCATGGCCCGATCGTCTCACCCCGTCCGGTCGATCCCGTGCCGGGACCCTCCCCCGCGCGCCGCCCCGGTGCGGCACGGCGAGGCCGCCGGAGCGCTCCGGTCAACGCTGTCCACGGGGGGTCTTAACAGAGGATTAGCCCTCTTGAGTCGGGACAATCTCGCAGGTCCACTGGGGTGGACCCGGTCTGCGGGCCTTCCCACCTCTGCGAGGAATCATGCGCATCACCCGTCTCGGCCCCGTTGTGATCTTCGGGGTGTCGGCCGCGGTGCTGGCCGGTGCTGCCGGCGTCGGTGCCCTTCTCGTGTCCGCTTCGGCCGACGCGGCGACCATCCCCCTGGACCGTGTGGTGACGGGCAAGGCCACCTACTACAACGACGCCGGGTACGGCGCCTGCGGCACCCGGATCGACGCGAATTCCCAGATGCTCGTCGCCGTGTCGCACACTTACTGGACCACGGCGAACCCGAACGTCGATCCCCTGTGCTCCGGAATCTCGGTCGAGGTCACCTACGGCGGCACGACCCTCACCCTCCCGGTAGTGGACAAGTGTCCGTCGTGCGACGCCGGCCACCTCGACCTGAGTCTGCCGGCCTTCGAAAGGCTCGCCGACCCTGCCAAGGGCGTGTTGACGGGGGTGACGTGGAAGTTCGTCCGCTCGGACGGCACGGCCCCGGCCCGCAGCACCCCGGCTTCCCCTTCTCGGTCTGCCGTTCCCACCGGGGCGTCCCCGACCCGCACTTCCCCTGTCGAACAGACACGTCCTGTCAAGACCCGCAGCGGTCGGAAGGAGCCCCGGCGCCGGGACAGGTCCCGGCACACCGGTTCCGGTTCCTGCACCTGCGCTTCGGGGGACACGACGAGCTGACAACCGATCGGTGCCGCGGCCGGGTGGGACGGCAACGATGCCCCGTCCCACCCGGCCGGGCCTTCAGCCCCGGAAACCTCCAACCCTGGGCAGGAAAGATCACCGCTGTGCCCAGGATCGCAGACACCGAGATCGAAGCTGCCAAGGCCCGCAGCGAGCAAGGCCCGCAGCAAGAACGAACTCGGCCCGCCCCTGTTGGTCGGCCCACGGGCCTGCAGCGACGACGCGGTCGACTCCAAGACCATCCACAACCGACACCGTGATCGGGGTGAACGTCAGTTTCGGCTGATCTCTGGTTCTGAGGGGTCGTCGTCGGGGAAGGGCCGGGAACGTGCCCAGAGGCGTTCGTGTTCGGCCTGGTGGGTATCGAACGGGTGGGAGCCCTGGGCGCGTCCCAGATGCCACAGGGGAGAATCGGCGACGGGGATGCCATCCAGACACGCTGCCAAGGCCCAGTTCTACCGCAGCAGCCACGATCACCATACTGGCCCACTCCTGTCGCGACCGGTGACCTCACGGCCCTTCGGGGTAACCAGTCACGGGTCATGCTCGTTACACCTGAGTCGTACGAGCCTTTTCACTTCGACCCAGGCCGAGGGTCTGTCGGACCAGTACGGAACACTGGCTGGGAAGAGCTTCCAGATCGGATTGCAGAATCTTCATGGCCAGGTTGCCCTGTGATTCGTCGATAGCACAGGCACCTGTCATCCACGGGGCGTCCGAATCCTTCGACAGCCGTCGGCAAAGCCGAAAGAACTCCCTGCTGAGGCTGACCTCCCAGAGCAGTGCGTCGCCTTCTCCTTCCCCCTCGCACTCGAAGGCATTCACAATCCATTCCAGGCCGTCCTTTCTCACTACACCGGACGGCACATAGTGCAGCGAACGGGGTTTCCCCGTCACTTCTTCCGCGCACATCGAACAATCCATCATCTCCACGAAGAGTTCACAGCAACCAGAACCCATCTCCAGCCCGAACAAGGCCAGGAGGGCCTCGGCTCTTCCGTCGCGGAGAGGCCATGCCCCGATGAGGTCATCCCCCTCGGGAACACCGAGAAAGTCACTGATGATCCCGGTCAGGACATCGAAGGCATCCGCCCTGACGAGAAGTTCATTCTTGCCCGTGCCACGGATCTCCAGGAACCACGTCATGGCACGACTCTTCTCGTTTTGTCAGGCATTTTCAATTGCTCTCCAGTCTTGGGATGAAACTCACCCAAATGATATCCACGCTTATCGTACATTTCCACGGTGCCATGCTGGTAATCCCACTCATAGATTCTCTTTTTGTCATCCTTCCATCGAGCACGCAATTTCCCACCGCCACCACGTGGAGTCATGCGCTTAACAAGTTTTGCCCGAGGAAACGCTTCCAATATTTTTGGAGCGGGAACATAATTCGCCGCACCCCTGCTTCTACCGGGTCCGACGTCGTGGTGTTCGCTTGTCTCCCAGGTCGATTTGTCAATGTATCCGACGTTCCGCAGGACACCGAACCCAATTCTTCCCGCTGTCTGACCGGCGATGATGCCGCCGGCGATGAGTCCGTAGTTGTTGCCGAGGCAGAACCAGATGTTGTCGTTGGGCTGCCCGTCGGGGGCCAGACCGAAGGAGAGGCCGTTGGCGTAGCCGGTGATGACCCCTTCGACGAGGTCGTCCTGGCCCA
>JAUPKJ010000410.1 GCA_030837505.1 Actinomycetota bacterium
ATCTGGTCAGTGCAACTGGGAGTTCTTGGCGATGTCCAGGAATTCTGTCAGCACGTCCCGCATTTGACGGGCCCCGTCCAGGGTGTAACTTCCCCCTTCGAGATCGACCGTTACGGGCAGACGCTTCCACCCATTCCCGTCCGGGACGTCGATCACGCTGAGCGACACGTTGGACGGGCATTCCATCCAGCCGCAGGCGTCCTTCCACCGCACGACCGGGCACACGGGACTGACCAACTCGTGCTCGATACCGTCGTCATCGGATCGAGTCTTCGTCGCCCAGGACGGCGACGGCAGGGGCGGCCCCAGCCGACGAAGAACCTGCGGCGATCTGTAGTCCAGAGACATGGTTCCTCCACTGAGTGACGGCGCCTCGGCGCCACGAATACGACCCCCTCACGAGGGACACCTCAGGCGACGTTCACGCCGTCCATCTCGGCGCACAGACCCCGGCTGATCAGGACGGCCAGGAGCCGGACGGCGTCCGGGTGCGTCGTCCCCAGACACACCAGCCCTTGCCCCGACACCGACACATCGGCCCGCAGCCCGGCGAAGTCGTCGACCAGCCCGGCGCTCCGGATCTGCGCCGCCAGGCCCAGGCTCGCGGTGCGGGCCGTCGCCCAGCCCCGCACGAACGGCGCCCCATTACCGAAGATCTCCGCCCGTGGCTCACAGACACCCGCGAACGCGGGATCCGCTTCCCGTCGCGACGTCGTGTCCTCGCTCACCAGGTCACCCCCTCGTTTCGTTGCGTGTGTCAACCGTCTGCGAATCCACCGAGAGACCCAGGCGAAGCAGATCAGCGACCCGGGCAGCAGCCTCGGGAGTAGTACGCCCCAGCTCGACGATCCCGTCACCGAAGGCGTTCAGATCGGCCCGCAGATACGGGAAGGCCCGACCGACACCGGCCGCGACCAGCACCTCCCGCAAGAGCATCATCGCGTCCCGAGCCTCGTACCAGGCAGCCCGGTCGCCCGACGACCACCGGCCCGTTCCGACTCCCGCCCCATCCTGAGTCACCGTCCGCTCACCCCCTCGCCGCTCGAATGATCCGCACCCCCACAATCACTCCTCACCGGCTCGAACGGGAGATGACACAAAGGGAGAAGGGGTGAGACGCCGTTTCACCCCTGCGCACGGTGACCACCATCACGGGAACCCCGCGTTCCCCCGCAGACGTCGATCCGTCCAACGACGCTTCGACTTACCATGAATGACCGCACGACCGAGGTGATGGATTAATGAGTACCCCGAGCTACTTTCGCCCCGAGGCCCTCAAAGCCGCCCGGGTCCGCGCTGGATGGACGAAAAGGCAACTGATTCACGCCCTCCGCCGCGCCGCCCACCGACAGGGGATCGCCCTGGTCGGGGACGACAGCCTGACCCGGGCCATCGCGTCCTGGGAGAACGGACACCACTTCCCCACCCAGTACCTTGACCTACTCACCGAGGCCTACCACTCGCCCGCGCACGAGCTCGGCCTGGCACCCGCCCAGCCCGAGGACGCCGAGCCCCCCGCCAGCTACCCCGACACCACCAGCGACGCCGTCACCGCCACCGCCTCGCTGTGGACGGCGGACCTGCGCCCCGGCAGCGACCCCGACGCCTTCACCGTCCCGGGCAGCCTGCCCCGCGAAGCCTCCCTGGCCTGGCTGGTCACCCCCACCGGTGAGTCACTGCCCATCCCCGGCGACGGCGTCCACGTGGGCCTTGCCGACGTCCAGGCCATCCGGACGACCGTCGACATGTTCGTAGCCATGGACAACCAGTTCGGTGGAGGCCACGCCCGCCGCGCCCTGATCCAATACCTCGCCGACGACGTCGCCACCCTCCTCGCAGGCACCTACACCGACATCGTCGGCCGGGACCTGTTCTCCGCCGTCGCGGAAGCCAACCTGCTCGCCGCCTGGATGAGCTACGACAGCGCCCACCACGCCCTCGCCCGCCGCTACTTCGTCCTCGCCCTACGCCTCGCCCAGGCCGCCGACGACCGGCGCCTCGCCGCGAGCATCCTGTCGGCCATGAGCCACCAATCCACCTACCTCGGCCACCACCGCGAAGCCGCCGACCTCGCCCGCGCCGCCATCACCGGCGTCCACCACCACGCCACCCCCACCATGCTCGCCCAGTTCCACGCCATGGAAGCCCGAGCCCTCGCCCGCGCAGGCGACGCCACAGGATGCTCCACCGCGCTGTCCAAGACCACTGCCGAATTCGAGCGAGCCCGCCCCGGCGACGACACCCCCGACTGGATGACCTACTTCAACGAAGCCGAACTGTCCGACGAGCTCGGCCACTGCTTCCGCGACCTCGGCCGCCCCGGCGAAGCCGTCCCCTACGTCAAGCAGCCCCGCACCGGCCCCGACGTCCGCAGCAACTTCTTCGGCGCCATCGTCCTCGCCGACACCACCTTCGACGCCGGAGAACCCGAACACGCCTGCTCCGTCGCCCTCACCGCCCTCCACAACAGCACCCACCTCAAATCCGCCCGATGCGCCGCCTACCTCACCGAATTCCGTGCCCGCCTGGACACCGTCCCCACCCTCCCCGCCGTCCGCGACTTCATCGAGCAAGCCCGCCACCACCGCCTCTGGAACCACGCCGCCAGATCCACCCGCTGACGCCCGCGCCTACCGGCTGACGACCGTCCCTGTCCATTGACGCCCGCCCACAACCTCCCCGCGTGGGCCGTGCCTCAGAACGGCCGCCACCCGTGCCGGTCACCGTCCGTGCGAAGGTCATGAATCCGACGCTGCACCTCCTCCGCCGCCTCTGAGTCACCGGGCACTTTCCGCGCCAGCCACACCGTCATCATCAGCTCCCGCATATCCGCCAGAACCGGATACCCATACCAATTCATCACGTCGAAGCCATACCCCCGCACGAACGCCTCGTACTCCGACCGCGTATGCCACCCGAAACGCTCGAAATACAGCGCCGTCAACACCAGATCCCACTCCCGAGGACCGACCGCGAACCCGTCCAGATCCATCACCACCGGATTCCCGTCATCGTCCAGCAACACGTTCCCCACGCTCGCGTCTCCGTGCACCATCCCCCGAGGAAGCACGAACTCCAACTCCCCGAACCGCCTCCCCAATGCCTCGGCCCGCGCCCCTAGGAACTCCCGATCCGCATCCGACAGGCCCCGCAACGACCCCAGACGCCGCACCGTCTCCCTCAACGGCTCCAGCAACGGCAGCCCCAACGACGCCGGTTCCTCCAGCCAATGCAGCCGACGCACTACCTCCCCGATCTGCCCTACGCCAGCCCACCGTTCCTCCTGCGACACCAACCGCCACAACGTCACCATGCATCCCCCGACCGCCACCGGCTGATCAACCCCTGCCACCACCCGCACCGCCGGAAACCCCACCGACTCCAACCACCGCGCCACCGCCACCGACCGACGCGCCACCACCTCCGCACCCCTCGACGCGACCCGCGCCACACGACGCCCCGGCAACCGGAACACCACGTTCGTCCCCGACCGCACCAACCGAGCACCCTCAACATCCACACCCCACCGGCGACCTGCAGCCCTCAAGGCCGCCCAAGCGTCGTCCTCCGGCACCGATCCTGCGGCCACGCTCTCCGCCCCTGCATCCCCGTCGTCGCTCTCGCCAGCACCCGGCCCCATGACCCTCCCTCCGACGACACCTCACCCAGCAGACACCGTCACCCACCCACCACCACCGCACAAGCCCTCCCCGCTCCACCGCCACCAGCCCAACCCCCACGTCACAGCCCGGGTTCTCATGCGGGCATACCGGACACTCACTCTGAAACTCACCGGGCCCGGACCGACCCGCACCTCACCACAGCCACCATCCCCACCGGACGCTCCGCGTCCGACCGAACGATCCCGCTCACCCCTCGTAGGCCCTCCGCACGTCCCGACTCCACCGCGAACCGCACCGACACCCCCTCATCTGCCTCCGGTTGGCACCCGTACACCCCGCAGCGCAGCCGTTGACGAATTCCCCTCTACTGGATCAAGCGCGGCCCGCAAGCGGGCCGCAGCGCGCCCGGCATGCGGCGCTGACGCGCCGGTCCGGCGCGCGCCCGAGATCGACGGACTTCCGCGGGATTGATCTTTTGGGTTGTGGAGGTGTGCTTGAATCGGCGGTTACAGGTACTGGCGTCGCGTATCGCTGTGTCAATGTCGTGTTGTGAAAGGGAGTCGGTATGGGAGACCGTCGATTGGTCACGGCCGGGGAAGCACAGTTCTACGTCGAGGTCGACGAGGCCGGGGGACCGACGACGATCGGCGATAGCGGGGCGTTGTCCTTCGACGGAGTCCGGGACACTGTCGAGGGGATCGCCACCGAGTTATCCCAGGTCTGGGACAAGGTACGGCCCAGTGAGGCGAGCGTGGCGTTCGGTCTCAAGCTGACGGCCAAGTCCGGGAAGCTGACAGGGCTGATCGTTGAGGGCGGTGGCGAGGCGAGTCTGACGGTCACGTTGACCTGGTCGCGGTCCGAGCAGACCACCCCGACCGTCTGAGAGGCCCATTACTGTGCCGCCGATGTCTTGGGCCACGGAGGTCGATGACCGGTACTTGCGTCGCTTCGTGGTTCACGTCCAGGGACCAGAACGCGGGCAGTTCCTCGGAAGCGGAGTTCTGGTCGCTCCGGGCTGGGTTCTCACCTGTACCCATGTTGTGGGAGAACTGGTCGAGGTGACGATTGTCCCGGACCGATCGGCGTCCGATGGCTCCGGCCCTGTTCCCGACTCGGTTCCTGGAAGAGTGAAGGCCAGGTCTGGCGTCCGTGATCCTCGGTCGGGGACGGTGTTCTGGCCATTCCCGGACCTGGCCCTGGTTGAACTCCGGGGATGGACAGGTCACGTGTACGTGCCGATCGAAGCGGTGCAGCCGTCCCGGGCGGAACAGGCGCACGCGTGGGGCTTCGGGTGTCGGGAAGACGGACAGCCGGCGGTGGGATCACCGGCATCCTTCACGTTCGTGGGCGGTGAGGGGGATGGATTCTTTTCCCTGGAGCACGGAGACGCGACCCCGGGATTGAGCGGTGCGCCCCTGGTCTGCACGGTGGCCCGTGCCGTGGTGGCCCTGATGTCGGTCAGCCGCGACCCGAGCCATGCCCGAGGTGGGTGGGCGGCACCGGTGTCGGCGTTGGAAGGCGGCGACGGCATCCCGGAGGATCTTTCCGGGCTGGGGCGGAACGTGCTCAGCATCAACCGGCAAGGGGCATGGCGCCACCGGGAGACCTGGCATCGAGCGTTACCGATCCAGGGCTCCCGGGATCTTCCCGATCGTCCGTGGGACGTCGATACGCTCGACCCGCAGACTGATCAACCGTCGCTGATGCTGCGGCCCGAGTTCCGGCACGTACCGTTCCAGTTCCGTGACAACGAACTGGCTGACTTTCTCCGGTGGTGCGCGGGGCCGCAACGGCTCGCGATCAGTCACCTGGCCGCTGCGGGAGGTGCGGGCAAGACCCGATTCGCTGTGGAAGCCTGCCTCACACTCGAACGCCGAGGGTGGGTTACCGGCTTTCTGCCACGGACGGACCGAGGCGGTGACGGTATCGCCCTGCCGCGTCTGTTCGTCGTGGACTACGTCGATGAAAGCGATGCCGATACCTTGGTCGAGCGGATCGGGGCCCTGGCCAGATCGGCGACGACGATGGCGCCGGTCCGGCTGTTGTTCCTCAGCCGCCCGATACTGGGCACGACGGTAGTCCGGGAACTTGACACACTGCGTGGTCTGGCCACGGGAGCCGCTTTACAGGCTCTTCATAGGGTGGGGGACAGATCGTCAGCAGCAGCGGGTTTGACGACCGCCGAGCGCGCCGATCTGTTCGAGCAGGCCCGTGACCGGTTCGCCGACTCGCCGTGGGGTGCCGCGCTGACCGGACCGGCGTCCTCTTCTCTTCCGGATCTGACCGCCGAACAATATGCCCGGCCGCTGGATGTGTTGTTCGAAGCCTTCGACGCAGCCCTGACCGGAGCGATGGCGCCGTCGGGAGGACGGGCACCGATCGATCGTGTTCTCGACCATGAAGTCAAGCACTGGCGAACCCGGATGCGGACCCTGCCGGAGGCCCTTCTGGTCCGCTGTGTCGCGGTGGCGACCCTGGCCGGGGCCCGAGACGACACCGAGACACTGTCGCTGCTCGCTCTCCTGACCGACGTGGATCAGGCCCTGCGGCAGACGATCGACTCATGGCTTCGAGGCCTCTACCCGGGCCCGTGGATATGGAACCCTCTACGGCCCGACCGGCTGGGGGAAGCCCTTGTCATTCGCGCCGTAACCACAGACCCCGATGCTGGCTCGGTCCTACTCGGCCGCATCCTCGACCTGTCGTCAGACGCCCAGGTCGAACACGCCCTCGATGTCCTGTCCCGAGCGGCATCCCACCCCGTCCTGTCTCGCATGACGGCGACGACCGTGATCGACCGCCATCACCACCTCGTGCAGCGTGCCCGACGCCAGACACGGGGTACCCCCGAACGCCCCGGCCACACAGGCTTGCTGGAGGCTCTCCTACGCCTGCACATCGCTGTCCTGAACGACGAAAGGATCAGCAGCCTGCCGCTTCCCGCACAGGCCGCCCTCAGTGCCTCATCCGATGTCCTCGCCGATCTGGCCGTCGCCCACGGACGCAGCACCCAAGCCGAGATCATCTTCACCAGCGCGTTGAGGATCGATGAACGCAAGACCGACCTGGAGCCGGGGAACACCACCTACCGCCGCGACCTGTCCATCTCGTACAACAAGCTGGCCGACCTCGCGTTGGCGGCCGGACGCTCCGGGGACGCCGAGGCCCTGTACCGGCAGTCCCTC
>JAUPKJ010000411.1 GCA_030837505.1 Actinomycetota bacterium
CATGTGAGGCGTCCCCCCAGCAGCCCCACGCTCAAGATGGCCAAACCTCGCGGCGTGGGGCTGCTGCTTGTCCGCCCTGCGGTGGAGGCTCTGCGGGTCTGGGGGTCAGCGGCCGGTCCAGCGGATGATGGCCCAGCCGGGGTTGGCGTTGAGGGTGGTGCCGGAGTTCTGGTAGTTGAATACTTCCACGTGGTCTCCTTCGGTCAGGCGGTCGTATTGCACGTCGGGTTGGGTCAGGGAGCCCGTGAGCGGCTGGTACCAGTGGGTCTCTCCGATGAGGGTGCCGCTGCCGGGGTTTCCGGCGGCGTTCTTCCTCCATTGGATTCCGCGGACGCCGGTGGTGTTCGCTGCGATGGACACGAGGCTGATCAGTTCGTATTCGCCGTCGTAGGCGATGTTGATCCTGGAGGGTTGGGTGGGGTCGTGCAGGGAGTAGGTGTCGGAGGTTTCGGTGGGCCAGGTCAGTACGGTGTAGGTGCCGGTTGTCAGGGGCAGGGTGGAGGCTCTGGTGAGGCGGCACCAGGGGGGTTCGAGGGCGAAGTTCGCCATGTCGCGCAGTTCGGTGTTGAGGCGGGCCGCGGACAGGTTGTCGTTGACGGCCCAGGTTCTGGGAGTGGGGACGGCTGGCATGGGGTTTCTCTCGTTCAGGGACCGGTCCGGGCTGCTTTCCACACGTCCACGGGTTGTCCGGTCGGGTGGGGGCGGGGGATGGTTCCGCAGGTTCCGCGGGCGATCACGGGGAGGGTCTGTGGGGAGGAGTGGTTCTGAGGACTTCTCACGGTGATTGCTTCTCCCGCCCAGTCCAGGTCGGTGGGGTAGGCGGTGGCGTCGGTGGTCCAGGGCTCGTCGGTGGTGATCACGATGGTGCCGGGGGCGGTGGTGGCGAGGCAGGTTCCGCCGGTGATCCGGGTGGTGGTGGGGTCCTGGACGCCGACGCGGGAGGTGTCGGTTTCCACCCGGGTGCGTACGGGGTCGTCGGCGGGGGTCGTGTGCAGGGTCACGGTCGTGGAGTCCGGGGTGTAGTTCTCGGTCCAGCCCGTGGCCCACAGGTCGGTCCGGGTGTGGCCGAGGTGGGGTGGTGTCCCGTTCAGACGCACGCGGTCCCAGGGGCGTAGACGGGTGAAGGGGTCCCACAGGTCGTGGACGGCTCCGGCGAGATCGATCGTGACCTGGTCGATGACGGTCCCGTGGGCCCGGGCGGCGTGGGCGCTGGCCAGTTCGTAGGCGCCGGTCCAGGTCCCGGCGGCGGTGCGGATCTGGGCGTCCCGGCGCAGCCGGGGATCCTCCTGCGGGCTGATCCAGGTCGCGGTTCCGCCCGGGTAGGTTGCGGTGACGCGGGAGGGGGAGCCCTGGGAGTCGTGGGAGATCTCCAGTCCGGTTCGGGGGCCGCCGTCGAGGTCCTCGGCGCAGTCGATCGTCAGGGTGGGGGTCGGCGGGCGCAGGGCGTCGGCTCGGGCCAGTTCCAGGGAGCCGTCAGCGGTGCCGGTCACGTCCCCGCCGGCGGCCACGGCGACTTCGATCATGGCGTCGGACAGGGGCTCTCCTTCGTGGTCCACCACCGCGATCCGGCGTTCTTCTTCTCCCGCGAAGCGTGCGATCCAGTAGTCACCGGCGTATTTCGCCAGGTCGGTCCAACGGTTCTGGGTGGTGTCGGTCGCCAGGGGGCAGGCGTAGTTTTCGGACATTTCCAGGAGATTCGGTCCGGCTCGGACGCCCATTCCGGTGAAGGCGATCCGGGCGCAGTTGGAGTTCCTGCCCGGTGCCAGGGTGGACCGGCTGTCGCCTCCGAGGGTGAATTTTCTTGCTCTTCGGCAGTCGACGCCCGGGAGGTACAGGAAATTTGCGGTCTCGTCGACCCACAGGTCGGTCCAGGAGGTGTTCCACCGCCAGTACAGGTGGTGCCAGTTCCCGTCGTTGGGGACCATCCCGGAATAGACCGGTGAGCAGGACAGGTCCGAGGAACAGGCGACCATCAGGGTTTTTCCGGCGTCGTTCTGGAGTTTCACGGTGAGGACGACCTCGTCGTGGTCGTCGGTGAGGGTGAGGATGTACAGGGTGTCCGGGGAGAGGGAGAACGGGGCTTTTTCCTCGGTGCGGAACCATGTCCCGCCTTCGAGGGGTTGGGGGACGGTGATGGTGCCGCTGATGACGGGGCCGTGCCGGTCGGCGGGCGGCCGCAGTTCGATCCCGCTGCCCAGGGAGAGGGTGTCGACCGTGATCGAGGCCCATTCGCCTTGTCCGCCTCTGTCGGGGATGACGTGGGCGGGGTTGGTGGGGCGGGTGATGTTCGTCAGATGGTTCGGTGTGCCGGGGTCGTCCAGCGGCCACCATTCGGACGGGTAGGCCGGGGAGGAGATCTCGGACCAGTAGGAGCCCTGTTCGATCCATTCGTGGCGCAGGCGCCGTCCGGCGAGCAGCCCGAGGCGGTCGACGGCCTCGACGGCGACCTCGCCGGTCGCGAGGTCGGTCGAGGTGATTTCGAGGGATGCGACCCATCCGTAGAACCGCACGCTGCTGGGGGTGGTCCTGCCGGCGGTGATCCGTACCGGGATCCTCTCGGTCAGACCGGCTCCGGCGGGGTTTCCGGGGGTGTAGGTGCCGGTCGGGTTGAGCAGGGTGAATTGCGCCGTCGAGGGGCGGGGCGGGTCCTGGGGGTCCTGCCGTCCTCGACACACCTGGAGCCGTCCGGTGACGTCGCCGGTGACGTCGGTCCACGTCCCGGGGTCCAGTTGGAGTTCGACACGGTAGGCGACCGGGCCGTGAGCCATCAGGCCCACCGGCCCCGGCGGGAGGGGACCAGGCCGAGCGCTTCGTTACCGGCCAGGGCCCGGTTGATCGCGTCGGCCAGTTCCCGGGAGGATCCGACGAACCCGGTCACGTGGACGGTCACCGCCGTCGGGCCCGGGTCCTGGGTCCGGGGCAGGGGGATCACAGCTTCGGGGCCTCTTTCTCCCAGGAGGGCCAGGGTGGGTTCGGTGACGATGCCGCCGGTGGCCAGGTACGGGATCGAGGGGACCCCGACGGAGAATCCTCCGACCTTCCCGACCCCGGGAAGACGGGTGTCGATCGAGGGCATGGTGAAGCGCAGGCTGTTCCAGCCCCGGATGACCGTGTTCATCACGGATCTGAAGCCGGTCAGGAGCGGGGTGAAGAACCCGGAGAACGCTCCGGCGACCCGGGACTTCGCGGACGTGAACGAGGTGGTGATCCTCGACCAGTTCCGGGTGATGAACAGGCCGGCGGCGCCGATCGGCCCGGTGATGGTGCCCAGGAGGGAAGGCCAGTTGGTGGTGATCCAGGACCAGGTGGAGGCGGCGGCCGCGGTGGCGTTGCGCCAGGTGAAGGACCAGAGCTGTTGGAACCAGCGGGTCCGGGTCGCGATGAGGACCACGACCGCGATCAGCGCGATGATCGCGGCGGTCACCAGG
>JAUPKJ010000412.1 GCA_030837505.1 Actinomycetota bacterium
GGGGCTTCGCGGAGTTGTCCGTCCGTGGTGTCCCGTTGCGTGACCTCACGCACAGGACTCACCTCTTCCTGTGTTCGGCCGGGACGTCGGGTCCGCCCCCGCCCGTTCCAGACGTCCGATCGGTGTCGTCAGCCGGGCGCTCGGCCGTCTCTTCCCCGTCCACAGGGTCCGGTCCGTCCACAGGGTCCGGTCCGTCCACAGCACCGTCCCCGTCCACAGCACCGTCCACGGGGTCGGAGTCGAGCGTGGGGTCGGTCCAGCGACCCTCGCGGCGCTCGGCCTCCATCGTGGCCAAGGTCCCCTGCACGCCGCGTTTGCGCTCCTCGTGACGCTCCCGACGCTCCTCGCGCGTGGCCCGGGCTCCCCCGGCCATCCGCGAGTCCGAACCCCGCGGGCCACCGACGGGCCCGGGGGCCGCAGCGAGAGTCGGCTCCCAGTCGAAGACCACGGCGTCCTCCCCGCCGATGACCACTTCGGCCCCGGCGACGGCGCCCTTCTCCATGAGGGTCTGTTCGACTCCCAGGCGGGCCAGGCGGTCGGCCAGGTAGCCCACGGCCTCGTCGTTGGTGAAGTCGGTCTGCCGGACCCAGCGCTCGGGCCGTTCGCCCCGGACCCGGTAGCGCGGCCCGCTCGGGGTCGTCTCGACGGTCACGGCGAAACCTGTGTCGTCGACGGCCGTGGGGCGCAGCACGATGCGCGGGGGCTGCGTCACCACGGTCGCGGCCCGGTGCTCGCGCACCAGCGCCGCCATGGCGAAGGTCAGCGGCCGCAGCCCCTCGTGGCTCGCGGACGACACCAGCAGCACGCGGGGGCACCGCTCCCGCAGGTCTTCGAGCACCAGTTCTGCCAGTTCCCTGGCCTGCGCGACGTCGACCTTGTGCAACACGATGATCCGAGGACGCTGCCCCAACGGAACGTCGCCGGCCCCCACCGGGTAGGCGTCCAGTTCGGCCTCGATGACCTCCAGGTCGCTCAGGGGGTCGCGCCCGGGCTCCAGCGTCGCGCAGTCCAGGACGTGGACCAGGACAGAACACCGCTCCACGTGACGCAGGAAGTCCAGGCCCAGGCCCTTGCCGCGGCTGGCCCCCTCGACAAGGCCCGGCACGTCGGCGACCGTGAAACGGAAGCCCTCGGCGTCCACGACCCCGAGGTTGGGCACGAGGGTCGTGAACGGATAATCGGCGATCTTGGGCCGGGCCGCGGAGAGGGCCGCCACCATGCTCGACTTGCCGGCGCTGGGGAAACCGACCAGGGCGACGTCGGCCACCGTCTTGAGCTCCAGGAGGATGTCCCCGCCGGTGCCTTGCTCCCCCAGGAGCGCGAACCCGGGGGCCTTGCGGCGCGGGGAGGCCAGGGCCGCGTTCCCCAGACCGCCCCGCCCCCCCGAAGCGGCCACGAACCGGGTGCCCGGCACGAGCAGATCGGCCAGCACCTCGCCGCCGGGAGCGCTCACCACCGTCCCGACGGGAACAGACAGGACCAGATCGGCCCCGGCGGCACCGTGACGGTTGTTCCCCTGCCCCGGCTTGCCCGACGTCGCCCGCCGGTGCGGACTGTGGTGGTAGTCCAGCAGCGTGGTCGTCTGGGGATCCGCGACGAGGACGACGTCGCCGCCGTTGCCGCCGGTGCCGCCGTCCGGGCCGCCCAGCGGTTTGAACTTCTCGCGGTGCACCGAGGCGCACCCGTTGCCGCCGTTGCCGCCGGCGACGTGCAGGACAACCTGGTCGACGAACGTCGTCACGTCAGCATCTCCTCGCTTTGTCCGGACATTGTCCGGATCCCCCCGCTCCGTACCACTGTGTTCGACAGCACCGTGTTCGACAGCACCGTGTCTGACAGCGCTGTGTCTGACAGCGCCGTGTTCGACAGCACCGTTCCCGACAGGTCCGGCACCGTGTCGAACGTTGTGATCGAAACCGTGTTCGCCGGCCGGAGCGGGTCGCACGGACGAAGGGCGGGCCGGATCACCGGCCCGCCCTTCGTGTGCTCGTCGGTTCCGTTCGTGGGCAGCGCCTCACTCGCCCGCAGGAACCACGCTGACGATCTTGCGACCGCCGCGCTGACCGAAGGTCACCGCACCCCGCGCGAGGGAGAAGAGGGTGTCGTCCCCGCCCCGGCCGACGTTGTCGCCCGGGTGGAACTTGGTCCCGCGCTGCCGGATGATGATCTCGCCCGCGCCCACGATCTGGCCGCCGAACCGCTTCACGCCCAGCCGCTGCGCGTTGGAGTCGCGCCCGTTCCGCGAGGAACTCGCGCCCTTCTTGTGTGCCATGAGCCGTGCCCACCTTCATGATCTGCGCCGGGGGCCCGAGGGCCGCACCACCGCACGCTGTGTCCGATTACACCGTGGCGTCTTGCACCGTGGCGTCCCGCCACGAAGGTTGTCGATCGCCTCGTGAGGTCACCACGAAAATCCTGCGCCCCCGCGGCCTACTGCCACGAGAGTCCGACTCCGCTGCGACGTGCCGTCGGGACCGCGCGCCACCGGCGCCGGCGGCCCCGACCCACGATCACTTCTGGATGTCGGTGACCCTGATCCGGGTCAGGTCCTGGCGGTGCCCCTGGCGCTTGCGGTAGCCGGTCTTGTTCTTGAACTTGAGGATCGTGATCTTCGGTCCCCGGACGTTGTCCATGATCTCAGCGGTGACCTTGATTCCGGCCAGCTCCGCTGCGGCGGACGTGACCTGGCCGCCGTCCACGAGCAGCAGCGGCTGCAACTCCAGGGTCGCACCCGCCTCGCCCGCGACCCGATCAACGGTCAGCACGTCGCCGACGGACACCTTCTCCTGACGGCCACCAGCGCGAACGATCGCGTACACCTGCTACTCGCTCTCTCGTCGATCCGGTCGCTGCGCGACCAGTAGTTTTCTCGCTCAATCATCACATGGTCCGGTTCCGGTCGCCCGGAGTCCGCCCGCCCTGCGAAGGGCAGGAGGTGGACATCGGACTGTGACGGTCCCGACCGTTTCGTGGTCCGGACAGGCCATGATGCCGCACTGCGGCCAATGGCCCCGACGCCGGAGTACGGCTGTCGGAATGCCCGGGGCACACAACGAGGCACGCCAGCTCAGAACGCACCAGAGGCCAAGGTTACGTAAGGGTGTGGTGGAGAATCAAACCGGACCCCCCGTCGTCTCGTTCGCCGGGGCCTCGGCCCGGGCGGGATCAGCCGTTTCGACCGAGGCGACGACCTCGTTCCTCAGGTGCCCAGCAGCCGCGACGTCGCTGGTCAGGCTGACATCACCAGTCGCGGCAGACTCTGGGGACCCCCCGGGGGCGGCCTGGGAGGGTCCCTGGGACTCGCTCCCGTCGAAGGTCTCCCCCCCGTCACCCTCCGAGGTGTTCGAGTCGCTGTCGGCCTTCTGGGCCTCCCCGGAGGTCCCCGAGCGGTTGCGGCCGTTGCCCGAACGGCTACGGCCGTTGCCCCCGCGGTTGCGGGCGATCTCCTGCTGGTTGCGCTTCTCGACCGGCTCGTCGTGGATGATGATCCCCCGACCGTTGCAGACCTCGCAGGTCTCGCTGTAGACCTCCAGGAGCCCCTGACCCACCCGTTTGCGGGTCATCTGCACCAGACCCAGCGAGGTGACCTCCGCGACCTGGTGCTTGGTGCGGTCCCGGCCCAGGCACTCCAGGAGCCGGCGCAGCACGAGTTCCCGGTTGGACTCCAGCACCATGTCGATGAAGTCCACGACGATGATCCCGCCGATGTCCCGCAGACGCAGCTGCCGCACGATCTCCTCGGCGGCCTCGAGGTTGTTCTTGGTGACCGTTTCTTCCAGGTTGCCGCCGGCCCCGGTGAACTTGCCGGTGTTGACGTCGATCACCGTCATGGCCTCGGTGCGGTCGATCACCAGCGACCCGCCGGAGGGCAGCCAGACCTTGCGGTCCAGACCCTTGGCCAGCTGCTCGTCGATCCGGTGGGCGGCGAAGACGTCCGTGTCCCGCGTCCACTGCTCCATGCGTTCGACCAGGTCCGGTGCGACCTGCCCGATGTAGCCGCTGAGGGTGTCCCAGGTCTCCTGCCCGGAGACGACCAGCCGGCTGAAGTCCTCGTTGAAGATGTCGCGGATCACCCGGATCGCCAGGTCGGGCTCCCCGTACAGCAGGGCGGGGGCGTGGACGGCCTTGGACTTGCGGGTGATGCTCTCCCACTGCGCCTGCAGCCGGACGACGTCCTTCTCCAGCTCGTCCTCTGTCGCGCCCTCAGCGGCCGTGCGGACAATGACCCCGGCGTTCTCGGGGACGATCGAACGCAGGACCTTCTTCAGTCGGGAACGCTCGTTGTCGGGCAGCTTGCGGCTGATCCCCGTCATCGAGCCGTCGGGCACGTAGACCAGGTACCGGCCGGGCAGGGAGACCTGGCTGGTCAACCGGGCCCCCTTGTGACCGATCGGGTCCTTCGTCACCTGGACGAGGACCGACTCGCCCGACTTGAGGGCGTGTTCGATGCGTTTGGGCTGCCCCTCCATGCCGGCGGCGTCCCAGTTGACCTCACCGGCGTACAGAACGGCGTTGCGCCCCTTGCCGATGTCGACGAACGCGGCCTCCATGCTCGGAAGCACGTTCTGCACCTTGCCCAGGAACACGTTCCCGACCATGGCGGTCTGGGTGCGGCGGGCAACATAGTGCTCGACCAGGACGTCGTCCTCCAGCACCCCGATCTGGGTGCGGCCGTCCTGCTCGCGCAGGACCATGACCCGTTCGACACTCTCGCGCCGGGCCAGGAACTCGGCCTCCGTGATGATCGGACGGCGGCGGCCGGCCTCCCTGCCCTCCCGGCGCCGCTGCTTCTTGGCCTCCAGGCGCGTCGATCCCCGCAGCGCGGTGACGTCGGAGGAGGAGGACGAAGAAGAAGAGCGGCGGGAATCCCGGACTTTCACGACCGTGTTGGGCGGATCGTCCGAGGAGGCCGAGGTGTCGTTCCCACCGGAACGGCGGCGACGGCGCCGACGGCGCCGGGTCGAGCCCCCGCCGTCGTCGATCTCGGCGTCTTCCCCGTGGCCCGCTTCTTCCCCGTGGCCCGCTTCGTCCTCGTCGCTGTCGTGGTCGGCGTCGGCGTCGTGGGGCTCGGTGTCGGCGTCGGAGGGGCCCGCGTCCTGGTCGTGCCCTGCGGCGTCGTCGTCGTGGTCGGCCTCTTCGTCGGCGCGCAGACGGCCTCTCCGGCCCCGACCGCCCCGGCGGCGGCGACGGCGGCGGCTGGACTCGTCGTCGTCGAAGCCCTGGTCGTCCTGGGGGGCCTCGGGGGCCTCCTCGACGACCTCTGGGGCTTCCTCGGCAGCGGCCCGTCGCGCTTGCCCCCGCGAGCCCGACCGCGAGGCCCGGCCCTGGCCGGTCGTGTTGCGTGAGGCCCGGCCCGAGGCCGACCGGCCCCGTGTCTCCCGCGCGTCCTGGGCGTCTGGGACTTCCGGGACGACCGAGGTGTCCGGGATGTCGAGAGTTTCCGGGGCGTCCGGTCCCGGGACCTCTGTGGCCAGGACGGGCGGTCCTGCCGGGCGGGTCGCCGCCCGGCGCTGCCGGGGCTGGATCGTCGCGGGATCCGGCGCCTGGAAGATGGGCATGGCCAGGGCGGTGGGGATGCCCGTGCCGTCCGTTTCGGTTTCTTCGTCCGGGTCCTCGACTGTTTCCCCGTTCCGAGGAACGCCTCCGGTCTGCACGGCCGGAGAGTGCACGGCCGGAGGTTGCACGGCCGGAGAGTGCACGGGGGCGGGGGTCACGCCGGCGGGGGCAGGGGCTTTCGGCTCCTGCGGGGTGTCGGCGGGAACCGTGTCGGGAACGTCGGCCGGATCGGCCTCGGCCGCTCTGGCCGGAGTCGGACGGGTGGTCTTGCGCGTGCGGCGGCGGCGCGACGTCGAGGGGGACCGGCCGTCGATGTCCTGGTCGTCGCCTCCCGTGGCCGAGGTGTCCGCCGGATCGGCGGCCTCCCGGGCGGCGGTCGCGGTTCCGTCCTCCTCGGGGGTCACGGTGTCCTGCGGAACGTCGGCGGAGGTCCGGGTCTCCGCGGACGTCGCGGCGGCCCGGGGGGAGCCTGCGCGGCGCGTGGCGGCCCGGCGGCCCGTAC
>JAUPKJ010000064.1 GCA_030837505.1 Actinomycetota bacterium
GCCCCGAGGACTTGCTCGGCTGTGCCTGCGCGGTCGGTTGGGACCGGGGCTGCCCCGAGGAGCCGCTCTGCCGGGGCTGCGGGACGGTCGGGGAGGACCCCCGGGGCGAAGCCGTGGCGCTGGGAGAGGCCGTGGCGCTCGCGGTGCCGGTCGGGGTCGGCCCGGAGGGGGACGTGCCGGCTTGCCGATCGCCGAAGCCGGGCCGGCCGCCCCCGGGAGCGCCGTTCCCGGCGCCCCCGCCCTGCCGCAGGCCCATGAGGGTCGAGTTGCCCTTCAACCGGATCCCCACGTTCTGGACCACCGTGCCGTCGAGGGTCAGATCGGCGGAGAGGTACTCCTTCTCGCCGTCCTCGGAATAGGCGGAGACCATGTCCCGGTAGCGCTTCTCGTCGAACTTCAGTGAGATCGTGTGTCCCACGTCCTGGTCGAACAGGTCCACCTTCCCGGTGACGTCCTGCGTGACGACGTCCTCGTCGGTCCGGGACGTCGCGGAACTCATCACCCAGGGGCGCACCTGCGTCGACCCGAAGACCCCCGCGACGACGGCGACAAAAGCGACGCAGGTGCCCACCAGGGGCCAGTTCTGCCTCAGCCGCACCGGAAGACGGCGGCGCAGGCGCCCCCAGGGCCCGGGGTCCGCCGGTGAGGTGGGGCGCTGCCCCCCGGGGCGCCCCACCGAGAGCGGCCTCACAGATCGGACTGGTCGTGTCCGGTCAGGACCGTGACCCGTTGGCCGGCGGTCCTTTCCCGCAACGCGGCCACGAGAGCCCCGGGCTCCGACTCCTTCTTCATCCTGACCGTGTACATCAACTCGGTGAGGGCCCCGCCCCGGATCGTCTCCATGCTCACCAGTTCGAACTCGGACGTGAACCGGACCAGGACGTCGTTGATCGCCGGGACGTAGTCCTCGTCGGGCGGCACCTGGACCTTGACCACCTGGCGGCTCACGGACAGGGCGAACCAGTTGAAACGATGCATGAGGAGCATGACCAGGCCGATGGCCACGGCGCTGACCGCGGCGAGCGTGTAGAAACGGGTGCCGCAGGCCATTCCGACACCCATGACCAGGAAGATGAAGCCGACGTCGCGGGTTTCCTTGACCGCGTTGCGGAAACGGACGACCGACAGTGCCCCCACGAGGGCGAAGGCCCGGGCGATGTTGGATCCCACCACCAGCATGATCAGAGAGATGATCATGCCGAGCAGGACGAGGGTCTGTACGTAGGACTGGCTGTACGACACGTGGCGGTGCGTGGCACGGTAGATCCATCCGATCATCGTGCTGAGCACGAAGGACAGCACGAGGGCAACGATCATGTCGCCCGTGCTGAAGGTGCCGGACAGGTCTTCGACGGTCAAATTCATCAGTGTTCGCTCTCCAGGACGGACACCGCACCGTCCTCGGGGACAGCGGTGTTCATGGTTCGATCGGAACGGTCGGTGGGGAAGGACGCCCGGACACCGGACGCCCGAACAACGCAGGCAGAACCGACACGGGACGTGGACTCACGGGACGTGGACTCACGGGACGCGGGTTCACAGGCTGTGGGTTCACAGGCCGCGGGGAGGGCCGACGCAGGATCGGCGGGAACGTCCTGCTCCGGGGGCGCCACCGGGTCCTCGGAGACGTGGAAGCGCGAGCGCGGCACCAGGCCGTGGGCCTCGATGCTCTGGCAGTACTTCGAGATCCTGACCACGCTCAGCTCCCTTCTCGCGGCCAGGTCCGTGAACCAGAAGGGGACGCGCTCGTTGGCCTTGACCTCCATGACGGCCAGACCCGCTGGGACGATGTAGCGGTTGCCCCCGAGGGTCCCGAGGTGGAAGTCCCTGTCCCGCCCCAGGACCCGGCGGTCGAAGGTGACCCGCAGGCCCAGGTCGGCATCGCGCCCGAGGTACGCCGAACGCTGATAGCCGGTGACTGCGGTGGGACGCAGATCCAGACCGCACACCAGTCCGAGGATCTCCTCGGCCAGGGCCCGATCGACGCCGTCCCGCTCGCTGTCCTCCGGTTCGAGGCAGCGGCGGTCGCAGAGCATCCGGGCCCGGCGGTACGGCATGACGACCCGGCGTTTCTGGGTGACCTTGTTGACCCGTTGTTTGATCTCCACGAAGACGTCGGAGTCGTCGGTCAGCGACGAGCGCGTTCCGTAGTGGCGCACGCGCAGCTTGCGTCGGAAACGCAGCCCTTCGATCTTCTCCCAGTAGGAGCGCAGATCCGAGGTGTCGTAGTAGACGCTCCAGACCCCGTACCCGCCGTCGGTCCCGTGAGGATCCTCGTCGAGGTGTTCGCCCAGCTCCCGGCTGAGTTCTTCCAGGGACGACGTCGGTATCAGGTACTTGAGCTCGTAGCGGTTGAAGGAGCGCACCGGCCGGTCCGAGCGCTGCGAGGGAGGGCCGTTGCCGTCGGAGCCCGAGGCCGGATCCCGCACCTCCTGGGCCGGGGCGGTGTGTTCGGCACGTCGACGGAACCTGGGCAACATGCTCGTCCTTCCTGACGGCCGGTGCGTCATTACCTGAACCAGGAAAAATCAAAACAGAGGTACATGTGAATTACATGTGAAAAGAACATGAAATGACTGTGCTGTCCCCTTCTGGTCCCTGCGGTCCGCCCCGCCGAAGGAAGGGGCGGCCGGTCGGATCAGGTCGGTGGTCGGACAGGGTCGGTGGTCGGACAGGGTCGGTGGTCGGACAGGGTCGGTGGTCGGACAGGAGCGAGGGACGAGCCCCGCCGGGGAAGGGTCCGAAATTCCCAGATTTCCTGATCCGACATGTACGTACGGATCAGAGGGACACTCCTCAATGGGTGACACCGGAGGGGACGGACGGGGGACACGGGGGCGTCCGCCCGCGGTGTTCGCGAGGGGGCCGGAGCCCATTCCGGTCCCCTCGCATCGTCCCCCGTCCGGCGCCGTCGTCCCGCAGGGCCGTCCTGCGCAACGGGCGGGGCCACCGGCCCCGGGTCGGTGCTCCCGGCCCGTCCTCAGACTTCCGGTCCGGCCTCGCCTTCCGGTCCGGCCTCGGGGTTCAGGTCCGACACCGGCCGGGAACGTGACCACACCCGTTCGAATTCACCGACGTACCGGTCGAACATGCCTTCCGGGCCGGTGCGCTGCAGGTGCCACACCGGGTGTTGGTGACCGTGCTGGCCGATCAGATGGGTGGACAGGAGCATCTCGCCGTCGAACCGATAGACCGTGGAATAGAGGTGCCGATCGTGCAGTCCGATCGACAACCCCTTCACAGGGTTCTCCGGCAGCAGACGGTTCAGGGTGGCCTTGATGTGCCCGGGCAGAGTCCCCCCGAGCTTCTCCAGGGCATCCCTCTCCAACGCGTGCGGACTGTCGGGATCGCACAAGGTGATGCGAACCCTGCACCCGGCCGCAGCCTTCTGGGCGAGCACGCTTCGGAAACAGGGGTACTGCTCCGGCAGGAAATGGATCGCGTAACCACTGATGTCGATGCTCGTCGTGGCCCGGGCGACCAGGTCCCGCCACAGGGGCATGGGGACGTCCGCTCGGTGCGGCCAGGTGCCCAGGACCTCTGCCTGCTTGCGTGCGAGGGAACCGCTTCTCACCGCCTGCGGCCACAGGTGCTCCTCGTCGGAGCTCAGGGTCACCGCGACGATCGAACGGTGCCGTGGGTACGGCACTCTGCCGGTCAGCCAACGCCGCACGGTCTTGGGATCGACGCCGCAGATGTCGGCCAGGCTCTCCGGAGTCACCCGTGCCCTGGTCATCAAAGTGTGCAAACGCTCGTTGCGCATCGAGAGGAACCCCCCGGTAACTCTGAGGAAATGGGTGGTCACCCCCGAGTGACATCGACGATAGAGCAGGACGTCCCCAGCTGTCCTGACTTGGGGTGTCGACGTCCGGAATTTCCGAACAGGATTCTTGTGGGGATGGTCGAGCACGACCGTGCTCGACGTACGAGCCGGCAGGACCCGCGGCGCTGGATCTCTCCCGCTCCCGCCGCAGGGTCCTGCCACCAAAACAAGCCGATGCCCCGCAGCCGAACAGAGGCCGAACACCAGCCGGGCACCGGCGGAACAGGGGCCGGACGGGAGGTCACCAGATCGGGCGGGTGGCGGGCAGATCAGCTTCCCCCTGCGGACACAGCACCGCCCACAGATCGGTCCTCAGCGACTGCAATCGCTGGTCTCCCAGCACCTGGGCCCACAACTGCTCGATCTCCTCGGTGGCCGATTCGATCTCCTTCAGGAGTTCCCACCCCCGGGGCGTCAACTTCAGGATCTTCACCCGGGCGTCGTTGCAGCAGGAAGAGCGGGCCAGGAGCCTCTCCTCGACCATTTGATCGATCAGTTTCGAGGTCGCCTGCTTGGTCACTCCCAGAAGGGCGGAGATCTCGGTCGCCGTGGTCGGTCGTCTGCGCAGGATCTGCAGGACGTACCCGTGGACCGGGCGGATCCACGGCCGGCCCCGCCCGATCATCTGTGCCTGCAGATCGTCCCCGAGCCTGCGGAAGGCCATGGCGAAGAGCCTGGACAGCGGTACGCCCCTCGGATCGATGCCGCAGGGCGGCGTCACAGGGTCCATCGGACCCGCAGCCCCCCGGCGGGCGTATCCCCGCGCCCCGACCGATCGGGGACGTCCCGTCCCGTCCCCGAAGCCACCCGCTCCGGCTCCGCGGCAGAGTCGTTCGACCGCGGGCGGTCGGGGGATCGGGGAAGGGCACAACAGGTCATGGCGGCAGACCTTAGAGCAGATTCGGCCGACGAGCACTCCCGGGCCGTTGCGGCCCAGGGGATCTCATATTCGACCCTACCTGGTGAGAGACCGCAGAGCCCGGTGGGAGACCGCAGAAGCACGGCAGGAGCCTCTCAAGCGGACAGGGTCCGGCCTCAGCCCGACAGGGGCGGCAGATCGACCAGGACCAGCTCTGCGCCGGCGCCCCGGGCCCCGGCCAGACGCCGGCCGTCGGGCCCCCAGGCCCCACTGGCTCCACAGGACTCGTTGCCCCCGGTCCATCCGGCGTAGTTGGCGGCCAGGACGGGGATGCCGGCCAGGCTCGCACGCTGTCCCAGGTGGTTCTCCATCGCGGTCCGACCGAACCAGCGCCCGCTCACGCAGTACAGGTCTGCGGGGGTCGAGACGATGTGGGCGGGTTCTGCGGCGTCGGCCCCCAGGGCCAGGAGCACCCTTCGCCCGCGGACCATCACCACGGCGGCCTGGGAGCCGGCGGTGAAGAAGGTTTTCTCCTCGGGGGCCAGCCACTGCTGGGCGTAGACGGTCACGGCGCCGTCCGGGCTGATGGCCAGGGAGGTCAGGAGCCTGTCCCCGTCCACGAGCAGCGGGGCGCTCGTGACGACGGTCAGCCCCAGGCGCGCCGCTGCGCTCTGCAGCGGCTCGACGATGGGGTCGCCCAGGGACAGGTCCAGCTTGCCCTCCGACAGCAGGAACATCTCGTACCCGGTCAGGGAGAGGGCTGGAAAGATCACCAGGTCCACGTGCTGGGTCGCCGCCCGATGGACCCAACGGACCTGCGAGGTCAGGTTGGTTCTGCTGTCGGAGGGCATGGCGGGAACCTGGCCCAGCGCGACCCGCAACACTCCGGGGTCCGGTTGGGCCGGCAGGCCGCCGTCCTCGTCGATCAAATCATCAGCCATGGTGATAGGCACCGTTCCCTCACTGCATCACGCCCCGGCCGCCCCATTGTGGTCCGATCATCCTCTGGTTATCCACCTGTCCGACGCCATGTCCACCTTCCGGGCTGATCAACACCATGGCCCATCGCCTTCGAAAAAGGGATGAAACATGACAAACCAGATCAACGGACGGCGGAGAACGCTTTGAGTCGGGAATCTCCGAGATCGAAGGCGATCCCGGCGGTCTCGTCCACCAGAAGCGGTGCGATTCCCGCGTCCTCGGACAGATAGGTACCGTTCCGGGCGTCCAGGACGACGGCCTTGTCGTCCCTCAGACCGTAGACGACGCCGTGCCACGCCGTCGTCACCCGGGGAACCTCGGGGGCGGAGCCGTCGACCTCTGCGGAAGAGTCGGGCAACTGCCACAGGATCTTCCCCGTGGTCCCGTCGATGGCCACCACGGTCTGCGGGTCGGTGCCGGCGCAGACCGTGATGCCCGAACCGTCGAAGTGACAGCTCTGACCGAAGTCCTTCCCCTTCCAGGACCGGACCTGGGAGCCGTCCGAGGTCCTCAGCAGTGCGAAGAGCCCGGTCGTGACCCCCGTGGGCCTGGTGACGACGACGTACGTGTCGCCGGCGTCCTGCACCGTCAGCCCATAGCCGGTGTGCGCTGCCGTCCACACGTATTTTCCCCGGGTCAGCGAGACCCCACGGACCCGTTGCTCCTCACCTCCCGCCGAACCTTTCTCCGGGACCTCGTTCTCGGTGGCCAGGGGTGAGGACAGCCCGACGACGACCGAGCCCGCCACGGTGGTGGCCTCGAAGCCGGGCATTCTCCATCGCACCCGACCCTTCGGCAGATCGACGGCGTAGGTGTCGGTCACGCCGTCGCCGCTCACGGTCAGCACGAGGGTGCCGCCCTCGGCCCCCACCACCCGGACCCGCATGGTCCGGGCGGTGGCCGGGGTGCCCCGAGGCGTCAGGGAGCGGTTCCAGATCTCTGTGCGCGACTCCGTGTCGACCGCGACGATCCTCACCCGGCGCCCGCTCCCCGGGGTACCCGCGGCGAAGGCGGAGAGGACCAGCTCCTTCGTTCCCACGGTCGTGAGGATCGGGGGTACGACCCACCGTTCGCCGTCCGTGTCGGCAGCCTTCTCGTCGCCCCCGCTGATCGTTCTGAGCTTCGAGGAGGAGCCGGTCCGCAGCAGTTGGAGATCACTGGCCGAAGCCAGATACATGATGCCGTCGTGCAGCAGGAGCGGCAGCGGGGAGATGGCCCGACCATTGATGGTGATCCGGCTCCCGGCGGCCTGCGAGGGCAGGGGCACACCGTCGTCGGTGGCGAAACGCAGCGGAGGGGCCGAAGGGTCCGTGTCCGGGGCCGAGATCCCCGGGGTGGAGGTCGGGGGGGCCGAGAAGCCATGGGGTCCGCCTTCCCCCTCGGTGCAGGAGGTGCAGCACAGTGTCAGGAGAAGGGCCCCCAGACACAGAGCGCTGCTCGGTGGGGAGAGCCTCGGGCCGCCCGGGACCGGCCGTCGGGGACGGGAGAGCGTCGCATCGGGTCGCTCCGGTTGCATTCGTGCTCCTGACCGATCTGTTCGCCCTGCCTGTGCCGCTGACCGCACTGTTCCGTTGACCGCATTGTTCCGTTGACCGCACTGTTCCGCTGACCGCAGACGGGAGACCTGCGCTGCTGGGGGCAGCAGCATCCCACCGGCAGAACACGGACTTCTGGAAATGGTACGCAACAGGCTTCGGCGAACCGGCAGAACCACAGCGCCCCGAGTGCTCCGGGCGCCTTCGGGGCAGGAAGGTCAGCTGTCGATCGGAGCGACCGTCCGGCCCATCACACGGTCGTAATCGGAGATGATGTGGCAACCGGACAGGGCCGACAGCCGCACCATCCCGTTGAGCTGCAGGTGCACGACGGCGTCGTCGGGACCGAAGGCCAGGAGTTCCGGTTCCTGGGGCAGGCCCCGCAGCCGGAACCCGGAGAAGCCGTTCTTCCTCAGGATCTTCTGCACCGCCGTGGAGACCGCGGTCCAGTTCTTGTCCGGGAAGGCCGTGCCCACCCAGGTGCCCGAACCGACGACTTCGGCCTTGCCCTGCTCGCTGTAGACGAGAAAACGAAAATCGGTGCAGCCCGCAATCTGTTCCTCGCCCGGCGAGGTCCAACGGCGCGGGCCCGTGAGGGTCGTGACGGCCGCGCGGATCTCGGCGAGCATGCTGGACTGGTCGTGCTGGACCTGTTCGATCCGCGGGCGGGAATCGAGCTGTTCCCAGCCGCTCTGGGTCTCGCCGCCCTTCGGCATCGAGCAACCGCTCAGGAGAAGCGTTGCGACCGCTGCGGGAACCACCCTCCGAACAAGATCGGCCAGCCTGCCCGACCGTACGGTGCCACTGTGGCAGCGTGCGCCCTCCGGCGAGGTGGCGCTCCCGCCGGTGGAGCCCCCGCGCGGTGCCGCAGGCTTCGTCGACGTCCTCACGGGACACACGGTAGCGGATCACCCGTCTCGTGACGCCGCGCCCTGCGCTCCGTCGCTCTCGCGGGCGGCGGACAGGGGGATGCTGTCCTGGAACAGCCCGTCCGGTTCCCAGGCGTTGAGGGGCGCGGACCAGACGTCGATCCGGTTGCCGGCGACCGCGGCCCTCAGCAGACCGCCTGCCTGCCTCGGCCCGCTGTCCGGGGCCCGGGCCGGTCGTAGATGGGCCGGGGAACACTCGATCACGAGCCGTTCCAACTCCCCGCGCCCGCTGGAGCCGGGGGGCACGGCGACGACCCCGGCGATGCCCCGCACGACGCTCAGGGAGCCGGCCTCCGGACGGGTCAGGCTCGGGGCCGGCAGCACGACGAGCCGAGCCGGTGGCTCGGTGCGAGGGCGGCCCTGGGCCAGCAGCCGTACACAGAGCTCTGCCCGACGCGCGGACATGACCGAGGAGCGCCCGGGGGAGGTCCTCGTACGTCCGGGGGGAAGGGCCCACTCCGCGACCGTGACGGTCACCTGGGGACAGGTTCTGGCCAGCCGCCCGGCCCCCAGCCTGAGCTGCTCGTACACGTGGGCGAAGGCCCCGAACCCGGGAAGCGGCGAGCGCGAGAGCACCGACCCCAGACAGACGGCGCGGGACAGTCCCCGGGGGACGGCGAAACGCACCAGGGCCTCCAGCGATCCGATCCCCAGGTCGGCCAGGCGGTCCAGTTCGCACCCCGTGACCTGGTCCGCAGGGATCTCCTGGGCCTCGGGCGGGGTGTGGACCAGCCCCCACACCGGCAGCTTTCGACGGGACAGCTGTTCCAGACCGTCCGTTTCGCCTGGATCGTACCTGTCGACCTGCACGGGAACGTGCTCCGCCAGCCTCCGCAACCGATTGAGCAGACGTACGGGCAGGTTCCCCGGGGTTCGACTGTCCACGAGCCACAGGGGATGCCCCAGGGGGACCAGGCGCTCCGCCAGATTCAGGCCGAACTCGGACAGTCCGCCGGTCACCAGGACACGTCCTCTGGCGCGCCCGGGGAAACCCGCCGGGACTGTTCCGGGCCGGTCCTGCTGGGCGGGGGGCAATCTGACGGGGCGCCAGGAGGGCATGGTGGGGGTGGGGCACCGCCCCGGGTTGCCGGACCGGCAGGACACGTCGTCGGCGGTGACCGGCCATCCGCCGGACAGCCACCGGTGGATCGTGGAGGCGTCGGGCTGGAGGGTCTCGCCGCTCAGGGCCACGACCCGCAGCCGGGGGTCCTCGGCTGCGGCGGTGCGCAGGAAAGCCCCGCCCCCCGCGCCGGAGTGCACGAGGACCAGCAGACCTCCGCGGGCGCGTGCGGTGCGCAGGGCCTCGACCATGGCGGCGCCGCTGCCGTTCCCCCACCGTGTGCCCAGACGCAGCAGTACAGCGGCGTGCGACCCCAACAATTCGACCCTGGGCAGTTGGGGCGGGCGCACGCCGCCGAGCCGGGTGCCGGCCAGCTCCAGCTCCGGGTGGGCCAGCGGCGTCGGCACGAGGACGAGATCGGCGCCCTGTCGGCGTTTGCGCCGGACCGGACGCTGGGGTTTCGATCGCCCGGGGCATCTCCACACGGGGGACGGCAGGTCCACCGGCGCGGTGGCTCCTGAGTACGCGGATGACGGGTCCACGGCACCGCCCTCCTCATCGCGGGACGGATGACAGGAGCGCCCGCCCCCGGCCGGTCCCCGGCCCACGGCAACGGACGGCGATCCGTCCCGACACGGGTGGGGAGGGCACGAGCCGTGCCGACGCAGACCTGGTCGAGGCGATCCGTCCGGATGCCGTTCACCGAAGGAACCGTCCGATCGGTGGACACCGCACTCGGGACGTGCCGGAGGAACCAGTGTTCCGACGCCCAAGGAACTCCCAGACACGTTCTTAGAAATGTCACCCAGCCGACGAACTATGTCAACTGCCGTGACCTGCTCGATCCGGATGCTCACGACAGGACGGGCGGGCCGACAGGACGATCCGGCTGTTCGAGCAACCTCTTCGACCCCCCGACCGCTTCCTTGTACATGACGAGGAGGTGTCCTGGATGGCCGAACCAGAGGGATTCCGGGAATTCGTGACGGGCAGGTCCCCCGCGCTGCTGCGCACCGCCTGGATGTTGACCGGTGAGCAGCAACTCGCGGAGGACCTGTTGCAGACGGCCCTGGCCCGCACGTGGCCCCACTGGTCCCGGATCCGCGATTCGTGTCCCGAACGCTACGTGCGCACCGTGATGGTGCGGGTCCACGGGGCGTGGTGGCGTCGCAAATGGCGGGGAGAACTTCCCGTCGAACGGGTTCCGGAGGTCGTGCTGGCCGATCCCTCCTGCCGGGTGGCGGAACGGTTCCGGTTGGGGGCCGCTCTGCGGGCCCTGCCGGTTCGACAGCGCCAGGTCGTGGTCCTGCGGTACTACGAGGATCTGTCCGAGCAGGAGACAGCCGTCCACCTGGGGTGTTCGGTCGGGACCGTGAAGAGCCAGGCGGCGAGGGGCCTGGCCAAGTTGAGGGTGGCGTTGGGCCACCCCACGAGGACGGAGAACATGACGTGAGCACGCACGAACACGAACAGGACGGACAGGACGCCGAGCGGCATCTGCTGCGGGACCTGCCGCCGGACCTGCCTCAGCCACGGGACCGGTTCGAACAGATCTGCCGGAGAGTCCGCCGACGCCAGTACCGGCAGGGCCTGTCCGCCGGCTTCGCCGGGGTCGCTGCCGTGGCCCTCCTGGTGCCCGCCGTCTCCCACCTGATGACGGGGGATGATCCCGACGCCGCCGTGGCAGCGTCCGCGCCTCCCTCCTGCCCTGCGAAGCTGCCCGGTCAGGTGCCCCCGGGGTCGGGCTCCGTGCCGCACTCCGACCGGCTGGTCCCCGTGCAGGCACCCGCCGCCGCCGTCCTGTGCAGCTACAAGGGCGCGGCGGACAGCCAGGCGGAGACGGGTACGGCCCTGTCGGGCTCCCGACAACTGACCGGTTCCCTCGAACAGGTAGCCCAGGACCTGGCCTGGCTGCCGCGCAAACAGTCCGACGAGACGAAGATGTGCACGATGATGGCCGGTCCGAGCACCAGCTACCTGCTGGGTCTGACCTATCCCGACGGCGTCGTCTGGGTCTCGACGGTCGACGACCCCAACGGCTGCGCGGACACCACGAACGGCACCTTCGCGAGCCCCTCCGGGACGGGGGCGCTGGCCAAGGCGGCCTTCGCGTCCGGCGGCTGGTCCGCCTCGCCCGGCCCCGACGACGGGTGCGACGCCGGCCTGTCCACCGGACGGCTGGGACAGGAGCTGGCGATGGTCCCGGACGAGCCGAGCGGCCTGTGGATCTGCGACAGCGACGCCCCGGGGGACGGGGCCCGTCGGGAGATCAAGGACCGGACCCGCATAGCGCAACTCGCCAAGGCCCTGAACGGCCTGCCGGCCTCGACCCGGCCCGCGCAGTGCGAGGCCGCCTCCCCGACCCGCGAGGCGGCCTCCGCCCGGCGGCTGCGGTTCGACTACGAGAAGGGGCCGGATCTCCAGGTCACCATCGACCCGGCCTGCCGACCTCAGATCGACAACGGGGCACGGCGGGCAACTCTCACCGAACAGGTCCAGAACCTGGTGGAGGCGCTCGCCGCCGGGTGACCGGAATACCCCAGTACCCGATCCGGCTTATGTCCGGACCTGTGACGAATTATCAGAGGAAGGTTATTCGTTTACCCCCCCAAGGCGTGACGTAAGTGGTACTCAGGGTGTCTCAGTGAGAAAGCGCGTTCACCACGGGGACAGGGGTCGACTGATGAGACGCTCGAACGGTTACTGGGCACCGGACCCGTACCGCCAGCATGATCTGCGGTACTGGGACGGTGCCCGGTGGACGGACCAGATCGCGGACGGGACCCCTCGGGTGCCCACGGGGGAGTGCGACGTCCTGCCCCCGGCGAGGATCTCCCCGCCGGATCCCATCTGGCCCTTCCCCGAGGCAAAACCCCAGGCACCACGCACACGCAGGGAAGCGCGCGAGGCCATGAAGGCGGCCTCGGCGGTCCGGCACCGCCGGGAGAGTCTCGTGCCGGCGCGGTCCGTGCGCTCGCAGGAGGCCGGGCCGGCGGACGCGGCCCTTCCCGGCGGCCCGGCCGACAAAGCCGGATCCGCTGACGCCGCCGGGGCGCGTCCCAGAACGTGCCGAGCCTCGGCGGGCCGTGCCCCGGCGGCCAAGGGCCTCACCGGAACGGGAGCAACGGGAGCAACGGGCAGCGGAGTCAACCGCACGCTCGGTGCGACTTTCAAGGCCGCCGCCGTCGGCGGGGCCGGGGCCGTCGTCGTGCTGTCCGGTGTGGTCAGCGGTCTGTGGACCCCCTGGGACCAGGGCACCCCGACCCAGCCGGGCTCTCCCGGCGGGGCGGCCTCCGCCGGGCAGTCCCCGGCGGGGTCGGGCGACTCCGGGGACCCCGGTTCGGTGGTCCAGGTCGGGGACGACACCTCGGGCGGACGCGACGGCAGCAGCCAGCAGGAAGCGGGGATGGGTCTGGGCACCGCGCCGTCGAAGGGAGTGAACAAGCTCCCCGCGGCCGGCCTCCCTCAGGGCCTGCGGACCACCCAGGGCGGCTCCGGCCCGGACGATCCCTCCCTGGTCGATCCCACGCCCTCGGTCAGCGAACCCGGCGTCACGTCGGAGCCCACAGACACCGCGTCCGAGCCGGTCCCGTCCGTGTCCGTGACCCCGGGCGGGAACGAGCCGATCCCGGCGTCGGGGACGGGGACCGGGGAACTCCCGACCGAGCCGGAGGTCACCGTGCAGAATCAGCCCCTCACCGTCGGCTGACCGTCCGGCCGCGATCAGCGCGCGCCGGTCGGCGTGAGCAGTCGCCCGGACCCGGGCCGGGCCAGGACCTTCCCGTCGCGGTAGACGACCTCGCCGCGCAGCGTGACCTCGTGAACCCTGCCGAACCCCGTGCGGCCGGCGAACGGGGTCCACGCTGCGCGGGACTGCATGCTCTCCGCCGTGATCGTGAACTCGACGGGTTCGACGTCCACCCACGTGTCGGGCTGCTCGGGCAGATGGGCGATGCGACGCGGCGTGAGGGCGCACTTCTCGACGACGGCGTCGAGGTCCAGCCGGCCCTCGCGCTCGGCCTGCAACAGCAGCGGCAGCGTGGTCTCCAGCCCCGGGAAGCCGAAGGTGCCCCGCTGTTTCTCCTCGGGGGTGTGCGGCGCGTGATCGGACTCCACGACGTCGATGTCGTGGAGGTTCTCCCACAGGAAGTACTGATCGGCGGCGCTCTTCAGGCAGGGGCGCACCTCGCCCACCGGGCCCATCCCGGTGGCGTCCTCGTCGGTCAGGAACAAGTGGTGCGGGGTGACCCCGCACGTGACGGGCAGCCCCTCGGCCTTGGCCTCCAGGACCGGTTCGAGTTCTGCCCGGCTGGAGACGTGGCAGACGTGGACCGCTCGCCCGGTGCTCCGGCAGGCCTGCACCACGGTGTCGATCACGTCGGCCTCGGCGTGGAGCAGGATCGGCCGACCCTCCGGCCAGGCCGAGAAGACCCGCGCCAGACGGGTCGCGTCCATCAGACAGCTCCCGGTCGTCGCGTTGAGGTAGAGCTTCAGACCCCAGACACGGTCGTGCAGCTCGGCGAGGGGTGAGAGGTCCTCCCCGAGCGATCCCAGGTACAGGCCCGTGTCGCAGACGATTCGCCGTCGGGCTGTCTCGATCTTGTCCGACAGCGTCCGGGCCGTCGTGACGGGGACGGCGTTGTTGGGCATGTCGAGGACGGTGGTGAATCCGCCGGCCAGGGCAGCGGAGGTGCCGGTGAGGAAGTCCTCCTTGTGGGTCTGCCCCGGGTCCCGCAGGTGGACGTGGAGGTCGACGAGTCCCGGGAGCCGGATCATGGAAGGCGAATCGGTCACCCGACCGATTATGGTGGCCGGGGGCGTGGAGGCCTTCTTCTCCCCCTCGTTGTACTGTCTGCAGGTCCCGGCTGCCGCACTGACCTTGGTCCAGGGACTACGGACCTTGTCGCAGGGACTACAGGCCTTGTCGCAGGGACTACAGGCCTTGTCGCAGGGACTACGGACCTTCTCGCAGGGAATGACGCCGAGCCGCTGAGGATCTACTCATGAGCCCCTCGCGGCCCCCAAGTGCGCCCCTGATGAACCTGGCCCGCAGCGTTCCCTGAGGGCATCGTGGAGAGTGTTCGGCCCCACGAACGCGGCCGCCACCCCGGTCCGGACGTATCCCTGAGCAGGATGTATCACCTGAGCAGGACAGGCCTCCTGCGCAGGACAGGCCACCTGAGCAACGGATGTCCGGGTGGAGGCCACTCACCGGGGGGTGGCCGTTTCCGACCGTAACCTGTCGGTTCCATCCTGTGTCCGATGGCTGCGGGGCACAGGAGAGCGCAGTTTCCCCAATCGGCTGAATCCGGGCGCAGGAAGGGGCATTGTTGCTCAGTGGCACCGTCGGCCGTGTCGGGGGCACGGCGGCGAAACCGAGGTGCGGGGCTGCTCCTCGGAGGAGAGAGCGCCCGGCAGGTCAACGACGACGTCCTGGCCTCGGAAGCGCTCGTGTCCAACACAGGAGTGTGAACGCGGTGTTGTCGTCCGGGGGAAAACAATCGTCCGGGGGCGTGCGATGGTTCGAGGGGGTTCTCTCAGCCGGAGGCGGGTCCCTTCCTCGACCGCGGGCCCGCAGGGACCTGGAAGAACGGGCGCCAGCGAGTATCGGAATCGTCCCTGCGCAGGCTGTCCAGGCGGATCTCCCACTGGGGCCTGAGCACGGGATTGGAGCGCAGCACGGGGAGCACCGACGTGACCAACTGCAGCTCCCGGACCCTGCGCAGGGTCTCGAACCCCTCCCACCGGGTGACGTCGACCCCGTGAACCCTTTCCAGGGTGATCAGACTCGAGGCGTCGCCCGTGAACCGCAGCGCGTGGACGGCAGCCACCGCCAGGTCCCACTCCCGGGGGCCGATCGCGACCTCGTCGAGATCACACACGACGGGACCCCTGTCGGTACGGATCAGGTTTCCCGGGTGGAGATCACCATGGATGATCCCGGGCGGCAGCAGAGGTGTGCACTGCGCCAGATCGGCCACGAGCGGCTCCAACTCGTCGCACAGGTTCGTGAGCAGCTCGAGCGTCCACGGATCGACGCCGTCGGCCTGGGCGATCCTCGCCCGGAGGCGCGTGAGGGGGGCCCAGTCGGGCAACTCGGGCGGCGGCGGTGCCTCGATCCGGTGGATTTTCAGCAGGACCCGCGACAACTCCTCGTCCAGGACCGAGCCATGGTCCGTCGGGACCTCCTGCCAGACCGTAGCCCGGCACTGGCCCAGCCCCAGGGGCTGTTCGAGCCCCGGCCACAGCTCGGGCACCCGGATCCCGTTCTCGGACAGCCAGCGGTGCGCTGCCAGCATCACCGGGATCTGGGACATGACGAAACGCGATCCCGGGATCCGCAGCACGGCCGCCCGGGGTGGGCCACTCTCCTCGAAGGCCTCCGGACGCGGCGCATCCCCCGCGGCCGGGGGCAGGCGCACGACCGCGTTGTGGGAGAAGCTCACCAGCCGGGCCCGATAGGCGTCCAGGCCCAGTCTGCCCGCGACCAGGTTCGTCACTTCCCGGATCCGCTGCGGGGTCATCCGGCACTCGTGCCCTTTCCTCGCCGTGAGGTCCGGTTCCGCGAGGTCCTGACCCTCGGCGGGCCGAGCGCAGGCACCTCCTGCTGCGGGCTGGGCGCTGGCACTGTCGTCGGGGAGGTTGTCGGCTGCACCTTTCATGCCGTGCCGACCTCCGGCGCGAGTTCGTTCATGTTCACTCTCCCCTCCCCCTTCGTGCTGTTCGGTGTCTTGCCGAGTGTGTCGGACCTTCTGCTCAGGTGTTACCGCGAAAACGGCCCGCAGGTGGGCAAGCGCAGCATGCAGCGCGTGTTTCGCGGCGAGCACGGACCGCGGCCGTTCCCGCGACGAGCCTCGAAGTCCGGGAAAATCAAGCGGCCTCGGCGGCCCCCGTCGGTCGCTGCCGACTCCGATCACCCTAGAGTGCCGGAATCATTCGGGGAAACCCCCGTCACCCACCGTGATCGCATTGGAAGTCGGTCCGTGGACGGGAGGAGAATCTCCCGGGACATGTGGGGGGTGAAAGACATGTCGTCTCCGTGCCGTCACTCCGCCGTGTCGACCCGTGACGCGTTCGCCGTCGGCACAGGACCACCGGGCTGTGCGCGCGTCGGAGGACCACCGGGCTGTGTGCGAGATCCGGATGTGCGAGATCCGGATCTGTGGTTCTCGTCCCCCTTCCAGGATCACCGGGATCAGGGTTCCGCAGCAGCCGAACCCGCCGTGGATCCCCTGCCCGAGCCAACCGGTGCGTGAGCGTCGCTCATGCCCCTTCGCCCGAGAGAGAGCGCGATGCGTCCCTTGCTCTACGGCTATCTCCGACTGCCGACGCGCAGCGCGGCCGTCGGACCGTTCTGGAACCAGGTGGAGTCGTTCGCGGACCGGACGGGCCACACCTTCGCCGGGGTCCTGAGCGACGTCCATTCCGACTGCGGATTCCACGCCCTGACCAGGCTGGTCGCCCTCGACAGCTCTGCGGCCGTCGCCGTGCCCCGGCTGAGCCACCTGCAGGAGGTCGTGGGACTGGCCTGCGCCGATGCCTACGATGTCGAGATCATGCTGCAGTCCAGGGTCTTCCTGCTCGACAGGGCCTGCCCCGTGGCGGTGGGAACTTTCGCCCCCGCGGCCTGGTCCCTGTCCTGACCGACCTTCCCCCCTGGGGCCCGGCCCGACCAGCATGAGCAGGCCGGGCCGACCGGGCCGACCGGGTCTGCCGGGCGACGGCCTCCACGGCCCGTGGCCCGGTCAACGCGGCGGTCAGGGGCGCGAGGACGCTCGGGGTCAGTCCGCTCAGCCGTCGGCCGGACCGTCGGCCGGACCGTCGGCCAGGACCGACCGGATCCACAGGTCCGTGATCCGATCCGGGGCCAGCACCTCGCGCCGGCGGAGCCAGGACCGGTCCACGTCGGCGTGCGACAACACGCCCCCCACGGTCACCTGCAGAACGGCCCTGGCGAGCGCCTCGGGGGTCCGCTCGGGGACCAGCCGTCCCGGGACCAGGGCCGGGACCATCTCGTCGAGGGCCTGCACGTCGTAGGCCACGACCGGTACGGCGTGCTCCGCGGCCTCCAGGAGGCTGTACCCGAACGTCTCCACGATCGACGGATGCACCATGACGTCGGAGCCGTCCAGAACGCTGTCCACCGAGGGGACCCGGCCCAGCATCATCACCCGGGAGGACAGCCCGAGTCGGGCGATCTCCGCTCGCAGCGTCCCCTCCAGCGGGCCGTCCCCGGCGAGCGTCAGGTGGTAGTGGTCCGGCAGCATGGCCAGGGCCCGGATCGCATCCACTTGGTTCTTGAACTTGTTCAAGGATCCCACGCACACCAGCCGGACAGGGCCGACCCTCCGGCGGCGTCGGGGCGGAGGAACCTGCGACATCGCCGTGTAGTTCGGGATCACCTCGACGGGACTGTCCGGGAAGAACTCGCGCAAGGTGTGGGCCACGCCGTCCGACACCGCGACGTGTCTGCCGGGTCTGCACCCCGGCAGACGCAGGACCCGGGCCAGCAGACACGCCCTGCGATCGGACCCGATCCGCGCGGGCAACAGCGAGTGCTCCCAGTTCACGTACTGCCGCCCCGAGCGGCACAGGGCCAGGGCCGTCGGGGCCGCCGCCCACGCCCCGGCCGCCACGACGACCGTGCCCTTCGGCAGGCGGCGCAAGGATCTGCGCAGGTCCGGCACTGCCTCCGCCAGCCGGGTGGTCCTGCGGGCCACGTGCAGGGAACGCACCCCGCACCCCAGCACCTCGGTGGGAACGCTCCCTGACAGGACGGTCGCGGACGTGCTCACCCCTGCGGTCCGCAGATTCCTCAACAGTTCCAGAGCGGCCCTTTCCATTCCGTTCGTCGGCGACAACTGTGCGGCCACCACATGCACGGGCCTCATGCGCACCCCGTCCCGGCGGTCCCGAGCGCCTCCGCGGTGCGGTCGCGCCGCCGCAGACGATCGGACAGGGCCACCCGCTCCAGGAGCCCTCGGGGCAGCACCGAGACCACCGTCTCCCCCCGCGTGCCTTCCTGCGCCTTGGGGGACAACGTGTCTTCCTGCCCCTTGGCGGACAACAGGGCCTGGCACAGGTCCGGTCTGCCCGTCGTCGGGATGATCGCGAAAATTTCGTACACTCTGTTCCCCGCTCGCTCGAGTCACTGAGATTCGTCCTCGTTGCCGCAGCCGTTCCCGGCCCTCACCGCGGCTCCCGGTCCGCCTCCCCCACCGACGGCGAGTCCGGCAGACGAACCGTGCGCACCCCCGCCCGCCGCCGGGCCGGACCCTCCTCGACCCCCCGCTCCCTCGACCCCGACAGGGCCCAGGCCACCAAGGACGTCAACCGCGACAGCGGAATCTCCGGCCGCAGACGCCGCTCGCAGTGCGATCGGCCCGCCGACCCCAGTCGTTCGCACAACACCGGATCGGAACGCAGGATCGACAACGCTTCCCCCAGGGCCCTCGCGTCCCCCGCCGGCACCACGACCCCCGCCCCGCTGCCGTCCACCGCCGCCGCAGCAGCCGACCCCGCCCGCACCACCGCCAGCACCGGACGACCGGCCGCGAGGTACGACGCCAACTTCCGCGGCGTCCGCGCGGACACGAGCCCAGCCCCCTCATGCACCAACAACACATCGGCCGCCCGCAGCACCAGCGGATACTCCTCGGCCCGGGCCGGTGGCAGGACCTGCAGATTCGGCAACCGCCGAGCGGCGCGCTCCAGAGCGAGCCGGCGCTCGCCGTCCCCGATCAGGCTGAACAGAACCCCCGGGTGGGACAGGGCCAGACCCTCCAGGACCGGCAGGAGTTCCTCCAGCCCCCGCCCGGGCCCCAACCCGCCGGTGTGGGCGACGACGAATCGGCCCCGCCAGTCCAGGAGCTCGCGCCACTTCCTCCGGTCCTCCTCCTCCCCGCGGGCGTCGCGCGGGATCAGGAGTTCCGGGCGGGACCACGCGGGAACGACGCTCACCGGACAACGGGGCACCACGGCGGACAGCCGTTCGCCGAGCCGTGGGCAGGGGAGAACGACGTGAGCCGCCTCGGCACAGAACCACCGGACCAGGCCGGCGGGCAGTCCCCGCGCCGTGTGGCGATCCGCCCCGGCGGCCAGGTCCTCCTGGGACAGCAGGATCCACGGGGCCTTGCGCAGCCGCGCCACGGCCACCCCCAGGACGGCCGGGGCCACTGCCGGGAAACAGGCCACGACGACGTCGGGACGCGCGTCGCGGACCTCGCGCACAGCGGTCGGCAGGAAGGAGAACGCCCCCAGGGCCGCGCGCAGCGGGGTCGGCGAGGACGGCGCGTACGTCGGGACCCTGCGCACCTCGACCCCGTCGAGGACCTCCCTGGTCCACCCACCACGGATCCCCGGGCGGCCGCGGCCCCCCTCGGGGCCCTCGCTCCCCATGGGGTGCGGACGGGCCGTGATCACCCGCACGCGTGCCCCCTCGCGCGCGAGGGCCTTCGCGAGATCCGTGACGTACGGGGCGGCGCCCGTGCACTGCGGGGCGTAGCAGGACGTCGTCACGAGCACCGCCGCGTCCCTCAGGAGTTCGCGGACCTGGCCGTCGCTGTGGTGGCCCGGAGCGGACACGGCCGGCTCACCGGCCCCTCGCGCCGAGGACCTGCCGCACCGGGCTGTCTCCGAGCGCCTCGGCGCTCGCGGCGGGCGGCGGCTCGGAGCCCTCGGCGGGCGGCCGCAGACCACCGGGCCCCAGTTCCCGCTCGACCAGTTCCATGTCCTCGACCAGCTCCATGTCAACGCCTCCCGGTGCCAGGTACGCCGTCCCCCGCTCGGAACTGCGTCATCCCGCGGCCGGTTCCGGGACCGGCCATCGGATCAGCGAAGTTGTCCGGCAGCACGGACGCGGTCGAGCGCGCGCACGAAAGATCACCCGTGCCGTCGGCCGTCCCCCTGCCGAACCGGACACGAATCCCCCCGGGGAGCGGGGCACGGAGCGCGGGGCACGGGGCACTCGGCCCCGAGGACCGCGAGAAGTCCCGCTGCCACTGTGCGTCGAGTCAAGCACAACGGAGAGTGTTCGCGTAGGGGTTCCGAAAGATTGCCAGAACCCCTGTGAGAATGCGATCGTTCGGGAACCTCGCCCCGACGTCGCGAACCGCAGCCCCCTGTGGCCACGCACCCTGCCGCCTCGCTCCGAGCCAGGTCAGAACGGGTCGGTCCCGTCCCGGGGGAGCGGATGCTCCGAAAGGGCCGCCAGCTCCTCCAGATTGGGCACATAGAAGTACTGGCCCGTCGTGGCGGTCGTGAACTCCAACAAGTGATCGACGTCGGGCGGGCTGCCCGGCCAGACCGCGACCCGGCCCAGCATCCGCAGCAGGATCAGATCGAAGGTGTCGCAGTAGCGGGCGTAGGCCACGAAGACGGTGCCGCGGGTGCCGTCCCCGTCGGTGAACTCTGCGCCCTGACGGTAGATCTGAAGCGGCGCCAGGGAGGCCCCCGGACCGTTCTGCAGGCACGGGGAGGGATCGGCCCGCCCGTCGGTCTCGGTCATCCGCACCCTGGCCCGCACGACGTGGGCACGGGGCAGGGCGCGGACCGGATCCCCGCCGTCGTCGCCCAGACGGGCGCCGTCCTGGCTCCGGCGTCCGAACACCGCGTCCCGGGCCTCCGGCGGCAGGGCCTCGAAGGCGCCCAGGTCGTGGAGGAACCGCTGGACCAGGCAGAAGGAGCCGTTGAGGTGGGCGGAGTCCTCGTCGCCGATGCAGGAGGTCGCGATCCTGCCCAGGTCGGCGTGCAGGTCCCTGGCCGCCAGCTCCTGCCTGCGCCGCAACCCCGCCGGGCCGCAGGCCCGCAGCAGTTGTTCGGGCAGGTGCTCTGCCCGGTAGGTCTCCTCGCCGAAGGGATACGCGCGACAGACCGGCCCGACGTCCAGGGAAGGGTTCGCCGTGGAGCGCGGGTCCGAACCCGCGTCCGGCCGGCCGAAGGAGTTGCGCCCGTCGGGGGCGGTCGCCCCGTACTGGAGCGCGAAACCCCCGGGGGCGACCTGCCGGCCCAGGGCCCGGCGCAGATGTTCGACCACGCCGACCACCAGATCCTGTCGGGAGGACTTGACGTGCAGGAGCACGTCCCCGCCCGTGGCGGGGAACCGGTGGCGGCCGTCGGCGGAGCACAGCTCCTCGAACTCCCCGAGCCGCTTGGGCAGCGGGCTGTCGGGGAAGAAGGCCCCGAAGCGGTGCGTCCCGATCCCGACGACGACATGCAGCACTTCCGGGCGGTGAACGGCCGCCGACCTGCCCGCGAAGGCCACCAAGGACTCCGCGTCGGCCGACGGCGGAGCCGGCGCACTCGGACAGGCAGCGATCGCGTCCCCGACGGCCCTCGGATCGAACCCCTCGCGCAGGTGAACGACCACGACGCCCGTGCACCGGTCCACCGGCGGCAGCAGCCCCGGCTGGGGCTGCCGGGACGTCTGCACGTAGAACGCGTTCGGCCGGGTCGGCGGAGGCCGGGATCCGTCCTCTGGCACGGCGCACCTCCCAGCGATCCGATCCGGGGGCCTTCCGCGCCCGACCGGTCCGGTCTCGTCGAGGAAAGCCCGCCCTGCTTCCGATGCACCCCGCAGGAAGAGGGAAGGCCCCCCGACGCTAGCGGTGCCACCTCGCGGACCGGGCGCGACACGCCCTCCCACCGGGGACGCGCGGGAGGCGGAGCCCACAGCTCAGGCCCGGTAGGACGAGACGGGCAGGACCCGCACGCCCGACTCGCGCTCCAGGCGCGAACGCATGGCCTCCTGAACCCTGGCGTCCAGGCCGAGGTGGCCCAGGTGCGGGACCAGCACGGCCACGGGGCGGCGTCTGCGGGCCGCCTCGATCACACCCGCCAACCCGGCGCAGGACCGGTTCTCGTCCTCGTCCGTGAAGATTTCCTCCAGCGTGAAGCCCTCTCGCACGGCGAACTCGACCAGAACCAGCCGAGAGCGTTCGACGGTGCCGGGAACTGCTCCGATCCGGATCCGGACATAACCCAGCACCAGGGGTTTCACCATCAGCACTCCTCGGGTGACTATCTGCTACCACCTGTCCCCAGTGTGTGTCGTGGAACACCCTCCGCGTGGCCGACCGCCGCAATTCGGTGCCCCCGACGATCCCGGGAGGCCCCTTTCCGAACCCGAGCCGGCCCGGGTTCGCACCGGCAGTCTCCGGTCGCCCTCGGACCGGTTCGGGCTCCGTGAGAGAGTCGGGCGAGGCGGTCCCGCCACGTCACCGGGGGGCCGGAAGAACACGGGAAAGGTGGGTCCGGTGCGGCTTGGACTGCTGACCAGCGGAGGAGACTGTCCGGGACTGAACGCCGCGATCAGAGCGGTCGTCCGGCGGGCCGAGCGCGGGTACGGTTTCGAGGTCCTGGGCATCGAGGACGCCGGCCGCGGCCTGGTCGAACGCCGCGCGGTCCCCCTGACCATCGCCGGCCTCGACCACGACGGCTACGACCCCTACCTCAGCAGCGGCGGAACCCTCCTGGGCTCCATCAACCGCTCCACCGGGTACGCCGAGTGCGAACTCCACGCCGGCTACCGCGACCTCGGACTGGACGCCCTCATCGCCATCGGCGGCGACGGCAGCCTCGCCATCCTGCACGGCCAGGCCCAGCGGGGTGGATGGTCCATGGTCGGCATCCCCAAGACCATCGACAACGATGTCGCCCTCACCGACCGCGCCATCGGCTTCGAATCGGCCGTCCGCACCGTCGCCAAGGCAGTGGCCGACCTGCGCACCACGGCCGTCAGCCACGACAGGGTCCTCGTCCTGGAGACCATGGGCCGAGCGGCCGGACACCTCGCCCTGCACGGCGGAATGGCCGGGGGCGCCGACGTCATCCTCCTGCCGGAGATCCCCTTCACCGTCGACGGCGTCATGGAAGCCGTCGAACGCCGCCGCCACATGCGGGGGCAGGCCTTCGCGCTCGTCGTCGTCGCCGAGGGGATCACCCCACCGGCCATCGACGTCGACCCCTCCTCGCCCACGGCCCCCCGCGGCCCCGGGGAGACCCTGGCCCACGCCCTGCACACCGCCTCGAAAGGCACCTTCGAAGTGCGCACCACCGTGCTCGGACACCTCCAGCGCGGCGGTTCCCCCACCCCCTCGGACGTCCTCCTGGCCACCTCCTTCGGCGTCCACGCCGTGGACCTCGTAGCCCAGGGCTCCTTCGGACGCATGGTCGCCTCCCGAGGACCCGACACCGTCATCGACGTCGCCATCCCCGACGTCGTCGCCGCCGGCTCCAGCCCCGTGCGCCTCGACGACCCCCTCGTGCAGGTCGCCCGCTCCATGGGCGTCTACGTCGGGCAGGACTGAGAGCAGCCCCGGCGCCCGACAGCCCCGGCGCTCGACAGCCTCGCCTTCAGCGATCCCGCCCGCGGCGCAGATCCGCTGCGGGCGGGAAACGTCCGTTACCGGCGGCGACACCACCCCTCACCTGCTGGCACGACAGCCTGCGGACACGGCACCCTGGGACCTCGTGAGGACAGGGCCGCCCGACGACCCCCGTCGCGACCCGGCCGAACCCCACCGGGCCGCCGGGCGCAGGACACGGCCCGGCCGCGCCGCGCGAGAGCAACCCCCCACCCCCGACGACCTCCGTCGCCCCCCACTGCCCACGGACCTCCCACCGTGGGAACATCCAGGGATGCTTCGGGGCCGATCGACCACAGCGGATCCACCGTACTCACGCCTGAGGGCCCGATGGCTGGCCCTCGCCATGGCGCTCGCAGCCCTGTGCCTGGCCTGCGCTGTCGCGGGCCTGGCCGGGGTGCCCGTGCCGGTGCGGCTGGTGTGGGCGACCGGCGTGGTCGGGGTCCTGGGGACCGTGGCCGTCCGCCTGCGGATCGGCCTGCGCCAGGACCGGTACATCGCCCTGTTCTACCTGGCCCGCCGCGCCGGCGTCCCCGCCCTGCCCTTCGCCATGCTGATCGTCGGCCTGCGCAGCGCCGTCGTCGTGGGTCTTGTCGTCGCCGTCCTGCGCTTCCTGGGCGGCCAGTAGAGCTGCGACGCGGAGCCCGGCGCTTTTCCCTTCGAGCGCGGCATCGAGTTTCACTCTGTGTCAAATCAGGACGAAGTAGGCTGGGTTTCCGCCCGGCCGCTCAGCGGAGGGCGCAGTTCTCGTCCGGGGGGTCCGACGTGGTCAGGAAGTATTTGTTCGCAGACGAGAGCGGCAACTTCGATTTCCGGGATCCCGCTCGGGTCCCCAACGGTCCGAGCCGTTACTTCTCCGTCGGCACGATCATGGTGGAAGGGGATGAGGCCCTCGGGCGGCTCGACGCGGACCTGCTCACCCTCAAACGGGACCTGGCCTGGAAGAACATCGTCCACGACAGTGCTTTTCACGCCACAGAGGACCCGCAGGAAGTCCGCGATCAAGTGTTCGACACGTTGGGCGGCCACGACTTCGCCGTGGACGTCACGCTCCTGGAGAAGTCGAAGGCCCAGCCTCATCTGCACACCGACGATGTCACGTTCTACCGGTACGCGTGGTGGTTCCACCTGCGGGCCGTCGTCGGGCGGCTCGGTCGGATCCGTCCGGGAGACGAGCTGATGGTGGCTGCGGCGTCCTTGGGCACCAAGCGACGCAAGCGGGCCTTCAAGAGGGCTGTCGAGGAGGTGGTCGACCAGTGCCTCCCCGCGAAGATCGCCCGC
>JAUPKJ010000413.1 GCA_030837505.1 Actinomycetota bacterium
CCCCGACTCCGACCCCGACCGTGGTCCCGGCCCGGGCCCCGTGGCCGTGGGCCGCGCCGACCACCAGGGACCCCAGATCGACGGCGTCACCCGCCTGTGGGGCCCGGGCCGGACCCCGGCCGTGGGGACCATGGTCGAGGCCGAGGTCGTCGCAGCCGAAGGACCGGACCTGTTCGCGGTGCCCTGCGACCCGGACCGCTGCCCCGGGCGCGAGCGGTGATCGCCGAGGTCGGACCGGCCCGGGTCAGCCCCTGGAACATCGCCAACGCGCTCACGGCCCTGCGGCTGGTGCTCGTCCCGGTCTTCGCGCAGTTCCTGCTGATCGACGGGGGTGAGAACAGCCGGTGGCGGGTCGCGGCCGCCTGCACCTTCTGCGTGGCGGTGGCCACGGACCGACTCGACGGAGAGCTGGCCCGCCGCCGGGGCCTGATCACCGACATCGGGAAGATCGCCGACCCGATCGCGGACAAGGCCCTCATCGGAACGGCCCTGGTCGGTCTGTCCCTGCTGGGGGAGCTGTCCTGGTGGGTGACTGCCGTCGTTCTCGTCCGGGAGATCGGCATCACCGTCATGCGGTTCCTGGTGATCCGGCACCGGGTCATGCCCGCGGGACGGGGAGGCAAGGCCAAGACGGCGCTGCAGGCCCTGGCCGTCGTGCTGTACCTGGTGGGAACCTCCGGGACCGCCCACACGACAGCCGTCGCCGTCATGGCGCTCGCCGTGGCCGTGACCCTCCTCACAGGGGTGGACTACGTCCTGCAGGCCGTCCGTCTGGTCACCGCCGAGGAGCACGTCCCGGCCGACGAGCTCCTCCCGGCTGACGAACACCCCGAGCCCCGTGGCGGGCCCACGGGAGGTCTCGGGCGGATCGGCCCCGACGACCTCGTGGTCCGTGTCCTGGAGGGGCTGGGCGGCAGCGGGGCCACCCTCGCCGTCGCGGAGTCCCTGACCGGTGGCCAGGTCCTGGCCCGCCTGATCTGTGTCCCGGGCGCCTCCGCGGTCCTGCGGGGCGGGGTCGTCGCCTACGCCACCGACCTCAAACACCAGCTCCTGGGGGTCGACCGGGACCTCCTGGCCCGGGAAGGGGCGGTGCACCCGCAGGTCGCAGTCCGGATGGCCCAGGGCGTGCGCGAACGTCTCGGCGCGACCTGGGGTGTGGCCACCACCGGCGTCGCCGGCCCCGACCCCGCCGACGGCCGGCCCCCCGGAACCGTCCACGTCGCCGTGGCCGGGCCGGACACCCTGGAGGTGCGGTCCCTGGCGCTGCCGGGAGACCGCGGGGCCGTCCGCGAGGCCGCGGCCGACGCCGCTCTGGGCCTTCTGGGGGATTGTCTGGGGCCGCCGGCCCCTCCTCCCGCCGACACCGGCCGACCGAACGGGCCGTCGTGAGGAACAACCGGGAGATCAGGGGTGTTCTCTCAGTATGACGCGACGCACGCCTACTCACCAAGGACAGGAGGGCCGGGGTACGGTGGTAACCACGGCCGCAGGAGCGATCCGGGACACATCGCACAAGCGGTGGATCGCGGTGCGCTCTGCGGTGATCCACGACTCTGCGGTGGTCCACGACCAGAAGCGCGAATTGCACCACACCACCTCCGCAGAGCACACCGCCTTGACAGATCACATTGCCTTGACAGACCACACGGCATCGAGAACTCGTACTGCATCAACAGCTCGCACTGCACCAACAGGCCGTACTGCACCAACAGGCCGATCGACAGGCCGTGCTGCATCACCGGACCGCGCAGCGTCCCGAGCGGGCACCGGTCCGCCGCAGGGACGGCAGATCGGGCACGGGCGGGTCAGGTCGGAAGGAGGGCACGCCATGACGCTCTTGCGACAGGAGATCGGTGACGTGCTCCGCGATGCCCGCCGTCAGCAGGGCAGGACCCTGCGCGAGGTGTCCTCGGAGGCCAGGGTCTCCCTGGGGTACCTGAGCGAGGTCGAACGGGGTCAGAAAGAAGCCTCCTCCGAGCTGCTCGCCTCCATCTGCGGCGCCCTGGAGGTCCCCCTCTCCAGCGTCCTGCGCCAGGTCAGCGAGAGAGTCGCTGCGGCTGAGGACATGGCTGCGGCCTCGGTGAGAGTCCCCGATGTCGTCCCGGCAGACCTGTCGGGCGAGGTGGCCCTCAGCTCGGGCGGACTGGTCTCCGCGGCCTGAACCGCGCTCCTCCCCGCCGTTTCCTTCTGCTCCGACGCTCCGTTCTGTTCTGCTAGGCCGTGGTCTGCGGGCGTCCTCGTGCCGTGGCTTTCTCCCGTGCCCAGGAACTGTTCCCAGGCCGGTGTTCGTTCTCACGACAGGGCTTCCGCCGATCGCGCCGCACAGGAGAAACCGCACAGGAGAAATAGTCCGTCACTGTGCGTGATCACACTGCGGGGTGGAGGCAGAAGAGGGTCCAGGGCCTGTGAGTATGGCCACACGGGGAAATTGTGAAAACTGTGGGACAGTGACCACTGGTGTCTCAATTTCACGGAACGTGTCCGGCCTGAGGTGCTCACCATCGCGCCGGGGCGGAAAGCCCCTGGTAGAACCGGGATTATGCTCGGAACTCCCTGCCCCGTCAAGACTCCCCTCTCTCACTCCGGGTCACCTATCGTCCGGTGTTACGCCGGTGGGAGCACAGGGCTCCCGATATCGGTACCGGCGGCACAGGGGAGATTTTTGTGACCGGACCTGCTTTGCCCGGGGATTCGCGTGGCCGCGGATCCGTTGCGCCACGGCGTCGGCTCCGTCCCGGGCCCAGAACCAAACTGGGTCTGGCCGTGGCTGTCATGACAGTCGTGGCCGTACCGATCGCGGCCTCGGCGCTGAACCGATCCTCCGAACCGGTGACCTACCCGATGGCGCCGTTGAAGTCCGCGGTCGGTTCCCGGATCGCCGGGGAATACATCGTCGTGCTCAAATCCGATCAGGCGACCACCGAAGCCGCCGGCCGAGCCCGGTCCCACGGTGCGTCGGTCCGTCGTCAGTTCTCGTCGGCCCTGCGCGGCTACACCGCAGCGCTGTCGGCCGAGGAACTGACCAAGATTCGCAAGGACAAGGCCGTCGCCTACGTCGAACCCGACACGACGATCACGATCGACCGCACCCAGTCCAACGCCACCTGGGGCCTGGACCGACTCGACCAGGCCGGTCTTCCCCTGGACAAGACCTTCACGAACCGCGCCACGGGCGCCGGAGTCTCCGCCTTCGTGATCGACACCGGGGTGCTCGGGTCCCACCAGGAGTTCTCGGGCCGGGTCGCCGCCGGCTACAGCGCGGTGAACGACGGCCGGGGCTCCGAGGACTGCAACGGTCACGGTACCGATGTCGCCGGCACGATCGCCGGCTCGACGTACGGTGTCGCCCCCGGGGCGAAGATTGTTCCGGTGAGGGTGCTCGGGTGCACCGGTTCGGGCACCTCCTCCGGAGTGATCGCCGGGATCGACTGGGTCACCGCGCACCGCAGCGGCCCCTCGGTGGCCAACATGAGCCTGGGCGGGCAGACCTCCCAGGCCCTCGACGACGCCGTCAACCGTGCGATCTCCGCAGGGGTCACCTTCGCCGTCGCCGCGGGCAACGAGAACCAGGACGCGTGCAGGATCTCCCCCGCGCGCGTGCCCCGCGCCATCACCGTCGGGGCCAGCACCAACAGGGACAGCCGCGACACCTCGTACTCCAACTACGGGTCCTGCCTGGATCTGTTCGCCCCCGGCAGCCAGATCACCTCGGCGTGGACCGGGTCGTCCTCGGCCACCAACACGATCAGCGGGACGTCGATGGCCTCACCGCACGCAGCGGGGGCCGCAGCGCTGTACCTCGAAGGCAACACCTCCGCGACCCCCGAGAAGGTCGCCTCGGCCCTCGCGGGCGCCGCCGCCAGGAACGTGTTGCAGAACGTGGGGACCTCCTCCCCGAACCTGCTGCTCAACACGAACTTCTCGGCCGGTACCCCCGGAGACGGAACACAGCCCACGACAACGGGTCAGCCCACGGCCCAGCCCACGACGACGGGTCAGCCCACGGCCCAACCCACGACGACGGGTCAGCCCACGACGACGGGTCAACCCACGGGCCAGCCCACGGCTACCGCCCAGCCCACGGCCCTGCCGACGACCGTCCAGCCCACCGCGACGCCGCCGACGACGGCCCAGCCCACCGCGAAGCCGACGACCACCCCGACCCCGGGGCCGGGCTGCCACATCGGGGACTCGGTCTACACCGGCAACCTCACCGGCAAGGGCAAATCGGCGGTCGAACCCGACGGCACCTACTACCTGAGCCTCGCGCGGGGCAACCACACCGCCTGTCTGGCCGGTCCGAGCAGCGCCAACTACGACCTGCTCCTGTACCGGTGGAACGGCAGGTCCTGGAAGAAGGTCGCCTCGGGTACGACGTCGAAGGCCTCCGAGTCCGTCACCTGGTCCGGACCTGCCGGGTACTACTACTGGAGGGTCATCTCGGTCTCCGGATCCGGTGAGTACCAGCTGGGGCTGACCAAGCCGTAGCGCACCGGAGCCCGCGGCCCGACCCCCGGCCCGACCCCCGGCCCGACCCCCGTGCCACGCGGCTGCGGGACGTCGGGCCGCGGGTCGGGCGTCCGTCCCCGTCCGGCCGGACCCGGCTCGGCAGAGCCCCGGAGCACGTGCCCTGTCAGGCCCTCAGACGCAGGCCCTGGGGGGTCGGGCGGAACCCCGCCGACTCCAGGGCACCGCCGAGGGGATGACCGCGGTCCAGCAGGTCCCGTCCGTCGGCCGACCGCAGCGTCAGACTCTCCACACCACGGCGGCGGACCGAGTCCGCGAGGGCCTCGGCGGCCTCGCGCAGCTCCTGCGGGTCCCGCGACCAGGTGAGAGCCGCGCCGACCCGGGACGTGTACAGCACGAGGGCCCCGTCCACCAGCACGACGAGGGCGTCGGGCAGGCGCCCGGGACGGCCGGGCCTCCCGCCGTCCTCGTCGGCCCCCAGCTCGCCGTCGCCGTCGCCGGACAGTGGGGCGGACGGGGGGCCGGACAGGGTGCCGGACATCGGGCCCGGCAGGGGGCCGGGCCAGGGCAGGGCCGCGCCGTAGGGGTTCGCGGGATCGGCGGCTGCCAGGACCACGGCCCGCCGCGGGTCCGCGTTCGGCAGCGGGCCCTGGGCCCGCCCGGTCTCCTCGCGCAGCCGGTCCACCGCGCCCGGGACGGCGAACTGGGCCGGCCCCAGGCCCTCCACGACGTACCCGCGGCGTACGGCCCCCACCCGTTCCATGGCCGACAACACCGTGTAGGCCGCTGCGAAGCCCCCGGGGAAACGCTCGGCCGTCACCGAGCCCCGCGTCAGGATCCCGTGGCGCTCGACCATCACCTCCAGGAGGGCCTTGGCCCGCACGGTCGTGTCGGGCTCGGCCGGCGGAAGCGACGACCACCGCCCCGCGACGGTCGGCCCCCGGACGAGAGCAGTCCCCCAGAGAGCCTCCTGCCCGCCCGACCTGGCTCCGAGCCCGCCGTGGTACCCGGCCCGGCGGCGGGTGCCCGCCCGCCAGCGCGGGGCCGGGCGGGCACGGACCGGGCGGCGTCCGGCGGGGGCCAGAGCCCGCAGCGGCCCCAGGGTGTCGTTGGTGACCAGACCGCCGCGGACCAGGTCCCACAGCGCCTGCG
>JAUPKJ010000414.1 GCA_030837505.1 Actinomycetota bacterium
GGGCCTGGAAGACGGTGAGCATCCGGACGGTGAGGGTGTCGAGGGACAAGGGGCGGTCCTCGTCGGTCTTCGTCCCCTTGAGCCTGCGCTGCCCTCCTCGGACCACATAGTTCAGTTCGATCCGCATCGTGGCTGCCCTCAGGTCCACGGAACTCCACCTGAGGGCGGCAAGCTCTCCTCGACGAGCGCCTGTGACCACGGCCAGCCACAGGTAGACCGCCAGCTCGGTGTCCGTCTCCCCTGCGAGGTTCAGTAACCGGCCGACTTGTTCGGCCTGCGGGGGACGGGCCCGACGCCGTTTGATCTTCGGTGGATGGGCGTACTCAGCGGGGTTCTTGTCCATCCATCCCCAGGACACCCCGTACCCGAAGGCTGCCGAGAGGATCGCGTGAATCTGACGCACAGTGGCCGGGGACATCCCCTTGCAGACATGCGGTCCGCAGCCCTCGGCCGCGCAGTCGTGAGCGCCGCACTTCTTGTGGTCGGTCCTCGGCTCGCCCGTGCATAATGCACCACACCGTGTGAGGTGCATGTAGAACCGGTCGAGGAGATCCACCCGGTGTTGCAGTTTGCGCAGTTTCATATCTCCCAGCGCCGGAACGATCGTCCGCCGTACGTAGCTGGAGACAGTGTGCGCGGTGGTCAGTTCGTGACCTGCCACTTCCCTCCACCGGTCGAGCAGCACAGCCAGGGTCGCAGACTGGTCCGGAGTGTTCTCGGCCTCGACCTGGGTGAGCATCCGTTCGAGTCCGACACGTGCCAGTGCTTCGGTGAGGAACGTCTCCTTGAGGTAGGTCTTGCGGCCGGTGATGGGGTCCTTACCGACGTACACGCACGCCCGGTAACGGGTCTTGAGCTTCTCGATGTGCCCCTTGGCCATGCTGCGACGTTACGCACCGGGGCGTCTGGATTCCACCAGAGATTCCATGACCTGGGGATAAAGGCGCTATGGCTACATGGATCACGCCTCTGACCAGCTATTTCCTGGCGCGCCCGGCAGGGATCGAACCTGCGACCGTCGGATTAGAAGTCCGCTGCTCTATCCGCTGAGCTACGGGCGCCTGGGGGTCCGGACCGAAGAGGATCGGCCGGTTTGGGGTGCGGGGATCAGCGTACCGCCGCTCGGTCGGTGCCTTGCGCCGGTTGAGTCGGGGCGAGTGCCGGGCGCAGGGGCGTGGAAGGCGATTACTGTTGACTCTGGGTGTCTGCTTGGTGAACGACGGGTGACGTAGGGGGTAAAGCGTTGTGATTCGGTGATCCAGTATGGCGAAAAGTAGGGACGGGGGGCGTCCATGACGCTTCGGCTTTGGCAAGATGTCCTGCTCAGGGGGCAGGCACAAGGCGGTGGCTATGGACGCATCAGTGGACGCACGCGGCGCGGCGCGTGTTGACCTGCCAGAACTCGTGGTTTACCCCGGTGTCGGCTCGCCCCCGTCACTCGGGGATACAGAGGAGGCTGCGGTGCACCCGAACGGGGACACCTCACCGGAGCCGGAGGCACGCCGGTCCGGGAACGGTAACGTTCCGGACCGTGCGGACCATTCGGCGTCCGCGCAGGCGGACACGGGCACCGGATCCGTACCGGGACGGTACTCGGAACCGGCACACGTCCAACAAGATCCGGAGACACCTCGCGCCGTGGCAGAACCTCAGCAGGGCGAACCGATCGTCGTCGAGCCCGAGGGACGCCCCTCGGAGCACTTCCCGGGTGCTCTCCCGGGCCACGACGTCCTCCCGGACCACGATGCCGACGCCTCCGAGAACGTCAGCCCTGAGGCCGACGGCTCCGGGGCCGGCAGCGCAGGGGCCGACGACTCCGGGACCGACAGTGCAGAGGCCGACAGGGCAGAGGCCGACAGTTCCGGTGGAGCCGACGACTCCGGGACCGTCAGCCCTGGGACCGACGATTCCGGGGCCGACGATTCCGGGACCTCGGAGCCCGACCCGGCGGTCCCGGGTCAGCCCTCCCCTCAGGACACGATTCCCGAGGACGAGGACGAGGACGAGGACGAGGGGGACGAGGACGATTCCGAGAACCAGGAAGGCCCACAGTCTCCCGGTCCCCAGGACCGCGATCCCGATCCCGACGGGTTTTCCCGCTCTGCTCACGACCCCGGTGAGGAGATCACCGGCGGGGAACCGGCGGACGGCTCCGATCCCGACCTCTTCGCAGAACCCGGGCGCGTGAGCGCAGACCTGTTCACCCCTGGCGTCGACCTCTTCGCGCTGGCCGACACGAACTCCGCCCGGTCGGAGGACCCCGAGCCGGCCCCTGCCGACCCGGCGACCCCGGTGACCGGCTTTGACCCTGCCGACCCGGTGACCCCGGTGACCGGCTTCGACCCGTCCGACCTCGACCCGTCCGACCTCGCCCCGGACGCCGACGACCCGGCCGGCTCCGCCCAGGCCGGCTCCGACCCGGACAGCGGTGTTCCGGACCTCGAACGGGGACAGTCCTCCGGCGCTTCCCCGCGGGTCGGACCCCTGGTCTGGCCTGCCGCCCCGGTTGCCGGAATCTCCTCGGACACCTCCGGTTCCGGGGGCGACAAGCCCTCCGTGCCGGCGTCCCCCGAGAACCTTGCGCGCACTGGAGGAGAGCGGGGCCGGCCGGTCCCCGGACGCTCCCTGTTCACCTCCGCGAACCACGGGTCCGTGGCCCACCGGCCGACCGCACAGAACCCGACCGCACAGAACCCGAATACGCAGAACCCGACCGCGCAGGAACCCACGGGACAGGATCCCCGAGGAGAGGCCGAGACGTCCGGCGCTGCCGTCGGCACCGGCACGGCCACCCGCCGTCTGGCGGACTACCGACCCCTCACGGCCGACGAACTGGTCGAGAAGGCCGACGTCCTCGACCCCTACTCCCAACGCTCCGGCACCCAGCCCGAGGCCCTCACCGACCTGCTCTCCTCGACGGAGACCCTGCGCGAACAGGTCGCGGACCTCTCCCTGTCCCTGGAGCTGGCCGGGGTCGACCAGTCGCGCGCCGAGCGCGAGAACCTGCTCGCCCAGCTGGACGACTACGTCCTGCCCCGGCTGCGCCGCATGGACGCGCCCCTGCTCGCCGTCATCGGCGGGTCCACGGGAGCCGGCAAGTCCACCCTCGTGAACTCCCTGGTCCGCCGGGAAGTGAGCCGCTCGGGCGTCCTGCGTCCGACGACCCGTTCCCCCGTCCTGGTCCACCACCCGTACGACTCCGGGGCCTTCCTCTCCCAGCGCATCCTGCCGGGTCTGGGAAGGATCACCGAGACCTCCCTGGGCCCCCTCCAGCCGATCGAACTGGACGCCCCCCGGGCCACGGCCCTGAGGCTCGTGCCCCACGAAGGACTGTGCCCAGGACTGGCGATCATCGACGCCCCGGACATCGACTCCGTCATCGAAACCAACCGGGAACTCGCGGTCCAACTGCTGGGGGCCGCGGACCTCTGGCTGTTCGTCACCACGGCCGCCCGCTACGGCGACGCCCTCCCCTGGGACACGCTGCGCCAGGCCGTGGACCGGGGCGTCACCGTGGCCATGATCCTCGACCGGGTCCCGCCGGATTCCCTGCGCCAGATCCGAACCCACCTGGCCACCCGTCTGCGGGAACAGGGACTGGGCTCCTCGCCCGTCTTCGTGGTCCCCGAGATGCGTCCCGTGGGAGGGCTGCTGCCGTTCGAAACGGTGGCGCCCCTGCTGTCGTGGCTGAACAGACTGGCCAGGGACGCCCGCTCCCGTGACGTCATCGTGCGCCGCACCCTCGCCGGTGCCCTCGACAGCCTGCCCGACCGGAGCTACCTGCTGGCCACGGCCGCCGACCGGCAGTCGGCCGAGTACCTCCAGCTGGGACACGACCTGGAGACCGGGATCGTGCGCTCGCGCGAGGATCTCGCCATCAGCCTGGCCGACAGCACAGTGCTCCGGGGAGAAGTGCTGGCCCGCTGGCGTGAACTGCTCGGCGGCGGCGAGCTGATGAACGGTTCGGAATCCGCGACGTCCCGCCTGAGGGGGCTGCTGCGGCGACCCAAGCCCGTGCCCAGCGAACCCCTCGCGCAAGCCCTGCGCTCGGCGGTCGGCTCCCTCCTGCGGGCCGCCGCCCAGGAGGCCGGCGACAGCGTGCTGGACACCTGGAGGGAAAGGGAGTCCGGGCGCAAACTCGTCGACAACGCCGCCCGCCGTCCGGTGAACGGGAGGATCCCCACCCTCCTGGCCTCGGACCCGGCGTCCGCCGACCAGGGCGAGGAAGACCCGCCCGCCGAACCGGACGACGAGGTCGCTCGCGCTGTCGCACAGTGGTACGCCGAGATCGTCGAGGCGGCCAGGGCCGAGGGCGGCAAACGGCGGGCCACCTCCCGCGCGATCTCCCTCGGCGTGGGTGGGGCCGCGGCCCTGGCCACCTTGTTGGCCGTGGCCCGACCGACCTCGGGACCGCAGGAGGATCAGGTCCTGGCCTCCCCGGCCGACGACGCCGCAAGGGTCGCCCGCCGGATCATGGAGTCGGTGCTCGGGGAACAATCGACCCGGGCTATCGTCTCCCGAGCGCGCCGTGACCTTCTGCAGCGGGCACAGACTCTGATCGAGACCGAGCACGTGCGCCTCTACCACGTGCTCCAGGCCTCGGGAGCGCGGCCGGACCAGGGAAACACCCTGCGCGAAGCCGCTCAGATGGTGGAGGAGGCCCGCTGACCGTGATCACACAACAGGGTGTTCCCGACGTCGCCGGCCGGGTGACGTTGCTGCGGAGCGCATTGAAAATCGGACGCGACCGTTTGGGCGAGGACGCCGTCCGCCGAGCCGAGGCCGCTGTGGAACGCACCGGGCAGAGACTGCGGCTGGGGGCGGAACACACCGTCGTCGCCCTGGTCGGGTCCACGGGCAGCGGCAAGTCCAGCCTGTTCAACGCCCTGGCCGGGATGGAGATCTCCGAGGTGGGGGTCTGCCGGCCCACGACCTCCAGCCCCACGGCCTGCGTGTGGGGTCCTGGCGACCCCAGCAACCTGCTGGCCTGGCTGCAGGTCCCCGACCGGCACCGGGTCAGCCGGGAGACCGTCCTCGACGCCGACCGCCAGGCCGGTCTGCACGGTCTGGTTCTGCTGGACCTGCCCGACTACGACTCCTCGGCGAGCGGGCACCGCGAGGAGGTCGACCGCCTCATCGGCCTGGTGGATCTGCTCGTCTGGGTCGTCGACCCGCAGAAGTACGCGGACCAGGCCCTCCACAAGGGCTACCTCAAGCATTTGACCTCCCACGCCGGTGTCATGGTCGTGGTGCTCAACCAGATCGACCTGCTCAGCCCGGAAGAGGCTCTGACCTGCCACACGGACCTGCGGCGCCTGCTGGACGCCGACGGCCTGAAGAAAGTCAGGCTCCTGGCGACCTCCGCCCGGCGCGGCGACGGCGTCGACGACCTGCGCGCGGTCCTCGCCGAGATCGTCGCCGAGCACACGGCCACGGCCCGCAGGGCGGCAGGTGACCTGGATGCTGCGGCCCGGGAACTCTCCGAGGGCGTGGCCCGCCACGAGCCCAGCCCCCGGGCCGTCCCCGGTTCGGAACAACTGTTGACGGCGATGGCCGAGGCCGCCGGCTGCCCCGGGGTCCTGGACGCCGTCACCGGCGACTACCGGCGCAGGGCGCGGCGCTGGGTCGATTTCTCCTACGAGCGGTGGCTGCGCAGGTTCCTGCCCGACCGGACCGACCGCCTGCACCTCGGGGAGATCGGTGTCGAGATGGACAGGGCGGGCCGAAAGGCCCCAGAGGTCAGCCCCGCGCAGCGCGAGCAAGTGGAACTGGCCGTGCGGATCCTCACGGAGTCCGTCGCCCTGGGGCTGCCCGACGCCTGGGCCCGGGAAGTGCGGGAGACCTCCCACACGCCCGGCGACAACCTGCCCCACGCCCTCGACGCCGCGGTACGGGAAGTGGACCTCGCCCCGCCCCGCAAGCTCTGGTGGCCCGTGGTGGGTCTGATCCAGGACTTCTTCGCCGTCCTCGGCACCCTCGGTCTGCTGTGGACCGGCGTCCTCCTGGTCGCCGGGACGCTGGGACAGGAAGCCCGGCCGCCGTCGGTGGGCTCTGTCCCGATGCCGTCGGCTCTGCTGACGGTCGGGTTCGTCGTCGCAGGGGCTCTGGCCGGGGCCGCCCGGTGGGCGACGGCGGTCGGGGCCCGCAGACACCGCGAGCGGCTGTCGGCGGAACTGCGCGAGGCCGTCGCGACCGTGGCCTGGACCGACGTCGTCTCCCCGCTGTCGGACACGCTGACGGAGCACCGTACCGTCCGGGAACTCCTCGAAACGATCATCGCGGGGGATCCCCTGCCCGCCGGGCTCACCGAGCGTGCCCCCGTCCCGAACCCGAAGCAGTTCCTGGGGGCGCTCGTACGGGCCGACGCCGACGTCCGGGACGCCGGCCCAGGCTCCGGGGCGGCCCCCGGAACCGGGGCCACTGCTGACCTGACGCAGGCCCTGCCGAGAGCTTCCTCGGGGAAGGCCGAGCCCGAGAAGGGATTCTTCGGCTCCGCCTGAGCTGCGAACCGGTTCTCGGCTCCCCCCGTCGTGCGATCGGGGGGCTGCGACCGGGGGCATGGTACCCGTCCACCGGCCGATCGTGGCCGGTCCTGTTCCGGCTGTGCATAGTCCCGTCACGCTGTCCACAGCCCCGGATCGAACCCTTCCTTGCCGCCCGGATCGTGGAAAGAATGGGCTCCGCGTCCGGTGCCGAACCGGGCGGTGAGGAGGGAACCCATGTATGAGCCCACCGTGACCGCGGCCGGGATCGTGACAGAAGCACCCCGTCGAAGGCTCCTGCCCGACAGCGGGACCATCACCGGTTTCCGGATGTTGGTCACGCCCAGGACCCGTCGGGCCGGAGGATGGGCCGACGGCCGCGGCACCTGGTTCACCGTGCTCTGCCGGCACAGCCTGGCCCGGAACGTGACAGCCTCCCTCCTCCCGGGGGACAGGGTGATGGTCTTCGGCAAGCTGGTCTGCCGGTATCAGGTGCGGGACGGACCCGGTGCCGAAAGTCTGGATCTCCTGGCGGACCGGGTCGGACACGACCTCTCGTGGGGGACCGCGACCTTCACCCCGGTCACGACCAGGGACCCTGCCCGGCCTCCCGGCCCCTGCCGGTCCGAGGCCCTCACCCCCGATCCCTACGTGTCGGATCCCAACGTGTCGGATCCCCACCTGTCCGATCCCCACATGTCGGAGCCCTGTCTGCTCGCTCCCCACGTGTCGGAACGCCATGTGTCGGGTCCCCATGTGTCGGGTCCCTGCCCGCCGGAGCCTCACGGGTCCGGACCTCGCCCGCGCGAGACCGACAGAGACGCCCTCCTCGACACCCTCTTCCTCCCCGGCCGCAGCACGGCCCACCGGCCGGACGGCCTCCCCGCCCGCTGAGCGGGCAGTACCCGCAGGACAGGGCGCCGGTGGCCCGGGGGAGCGGGTGCGCGAGGATCGTCCCGTGTCCCTTCCCCAGACCGCCGTGCGCCCGCTCGGCCTCGCCCTGGGCGTGGCCGCCGACCGCGTCCTGGCCGATCCCCGCCGCTACCACCCCGTCGCGGGCTTCGGCCGCTACGCCACCTGGCTGGAAGGCAAACTCCACGCCGACAGCATCGCCGCGGGGGCCACGTACACCGTGCTGGCGGTGGGTCCCGTCGTCCTGGGCGCGATGGTCCTGGAGGAGCTGGGCCGACGCAGACCCGGTCTGGGAGTGCTGCTCACCGCGGCCGGAACCTGGGCAGTCCTCGGCGGGACCAGCCTGGAGAGGGAAGGGCTGGCCCTGGCCCGGGCGTTGGAGGCCGGTGACCTCCGGGCGGCGAGGGAACGCGTGCCCCACCTGTGCGCCCGCGATCCCCAGGACCTGTCGGCCCCGCAGATCGCACGGGCCACGGTGGAATCCCTCGCGGAGAACAGCAGCGACGCCGTCGTGGCGCCCCTGCTGTGGGGTGCTCTCGCGGGGCTGCCCGGGCTGCTGGGCTACCGGGCGGTCAACACCCTGGACGCGATGGTCGGGTACACCTCGCCCCACTACCTGCGGTTCGGCAGGGTCCCGGCCCGCCTGGACGACGCCGCCAACCTCCTGCCGGCCCGTGCCACCGGGCTGCTGACCGCTGCGATGGCCCCCGTCGTCGCCGGCAGCCCCCGCCGGGCCCTGCAAGTCATGGTCGCGGACGGCGCCCGGCACCCCAGCCCGAACGCCGGACACCCCGAGGCCGCCACAGCGGGAGCCCTGGGCCTGCGACTGGGCGGAAACAACGTCTACGCCGGGCAGGTCGAGGAACGCCCCGTCCTCGGCACGGGACGCCCCCCGGACACGGCCGACGTCCGCCGGACGGTACGCCTGAGCAGGGCGGTGGGGCTGGCCGCAGCCGCCCTGTCCGTCGGGATCGCCGCCGCGGGGGCAGCCCGCGCTCGCCGCCGCCGTTCACCCCGGTGAGCCGTTCCCCCCGTTACCTTGTTGATCAGCCCGTTACCTTGTTGATCAGCCCCGATGTGGGGTTGCAGGCCACCGGCCGCGGCATGATTCAGCGCCTCTGTCGATCATGATCTGGGGGGTGTTGTCATCGTGGTCGGGGGACGCCAAGACCGCTGGGAGAGATCTGGTTGGTCCCCCTGTCTGCTCGTAACGTGGTTGCCGGCGGGGTGTCTGTAGGTCGGTTTGCCCAGGTCGATGGGGGAGGGTTCGTTGTTGGGTTTGGACAAGAGCCCACGCCAAGGGGTAGGCCGTTTATTGCGGGGTGGATGTCGGTAGGAGCGAGCACCATGCGTGTGGTCTGGTCCCGGATGGGAAGCGGTTGTACGATCGGCCGCTGTCCAATGACGAGGTTGCCCTGGTCGGGGTCCTGGCCGGGCTGACCGGCCGCGGGAAGGTGCTGGTCGTGGTGGACCAGCTGGCCGCGTTCGGTGCGCTGGTGATCGCGGTGGCCCGTTCGCTGGGGTTTGACGTCGCCGACCTGCCCGGGTTGGCGATGCGCCGGGTCGCGGACCTGTATCCCGGGGGAGGGTAAGACCGACGCCCGCGATGCGTTCGTGATCGCTGACGCGGCCCGGACCTGGCCGCCCACCCTGCGCCGGGTCGGCACCGAGGACGAGACCCTCGCCGGTCTGGGTGTGCGGGCCGGCTATGACGATGACCTGGCCGCCCGGTCCACCCGCCTGACCAACCGGCTGCACGAGGCGCTGCTGCCCATCCACCCTGCCCGGGAACGGTTGCTGGGCAAGCACTTCGACCGCGGCGGGGTCCTGGAACTGCTCGCCGCCGCCCCGACCCTGCCCCCCACCCTGGCCCTCGCCACTTGAAGTGGGAAATGGCGGTCTTTCGTACCCGCACAACCACCATTTCCCACTTCAAGTGCGGATACC
>JAUPKJ010000415.1 GCA_030837505.1 Actinomycetota bacterium
CCGTCGTCCGGATGACGACAGCCCTGTTCATGCGGTGGGGTCCGGCTCCGATCGCCCCTCGCAGCCCGGCTGTTCCGAACTCCAGAGGACCGCAGAAGCGGTCTGCGAGCTCGCGGAGCGCTCCGATCCGGTCCGAGGAGGAATCCTCCGTCGGCCCGTTCGCGCCGGCTCGGCGAAGGAGGAGATCTAGTTCCTCCCGGGTCCGAGGATCGGGGTCGTCGTCGCGCCAGGCCAGAGCCCGTCGAAGCAGCTCTGTCGTATCGGCACCGTCCGGGGGGAGAATCTCCGTCACAGGTCAGCAACCTATTGCTCTGGTCATCGTGCCTTGCACGGGGTCCTGGTCCGTCGGTCTGGGGCGGTCCGTCGCCGCGCCCAGCGGGGCCGGGTGCCTACCGTCGGGTCCGGGAACGAGCACTCGGCAGTCCTGAGAGGGCACCCGGTGGCCTGAGCACCCGGTGGGCCGTCAGGTTGCCGATGTCCGACGGCGTCGGCGCGGCAATCGTTGACGTCGCTCGATGACGGTGTTCACTGGGAGGTGCCCCTACGACAGGATCCGAGGGGGGACTCCTGGATGACTGGTGTCGACGTCGGCAGCCGGGGACGACTGCGAGCTGCCACTGTCGAGGAAATCAAGAGAACCGCGCGCCGGCTTCTCATCGAGGAGGGTCTGCAAAGCGTCACTCTGCGTGCGATCGCCCGTCGGATGGGGGTGACGGCACCTGGGCTCTACCGCTATTTCCCCAGCTACGAGGACTTGGTGTCGGCACTGGTCTGCGACATCTACGACGAACTGGCCGATGCGCTTCAGTCCGAGAGGTGGACTGATCCCGGTGCCGCCCCCGTCCAGCGATTGCTCCGGATGAGCAGGTGTTTTCGCCTCTGGGCCGTGGAACACCCCTGCGAGTTCGCCTTGGCGTTTTCCACGCCTTTGTCGGGTCCTCTGGGTGGACTGGGACAGAGTTCTGTCCGGCCTTGTGGTCCGGCCTTCCCCGAGCGGGCACAGACCCGGTCCACGAAGGCGTCGGGAACCCTCCCCGGGAGAACACTCCCGCCCACTCGCACAGGAGGACAACGTTTCGGACGGGTCTTCGCGGAGGCTTTCAAAGACCTGTGGGATCACCAGCCGTTCGAGGTTCCCGAGGACGCCGACCTTCCCACAGACCTTCTCGATCAGCTGGCCAGGTATCGACAGCTCATGGTCGAGGAAGATCAACGAGTCTCTGACAGCGGCGCCCGCAGTCTCGTTGCCGCAGCGGAGCTGCCCTTGGGCACCCTGTATCTCTTCGTTCGAGCCTGGACGGCCCTTTTCGGGGTGGTGACGATGGAAGTGTTCGGTCACCTGCGCTTCTGCCTGGACGACGCCTCGTCCTTCTTCGAGGCCGAACTGTGTGACATCGTCAGGATGTTCGGGACGGAGGACCCCGAAGATCCGATCGGCTCGTGATTGTCCGGTCGCGGCGGGTCAGAGCAGGCGGACGACTGCGGAGAGAAGGTCCCCCAGTCGGTCGGCGGCGCGTTGTCCCTCGGCCACGACCTCGCCGTGTTCGAGCGGTTCGGTGCCCATCCCCGCTGCGGGATTGGTCACGAGGGAGAGACCCAGGATTTCCATCCCGGCTTCCCTGGCCGCGATGGCCTCGATCGCGGTCGACATGCCCACGAGATGTCCTCCCAGGATCCCCGCCATACGAACCTCTGCGGGGGTCTCGTACTGGGGGCCGTGGAACTGCACATAGACCCCTTCGGGCAGGTCGGGGGCTGCCGTTCGACACAGTTCTCGCAACCGGGGGGAGTACACCTCTGTCATGTCGATGAAAGTGGCACCTTCCAGCGGAGTGGTCCCCGTCAGGTTGATGTGATCTTTGATCATGACCGGAGTCCCCGGGGCCCAGGCGGGCACGAGGCTGCCGCAGCCGTTGGTGAGGATCAACGTCCGGCAGCCGGCTGCCGCGGCGGTGCGCACGCCGTGCGCGACGGCGCGCACTCCTCGACCTTCGTACAAGTGCGTGCGTGATCCCAGAACGAGGGCGTGATGGCCACCGTCGCCGATGAGCAGGGAACGGATGAGACCGGAATGGCCGCTGAGGGCCGGTGGAGTGAAACCGGGCAGGAGGGTGGCGGGGAACTCTGCGATCGTCCGGCCCAGCCGTTCCGTTGCGTGGGACCATCCCGATCCCAGGACGAGGGCCGTGCGGTGCTCCTCGACGCCGGTCAGTTCTGCCAGTCGTTGCGCGGCCTCGCGAGCGAGATCCTTCGGTTCCTGGGGGAACTGATGGTCCGGGGAAGTCTGCGAGGACGGGGAGGGCGAACCGTTCTCACGGACAGAACTTGCCATGTCAGAGTCTGTCACGGTGTCGCAGCGTAACGGGTGAGTCCGTCCCCGGCCCGTCCTGTCCTGGCCTTGTCGAGGACTCTCCCGGCGGACCGCTGCCGATCGCCGCCGCGCCATGGGGCCGCCGCGCCATGGGGCCATGGGGCCGCCGGGTCCCGATCCCGGGCGGCAGCGGACTGTGGCAGTGGACAGCAGGATCGGATCAGGTGCAGGGTCGTGAACGCAGGCCGGTCACGTAGTCGTGGGGTGCCCCGCCTGCCTCCGCCGCGTCCGCCAGCATGCCCAGGTACCGCGCGCTGGGCAGCCCTCCTTCGTAGGCGTTCAGCACGTAGATCCAGGCCGGGACGTCCCCGTCCATGGTCTGGACCCGGACCTTGAGCTTGCGGAACAGCCCGATGGGTGATCCCTCCCACTCGTCCAGGGCCTTCTCGTCGGCGGGGGTGAGGTCGTAGCAGGCCACATAGACCTGGTGATCGGGATCCTCGACGACGGTGCCGAGGGCACCCTGCCAGCTGAGGTCCTCACCGCCGAAGGTCAGCCGCCATCCCATGAGCCAGCCCGTGCCCTGCAGAGGGGAATGCGGAGCCCGCAGCGCCATCCTCTCGGGGTCCAGATTGCTGCCGTAAGCAGCATAGAAAACCATGCGTCACAGAGTAGGGACCCCTCCGAGCCTGCGGGTGCAGGCGTCACCGAGCCGTTACAGTGCAGCGTTCTCGCGGGTTGGGCCGCGGGTCGCGTCGTGGACACCCCCTGGGTGTTCGGGCGACGTCGGGACCTTCCGGCCGGGCGGGGACGTCGTGTGCCCCCTCGTGGGAGAGAATGCTCGGGTGGATGCCTCGGAACGGGTTGTCGTGGTCGGTGGTGGGCCGGGGGGTTATGAGGCGGCCCTGGTGGCGGCGCAGCTGGGTGCTGAGGTCACCGTGGTCCAGGACGAGGGTCCTGGCGGTGCCGCTGTGCTCACGGATGCGGTTCCCAGCAAGACCTTGATCGCGGCTGCGGAGATGGCGTCCTTGATGTGTTCCGCCGGGGCCATGGGCTTGTGGCCGCTCCCCTCGGGGGAGGGGGCAACGGGTTCGCGGGGCGCGGAGGGCGTGCCGTCCCGTCCGGTGGGGGTGGATCTGGCAGTGGTGAACCGGAGGGTGCGGGATCTGGCGCGTGCCCAGTCGCAGGATGTCGAACGTCGGCTGCTGGCCGAGGGGGTACGGATCGTCCGGGGGACCGGTCGACTCGATGGCGCCGGCAAGGTTGTCGTCCGTTGTCCTTCGGGGGAGAGCCCGGTCCTGTCGGCGGACACGGTCCTTCTGGCGACGGGGGCCCGTCCTCGGCAATTGCCTGACGCACCGTGCGACGGCGAGCGCATTCTCACGTGGAAGCAGGTGTACGACCTGCCGGGTCTGCCGGAGCGGTTGATCGTGGTGGGGTCGGGGGTGACGGGGGCGGAGTTCGCCTCGGCGTATGACGCTCTGGGGGCTGGGGTGGTGCTGGTGTCGAGCAGGGAGGTGGTCCTGCCGGGGGAGGATCCTGATGCTGCTGCGGTGTTGCAGGACGTTTTTCGGCGTCGGGGGATGGAGGTGATGAGTCGTTCGCGGGCCAGGTCGGTCGGGCGGAGGGGGGATGGCGTCGTGGTGACGCTCGAGGACGGGCGGACGGTGGAGGGCAGTCATTGTCTTCTTGCGGTGGGTTCGGTTCCCAACACGGAGGGTCTGGGGCTGGAGGAGGCCGGTGTGCGTGTGACTGCCGGTGGGCACATCAGGGTCGATCGGGTGTCTCGGACGTCGGTTCCCGGGGTGTATGCGGCGGGGGACTGCACGGGGGTGCATGCCTTGGCGTCGGTTGCTGCGATGCAGGGGAGGATTGCGATGCGGCATGCGTTGGGGGACGCGGTGAGTCCGTTGGATCTGCGTACCGTCGCGGCGAACGTTTTCACGTCTCCGGAGATCGCGACGGTGGGTTGGACCCAGCGGGAGATCGATGCGGGGGAGGTTCCGGCGAAGGTGGTGAGGTTGCCGTTGGCCACGAATCCTCGTGCCAAGATGGTGGGGATCCGGGACGGGTTCGTGAAGATCTTCAGGGGGGCTCGTACCGGTGAGGTCCTGGGGGCCGTCGTGGTGGCGCCGGGAGCGAGCGAGTTGATTTTTCCGTTGACGTTGGCGGTGCAGCATCGGTTGACCGTGGACGACGTCGCGAGGGCCTTCACGGTGTATCCGTCTTTGTCGGGGTCGCTGGCCGAGGCTGCCCGGTGCCGTCGTTCTCCGGACTCCGATTGCTGTTCGGGCTCATCGGCGTAGAGTCCTGACCGGGCACCCGGTCGTTCTTCCGGACGGTCCGCCCTGTTGTCATGGGGCAGGGCCGTCTCGGTGTCCCGGGGCAGGGGCCCGTGCGAGCCGATCCAGCCGTGCCATCCGAGGAGTGCGTATGCCCACTGTTCCCCTGACGGCCGAGTCTCATGACGCTGTCGTCGCCGGAGGAATCGTTCTGATCGATTTTTGGGCGTCGTGGTGCGGCCCGTGTCGACGGTTCCGGCCGATTTTTGATTCGGCGGCCGAGCGGCATTCGGACGTGGTCTTCGCGACGGTGGACACCGAGGCCGAGCAGGCTCTTGCCCACCGGTACTCGGTGACGTCGATCCCCACGCTCG
>JAUPKJ010000065.1 GCA_030837505.1 Actinomycetota bacterium
CTCGAGCCTGCGCCACAGCACGCTCTCGGGCAGGGCCTGACTGGGATGGGCCCGTGCCGCGGCAATCTGCGGATCCCGCCGCACGCCCAGGAACAAATCGATCTCCGTGGGCCCTCGCCCCGTGAAAGAGGCCGAGAACTCCCGGTTGAGCTGCTCGGCGACGTTCCGGGGAACTGTCCAGGCCAGCACGTCCAGGCCGGTTCGTTCGGCCGCGAGCAGGGCGGCCCCCGTCGCGGCGATGTGGTCCGGATGCCCGGTCACCCCGTCCTGGTCGAAAACCAGCAGGCCGTCCGAATCCCACCGTTCGACGGCTCGCAGCACCTCCTCCGCGAGCGCTTCGGGATCGTCCTGCGACAGGAGGCCGTCGGGCCGGTGGTCGAGGTGCACGTCGTGCACGCCCAGCAGATCGGCGGCGCGGCGCATCTCCCGGGCCCGGATCCGGCGCAGGTCCCCGGGCACCCCGTGCAGCGTCGAGGCCTCGCCGTGGGTGAAACACAGCACGGACGGCGACGCTCCGTCGTCCACGAACCTTCCCAGCACTGCGCCCAGTCCGAAGGACTCGTCGTCCGGGTGAGCGACGACAGCCAGCGGCCTGCGCCACCGTGGAAGTTCCCCTGGGCGTGTGCCGTTCCCCGAAGGACCCGTGCTGGGCATCGACAGTTCTCCTTCGTTCGGTCCGCTGTTCCCCACTCTCGGCGAGGACTGCGACCACCGCGACTCGACGTCCCGAGGTGGCGCACCCGTCACGGACAGTACTTCTATCTGCCGGTGGAAGGGGCCGGCCCGGTAGCGTTCGGGATCCCTGCCGTGCCCGTCGCCCCCGGGCCTCCCGGCTCCGCCCCCACCCGCAGGAGCTGACAGTGTCGAGAACCCCTCACGACGTCCCCCGAGAACCACTGCGCACCGCCCGCGGACTCAGGCGCCGACCGGCCGCTGCCGGTCTGGCCCTCGCCCTGGCGGTCGGCCTGGGCGCGGCCGTGTTCACCGCCCGCGAAACAGCCGACGCCGCCACCTGGGAAACAGTGATCGACAGCAGTTCCCTCCAGAGCTATCAATCCCTGGAGAAGGAATGGAACTACCTGTATCCCTGGGGGTCGGACCACAACGGGTCGGCCCGGATGTACGGGAGCACCACCGACCACAACCACGTCTATCTCTCCGAGGGGAACCTGATCCTCAAGGCCACCAGGATCACGTGGGACGAGGGCCGCAGCACGGCCAAACCCAACCTGCCGATCCGGTACCACTCGGGGGCCGTCCACGCCAAGGAAAAGATCGTCGTCAGCGACCAGTTCCCGAACTACGAGGTGAAGGGCGATTTCCAGGCGCCGTCGGCCCCGGGGACCTGGCCGGCCTTCTGGCTCACCGGGGCCGACAGCTGGCCGCCGGAGAGCGACATCCTGGAGTTCAAGGGCGACAACCGCAACTGGTTCAACACCTTCCGCACGTCCTCGGACGTCTCCAGCACCATCGTGCCGGTGAACTCCCCCGGGTCCTGGCACACCTACAGGATCTGGATGACCAAGGTCAGCGCCACCGACGTCGAGATCCACTACTACCTCGACGGAGTCTGGAAGGCCAAGCACCGGGCGGGCTTCGTGGGCAAACCGCTCTGGCTGATCGTCAACCTTCAGATGGAGGGCTCCTCCGGATCGTCCGGGCCGAACGCCGAGACCCTCTACCGGGCCCGCAACCTCTACGTGGGGCGCAGCCGGGCCTGATTCCGCAGCATGGCCGGAAGCAGCTCCTCCGCACGACCGGTCGGTAACTTTCCGGTGCCACCCGTGCGGCCGTCCCCCCGACAACGATGATCGTTGACCTTCCCACCTGTGGGTTCTGACAATCACGGCCCGAGTGGGTCGGATCGGATCGTCGGCGTGCCGGTCCCCTGGCCGCTCACGGCACGACCCATCGCACGCTCAGTCCCCGCGCACGGTCCAGGTCCCCACGGCCGGCCGTGCACCGCGGGCCCCCGAACGGAGTCAGGTCATGAATCGCACGAGAAGGCTGGCCGCACTGGGTGCGGCGCTCGCGACGTCGGCAGCCGTGTGCACGGCCACGGTGGTGGCCCCCGTGATGACGGCGGCACCGGCCAGCGCCGCCTCCGCCGGGACAGGGTCCGGCTACCTGCACACGAACGGCAACAAGATCGTCGACAGCACGGGCGCCACGGTCCGGCTCACCGGGCTCAACTGGTTCGGCATGGAGACGGACAACAAGACCTTCCACGGGCTGTGGGCGTCCGTGACGTGGAAGGACCAGCTCGACCACATGGCGGAGCTCGGGTACAACACGATCCGGGTGCCGTTCAGCGGTGACGCCCTGAAGTCCGGGGCGAAGGCCACGGGCATCAACGACTACGTCAACCCCGATCTCATCGGCCTGTCGCCCCTGGAGGTCCTGGACCAGGTCGTGAACTACGCGGGCAGCAAGGGGATGCGGATCCTGCTGGACCGCCACCGCCCGTCGTCCGGCGGGCAGACCCCGCTGTGGTACACGGCCGCGGTGTCAGAAGCCTCGATGATCGCCGACTGGGAGATGCTGGCCAAGCACTACGCCGGCAACACGACGGTCGTCGGCGCCGACCTGTTCAACGAACCCCACGCCGAGGGCACCGCGCCCAACGGCACCGGGGCGTGCTGGGGCTGCGGTGACCCCAAACGCGACTGGCGGCTGGCCGCCCAGCGCATCGGGAACGCGATCCAGAAGGTCCAGCCGAACTGGCTGATCGTCGTCGAGGGCGTCAGCTGCCCCAGCGGCGGCAGCCCGAACGTCTGGGACAGCGAGCCGGACGACCCGATGGAGTGCGGCTGGTGGGGCGGCAACCTCTCGGCCGCCAAGGAGTACCCGGTCAAGCTCGACGTCGCCAACCGGCTCGTGTACTCGGCCCACGAGTACGGGATCTCCGTGTACGACCGCCAGCCGTGGTTCAAGGAGGCCGCCTTCCCGAACAACCTGCCGGCCGTCTGGGACCACTTCTGGGGCTACCTGCACAAGGAGA
>JAUPKJ010000009.1 GCA_030837505.1 Actinomycetota bacterium
CGCGCACGCTGCGGACCACGAGGGCCGCGGCGACGTCGCGGAACTGCGCCGCCCGGTGCAGTTGTCCGGACCAGTCGGAGCCGGTCACCCGATGCTGCAGGTCGCAGGGGACCTCCTCGATCCGGAACCCCGCGGTGAGCAGGTCGATCGTCAGGGCGGTCTCCACGCCCCAGCCGCGGGCCAGGGGCAGGGCGGCCTCGAAGGCCTGCGGGGTCAGGCAGCGCATGCCGGACAGCGGCTGGGCGGGGGTCCACCCCGTGGCCCGGACGATGCCCCGGCGGGCAAGGCCCACGACGAAGCCGTGTCCTGAGCCCGGAGTCCGCTGCCGCCCGAGGACCGCGATGGTCATGTCGGCCCGTCCGTCGAGGACAGCCTCGGTCAGCACGGCCGTCGCAGCGGCGGTCGGGCCGAGATCCGCGTCGACGAAGAGCAGGCCGCGGCGGGGCAGGTCCTGTTCGAGGTCGAGGATCTGCACGCGCCGGGCCCCCGTGGCCAGGGCCGCGGCCTTGCCCCGGTTGTGCCGGTGGCGGACGACGTCGGCCCCGGCCCGCGCGGCCAGGACGGCCGTGGCGTCCCGGGAGCCGTCGTCGACGACCACGACGAGATCGACCCCGGGAACGGTCCGGGCGGCCTCGACGGTCGGGCCGATCCGGGCCGCCTCGTCCTTCGCCGGGATGACCACGGCGATCCGCTGCGGCGGGGCCGGGCGGGCGGCGGGGTTCTCACCGGCCGCCGGGGTCAGGCCCGTCACCGCAGGGTGAGTTGCCGGGAGGCCACGGCGGCCCGGGACCGGCGTTCCTCGGGGGTGAGGGGAGCGTCGAGGAGGGCCTCGGCGAGCCGGGCGGCCAGGTCGGCCGCGGGTTCTTCCAGGGCAGCGGGTTCGCAGCCCTCCGGCAGGTCCCACACGGGGGCCAGGAGCCCGTCGACCCGGAAGGACCCGGCGAAGCGCGAGTCCGGCAGGAGGCGGAGCCCGTCGCGGGCGTGCAGGCGGGCGAGGGCGTCCATGAGGAGGTCCTCGGGGTGCGGCAGGACCCACCGCAGGTAGCGCCGTTCGCCGACCTTGCACCAGTAGGCGGCCTCGACCGACGACAGGCGGGCCGTCGGGTTCGCGGCGGCGTTGGCCCGTTCCAGGGACTGGCGGATCGCGGGGTCGTCCTCCGGGGTGTCCCGGAGCCAGAAGTCGAACCCCTCGTGCACGGTCACCTCGAACGGGACCGCGGGGTCCAGGACGTCCTGCAAGCGGGGGCCGGGCTGGTTGCCGGCCGACCGGAGCACGGGAGTGCCCGGTTCGGCTCCGAGGGCCTGCAGGAGCGCCTCGGCCACGTCGCGGCTCGGGTCGCCGGACGCCGTCATGGTCTGCAGGCCGACGGCGGTCGTGCCGTCGGCCCAGTGCACGGCCGGCCAGGCCAGAGGCAGGACGGACGCGACGAGGACCTCGCCGGCACCGTGATCGGCAGTGGTGCGGACCGTCGCGGTCCCTGCGGGCACGATCTGTCGGAGGGCGACCCAGTCGCCCTCCCCGGTCAGCCCTTCGAAGGGCCTGGCCACCAGCCGGGTCGCGCGTTGCCGGGCACTGCGCCCATGGCAGGCTTTGTAACGCTTGTTCGAACCGCAGGGGCAGGGCTCGCGCCCGCCGACCACCGGGACGTCCGCATCGAGATCGACGCGGGGGTCCCGGGCTCGTCGGGCCTTCGAGGGTTTCGGGCCCTTCCTGGTTCTGGTCGTGCCCATCGCTGCAATCTCCGGTGGGTGCTGGGGCTGGGACGTTCCGGACTGAACGCACTGTACCCGCAGGTCCTGAACCTGCGGGGGAAGTGCGAGACGGCGGTCCTGGGCCCGGTCACGGGAACAGACGCAGCCCCCCCGAACACGGGGGGCAGGACAGCGAGAGGGCCGCCCAGACGGTGCGCAGACCGCCGGCGTGGTCCTTCACTCCCCATTCCTCCGCGAGTTTCTCCACGATCCTCAGCCCGCGCCCGGAATCCGCGAGCGGGCCCGCGGGCCGGTACCTCACCGGGGAGGAGGATCCTCCGTCGGTGACGCGCACGATCAAGCGTTCCGCGGACAGGCACCAGGCGAGCAGCAGAACGCCTCCCGGGATCTCCCTGGCGTGGCGGGCCGCGTTCCCCAACAATTCCGACACCACCATCTCGGCGTCGTCGAGGACCGGTGAGGGTACCTCGGCTTCGGCGAGTTCGCGGCGAACCTGCCGGCGGGCCTCCGGCACGGCGGCAACCCGGTGGGGCACTCTCATCACTTTGGACACCGTGACAGCGTTCGAACAGGACTGACGGTGCACGGTCTTCGGGGCGTTCGTCACTCCGTCCCCTCCCTGGCCAAGACCTGCAAGCACCTGAGTACTACCCACTGAGGGTAGGCACCAAACCACCTTCTGGCACGCAGGGTGACGGCTCTTGTCCCGGCCTGTCGCCCGTGCCCGTTTCGCCCCGCCTCGCTGTGGGGCCCTCACCTGCGGCGGTGCCGCCCGGCGGCCCCTTGCGGCCCGCGTTCGGCAGACAACTGGACACTTGACAAGACGTCGATCACAAGCGACGGAAGTGGACAAAAAGGGACGCTCCGTGAGGGGGAGGAACGCGGACACGGTCCGCAGCAACAGGAGGACCTGGGAACGCGGGACGCGCGCGGAGATTCAGGGACGCCGGCGCAGGGACCTCAGCGCCGGCGGCCTCATCCCCCGGGCGCGCAAGGCTCGTTCCCGCAGGACACGCGCGCTCAACGCCCTCGCTCGCATTGCTCGCAGACGGCGGGGGTCCTCGCCGTCCGGTACCTCGGCCGGGTCGGCGGGAGGCCGGAGGTTCTCGACACCTCCGGCCTGCTGCACCCGGGCATGCAGTCTCTCGCGGATCTCCTCGGAGGAGTAGGCCCGGCGACGCCGCTCGGACCGGGCCACGACCGCTCCCGTAGCGGCGACACCGGTCAACCCCGCCAGACCGACAACCTTCCACCAGCGCACCCCCCTAGGCTACGACCGTGCCGGGCAGCCGTATTCCCCTCACCGAGGCCGTCGAGCTCACGCGCACGGGTGACCTGTGGCTCTTCCGAGGACGAACCATCGGGGACCGGGCGATTCGCGTGACGACCAACAGTCCCGTCAACCACGTGGGCATGGCGGTGGTGATCGACGATCTACCACCGCTCATGTGGCATGCCGAGTTGGGCCGTTCTTTGCCCGATCTGTGGTCTGGCAGCCACCGTCGGGGCGCCCAACTCCACGATCTGCATGACGCGGCGACCGTGTGGGCCACGCGCTACGGCCAGCGGGCCTGGCTCCGGCAGCTGGACCACCCCGTCGACAGGCAGATGGAGGACGGCGTGCTGCGCAGCATCGCGCAACTCGCCGGGACGCCTTTCCCCTCCACGACTCGTCTGGCCGCACGGTGGTTGCGCGGTCGGGTCCCCTCCCCCCGGGTCAGGGACACCCCGGGGGGAATGGAACAAGGGCTGGAGACCGCCTACTGCGCAGAGGTGGTGGCGCTGGCCTACCAGGCCATGGGGCTCCTGCCGGCGGGCAAGCCCCCGAACTGGTACGACCCGGGCCGGTTCTGGAGCGGGGACAGCCTGGAGCTGTCCGACGGCGCCCAACTGGGCAGCGAGATCGAGATCTTTCCGATCCCCTGACCGGACGCCGGGACGCCCCACGCTCGCTCGGATCGGATCCCGGTCGCCCGCTGCCGGTCGTCTACTGCTGGTCGCCCTTGAGGGCCGAGATCTCAAGGTTCAGGTCGATCTTGTCCGAGACGAGGACCCCACCGGTCTCCAGGACGGCGTTCCAGGTCAGGCCGAAGTCCTTGCGGCTGAGCGCGGACGATCCCTCGAACCCGGCCCGGGTGTTGCCGAAGGGGTCCTTGGCCATCCCGCCGAACTCCCATCGGACCTCGACCGGGCGAGTCGCTCCGCGGACTGTCAGGTCGCCGACCAGCACCACGGCCTCGCCGTCCGGGCGCGCGGAGGTGCTGCGAAAAGTGATCGTGGGGTGACTCGCCACGTCGAAGAAGTCGGCTCCCCTCAGGTGCTCGTCCCGCTGCTCGTTGCGGGTGGTGACGGAGGCGACATCGATGTCGACCCAGCCGCTGGAGCGCTCGGGGTTCTCGACGTCGATCACCGCGCCTCCCGTGAAGGCGGAGAACTCCCCCCTGGTCTTGGAGATCATCGCGTGCTTGGCCACGAATCCGAGGGTGCTGTGGGCCTGGTCGATGGTCCAACTGCCGGCCAGTTCTGCGGGATGGGTTGCCATGGGTGCCTCCCTGAGGGGGATCTGACGTCCGGGTGATTGACCTGTAGTTGAAATATAAACCTTAGGGCGGTCGGAGTCCACCTCCCCGGGGACCACGGCGATTCTTCGCTGCGGCCCGGGCCCATCGGCCCGTGCCCATCGGCGAAGAAAGACGACCGGTTCTCCCCGCCGATCGGCGACTCGGCCCTATCCTTCGGGCAAGGTGGCCACGATCTCGCGCATCGAGGTCACGGTCCGGGAAGGGGAATCCTCATGCGCTGGGACCGGTCCTCCACGAAACTGCGCCGCTGGGCCCTCGTGGCCCTGGGGGCGTTCCTCGGAGTGATCGTCCTCATCGCCTACGGGTGCTCGCGAGGATCGGACTCCTCCGAGAACACCTCCCAGGAGGTGCCCGGGGGCACCATGGCCACGGCGAGCATTTCCCCGGCACTCCCGGGGTCCTCCTCCGTGACTCCCGCACCGATCGGTTCGGGAACGTCCTCCCGGGCGGGGAAGAGCATCTCCCCCCGCCCTGCGAACACGGCCACTGCCGTCCCCTGGGAGGCTCCGCGGATCACCGCGGGAACTCCCCCGAAGGTCACCCCCTCCGCCCCGGCGGGCAGGGCCGACCTGACGATCCTGCTCGACGACGGATTCGGGGTGCGCGCCACCTGGACCCTGACGTGCGACCCTGCGGGAGGCAACCATCCCTCCCCCTCCACGGCCTGCGGAGTGCTGGGAGCCTCGGGGGCCAAGGCCCTCCCTGCTCCTCCCACGGGGCAAATGTGCACCCAGGAGTACGGCGGCCCGCAGAAGGCCCTGATCCGTGGCACCTGGCGAGGTAAAGCGATCTCCTCCCAGTTGACCTTGGAAAACGGCTGCGAGATCTCCCGTTGGTCCTCCCTGCTGGGTTTGTTGCCCGCCGGGGGAACCCCCTGAGCCTTCGGCTCCCTAGCCTTTCCGCCACGCGGGCCTTCCGCCACACAGCCCTTCCCGCCACACGGCCCTTTCCACCACGCGGGCCCTTCACGTTCGTCCGCCCGGCGTGAGCCTGTCACTCCGCCCGGCGTGAGCACCGACCTCGGCGCGTGAGCCCTGACCTCGGGAGGGCGGCGAGACCTCCACACACAGGGTTATCCACAGGTTGTGGACAGCTATTCGTCGATCTTGTGGATCTCCGGACGTCCGGAGAGTCGGGAACATCAGCGGGCCACGAGCACTCTGGAGGCGGTCGGGAACGACTCGGGGTCCGGCTGCGCCATCGCCAGGGCCCGACAGAACTCCAGCAGTTCCTCCTGCGCGGCCGGGCTCCCCGCCGGGAGTTGCCCGGTCGGCCGGGCCGGGGTGTGGCTCTCCTCCTCCGGGAGGACCCCCTCGCAGATCTTCTCCGCCTCCGGGGAAGGGCTGCCCGTCGGGAACGGGGTGGGAGTGTCCGTCGGGGACGGCGACGCACTTCCCGTGGGGGAGGGCGACGCACTTCCCGTGGGGGAGGGCGAAACGCTTCCCGTGGGGGAGGGCGTGGGAGTGTCCGTCGGGGACGGCGACGCACTTCCCGTGGGGGACGGGACGAGGGTCTTCGTGGGAGTCCGGGAGGGGTGAAGGCCGGAGGACGTGGGGCGGGGGGTCTGGGTCCTGGACGGCTTCGAGGTGGTCGGCTTCGGCTTCGGCCGGGACGTGGTGGGTCCAGGACGCACGGGGATTTCCGTCGTCCGGGTGGGGGCCGGCGCGGGGGTGGGCTGTGGGGGGACGACCGGCGTTCGGCCACCGGAGGAGGAACCGGTACCCCCCGAGCCCGGGGAGTTCCCTGCGATCCCGGAGGGACCCGTGACGGAAGCCGGTGGACGGGTGGTGGACTGTCCGGAGCCGGGGGGCTCGGTCGGGAGCGATTCGGCGGTCCCGGACCGGTAACTGTTCGCGAGCCCCAGGACGAGGGCCACGTACTCACGGGAGTGGTTGTACCGGAACACCGCGTTCCAGCGGCCCTGCTCCGTGGACAGGACCGAGTCTCCGTCACACAGGTACCGGGCGGTCGTCAGGGCGGCGTCGTCGAGGTCCTGCGGGTCGGCCAGACCGTCACCGTCGGCATCGGCCTCGAACTGCTGCCAGGTACCAGGTATGAACTGCATCGGCCCGACGGCGCGATCGAACTCGGTGTCCCCGTCGTAGCGGCCCCCGTCGGAATCCTTGATCTTCGCGGTTCCCGACGAGCCGTCGAGACGTGGCCCGATGATCGGCGGCGCGATCTTCCCGTCGTCCCCGATCGTCGCGCCCCCGTGCCGCCCGTGATCGCTCTCGACCCGCCCGATGGCGGCCAGGAGGGACCAATGCACGGAACAGCCGGGATCCTGGGAGGCGAGGGTCTTGGCAGCATCGACGTAGGAACTCAGAGCCCGGATCGGTATGCCGGTGGCCGTGAGCCCTCCGGTGGCGGCGTCCTCACCGGCAGCGGGATCGCCGGCCAGGACCAAGAGATCGAGATCGCCGTTCTCCGGCAGGACGGGGGTGCCGGCCTCCAGGTCGTCCTCGGGGATCCGGCGGCCGTCGGGGCCGATCACAGTGCTCCTGTTGCCCTGACCGTTCCCCTCCGGGTCGGTGAAGGCGCCGGCGTCGGCCCCGCCCATCAGGAGCAGAGGAAGACACAGCAGGGCCACCCGCCCGGCCAGCACCCGGGCGACACTGCGTCGGCGCTCCGCCCGGTGCAGCGGGCGGGCGGACGGCACCGTGTTGCCGGACCGCACCGTATTGTCGGACGGCACCGTACTGTCCAACGACACCGTGCCGTCGGACGACACCGTGTTGGCGCCTGTCGTGATGCCGGCGTCTCTCGTGATTCGCCCAGGATCCCCGTGGCCCATACAGTCGACAGTAGAGGCAGACGGGGCCGATTGTCGCCTCTCCGTACGTACCTGTGAATATCAGTCACCCTGATCTGCGGGAAGGAACCGCAGAAGCACGATTGATCTATATGGAACACATGTTCTCACGGTCCCCTTTTCCGCCGCTCTTCCGGTGAACGTCATCGCACGCCCCGAAAGATCCCTTTCCTTGCGTGAACTCCGCTGCCCGACAGTCGTCTTCCGGGCGACCCACCCCGGGCGGCGAGTGCGACCGGCGGCAACGCCGACTAGGGTCCGAATCGACCAGCACCCGTGATCACCCCACCGGCGTCGGGGGGACTGCGGGGACACCAGAAGGATGGGAGACTCCCGGTGCCCCACGAACGTGCAGGCCGGACTGCGGAAGCCAGCGACCTGATCGACGTCGCGCACCTGGTGACCGCGTACTACACCACCTGGCCGAATCTGGAGGACCCGGCCCAGAGGGTGGCCTTCGGCACCTCCGGCCACCGTGGGTGCCCTCTCGACGGTGCTTTCACCGAGGCCCACATCGTGGCCACGACCCAGGCGATCTGCGACTACCGTTCGATGCAGGGGATCGCAGGCCCCCTCTTCCTCGGACGGGACACGCATGCCCTCTCCGAACCGGCCTGGGCCTCGGCTCTGGAGGTCCTGGCGGGCAACGGCGTGACAGCCCTGATCGACAGCAGGGACCGCTACACCCCCACGCCCGCGATCTCCCATGCGATCCTGGCCCACAACCGGGGCCCCCGCGGCCACGACGGGAACAGGGCCGACGGGATCGTGGTCACTCCTTCCCACAACCCGCCCGGGGACGGCGGGTTCAAGTACAACCCGCCCCACGGGGGACCGGCGGACACCGATGTCACCGGGTGGATCGCGCACCGGGCCAACGAATTGCTGACCGATGCCCTCCGTCAGGTCCGCCGGGTGCCTCTGGCCAGGGCCAGGGCGGCGGAGACGACCCACGGCTACGACTACCTCGACCGGTACGTCGAAGATCTCCCCAATGTGATCGACCTGGACGCGATCCGCGGTGCCGGGGTACGGATCGGGGCAGACCCCCTCGGAGGCGCCAGCGTCGACTACTGGGGTCGGATCGCAGAGCAGCACCTGCTCGATCTCACAGTGGTCAACCCCCTGGTCGACGCGACCTGGAGGTTCATGACCCTGGACTGGGACGGCAAGATCAGGATGGACTGTTCCTCGCCGTTCGCCATGGCCTCCCTCATCCAGAACCGCTCGTCCTTCGACATCTCGACCGGTAACGACGCCGACGCCGACCGCCACGGGATCGTGACCCCCGACGCCGGTCTGATGAACCCGAACCACTTCCTGGCCGTGGCGATCCGCTATTTGTTCACCCACAGACCCCAGTGGCCCGCACGCGCCGCCGTGGGCAAGACCCTGGTCTCCTCCTCGATGATCGACAGAGTGGCAGCCGGTCTGGGCCGTCGTCTCCTCGAAGTTCCCGTGGGTTTCAAGTGGTTCGTCCCCGGCCTGTTGGAGGGAAGCATCGGCTTCGGCGGGGAGGAGTCCGCGGGAGCGTCCTTCCTGCGCCGCAACGGCTCGGTCTGGACGACGGACAAGGACGGCCTGATCATGGCCCTGCTCGCGGCGGAGATCCAGGCCGTGACCGGGCGCAGCCCCAGCGAGCACTACCGGGATCTCGTCGCCGAGCACGGCGACCCCGCCTACGCCCGGGTCGACGCCCCCGCCACCAGGGAGCAGAAGGCCGTGCTCGCGGCCCTGAGCACCGACCGCGTGACCACACGGCATCTCCTGGGCGAGCCGATCGTCCTGACGACGACGACGGCCCCCGGCAACGGCGCCCCCCTCGGAGGGCTGAAGGTCACGACCGAGACCGCCTGGTTCGCGGCCCGCCCCTCGGGCACCGAGGACGTCTACAAGATCTACGCGGAGAGCTTCCGGGGAGCCGAGCACCTGCAGCAGATCCAGCAGGCTGCCAGGGAACTGGTCTCGCAGGCGCTCGCGGCGGGGTCGCTCCCGGAGCCGTCCGGGCCCCCCGCCCACCCGCAGCCGCCAGCAGACCGAGAGCCGTCCGGACCGTACGAGCCGTCCGAGCCGTCCGGGCTGTCCGAGCCCCAGCAACCGGCCGGCCCCCCCGAGCCGACCGCCGACTCCGCTCCGACGGCGCCGACCCCCCTGCCGCCCCCTCTGCCGACCACCCCGCCGGCCAGGGAGCCGCTGGAGGAGTCTGCCGACGACGTCGGCAACGCCCTCGGTCAGGAGTATCTGCTGCCCCCGGCCGACACCAGGCCCCGGAACCGGTACGACCAGGTCTCCGTCCCCGAGAACCAGATCCCGCTGCCGGATCCCTCCACGGCCTCGTTCTTCACGCAGCCCCAGCACGATCCGTCGCAGGCCGGTCCCGGCCACGGGTCCCCGGCCCCGGATCCCCTCCCGGACGAGCGGCAGGACGAGGAGTCCGACACGGGGTCGTCGGTCCCGGAACAGGGACAGCACCCGCAGCACCCGCAGCAGGCGCAGCAGGCGCAGCAGGCGCAGCTCCCGGACGACCGTCCCTGACCGGACGGCGGGGACGCCGGAAGGACCAGATCCTGCGAACCGGCTGCGGAGCCGGGCCTCAGAGCGGTTCCGCAGCCAGACGGATCTCGAACCAGACCGTTTTCCCCAGGTCGTCCGCTGCGGGGCTGACCCCCCACCGGTCGGCCAGGAGATCCACCAGCATCAGTCCCCGTCCCGAGGTGCTCTCGACCCCGGGGCGTTGCAGGATCGGATCCCGGTGGCTGTCGTCCCCGACCGAGACCCGCAGCAGATCCCCCACGAGGGTCGCCGTGACCCCGACCGGTCCCTGCGCATGCCGCACGGCGTTGGCGACCAACTCGTCGAGCAGGAGCAGGGCCTCGTCACGTCGTTCTGCCATCACGCCCCAGACCATCAGGTGGCCGGCGAGGAACCGACGTGAGACCGAGGCGCTCCGAGCCGTGGGGGGCAGCTGACGCGAGACCGTGCGGACCACCGACCGCGGGGAGGAACGGGTGTCCGTCGGTGCCCGGCCCCCGCAGAGTCCTCCGGACACGGACCGGGCGTCGGCCCTGGAGGAGGCGGCAGAACTCCCGTTGTCGATCGTTTCCTCGTACCTCGGATCCATCCCGGCACCAGCCCTGCTCGTCGCGACCCGTTGCCCCCTTCCGCGGTGGGAGGCCGGGGACGGCGACCCGCCAGGACATTGAGGACACACCTCGCATCTTTACGCACTGTTTCCCCCAGAGGGAACCATGCCCTGCAAATCGGCATGCAACCGCCCACTGTTCCTGTTTCTCCTCGCCGTGTGGGGACGCGCCGTGCAGAACAGGGACCCCGCATCGCGTCGGGTCCCCGGGGGACGGCACTCTGGACCCGTGGCCGTACTCAGACCGTTCCGTGCCCTGCGACCGATCCCCAGCCTCGCCGACCGCGTGGCAGCGCCCCCCTACGACGTGGTGGACACGGAGGAGGCCAGGCTCTTCGCAGCCGGCAACCCCCACAGCTATCTGCACGTCTCCCGGCCGGAGATCGACCTTCCCCCCGGCACCGACCCCCACACCGACCCCGTCCACGAACGCGGGCGGCGAGCGCTGGCCGAGTTCGTCGAGCAGGGGGTCCTGGTGCCCGACCCCGGCGAGAGCCTGTACGTGTACCGCCAGCAGACCGACACGATGAGCCAGGTGGGCCTCGTGGGCTGTGCGTCCGTCGACGACTACCTCGAAGGCGTCATCGCGGTCCATGAACGGACCCGCCCGGACAAGGAGGACGACAGGACCCGGCACATCGAGGTCCTCGACGCCCACGACGAGCCGGTCTTCCTGCTGTCCCGGTCGAACGCGACCATTTCCGCCGTGATCGACGAGGTGGTCGCGACCCCGCCCGTGTGCGAGGTCAACGCCGACGGTGTTCTGAACCAGCTGTGGATCGTGGAGGACGCCGAGCGCCTCGGGAAACTGGCCGCTGCCTTCGCCTCCCTGGACCGGCTGTACGTCGCCGACGGGCACCACCGCAGCGCCGCTGCGGCCCGGTTGTGTCAGAAACGCCGCAAGGAGCAGGCCGAGGACGGCGTCGTCCCGGACGGCAAGGGCACCGTGGCCGCGCACGAGGTCTTCCTCAGCGTGGTGTTCGGCGAGGACCAGGTCCGGGTCATGGCGTACAACCGCGTCGTGCGGGACCTGGCGGGGAGGACCCCGCAGGAACTGCTGGAACGTCTCGGGGAGACCTTCACCGTCGAGCGGGCCCCCGGGGCGGTGCTGCCGGCCGGCCGACACGAGTTCGGGATGTATTTGGACGGGGGCTGGCACCGTCTGGCCCTGCGTCCGGGGTTCGTCGACGAGTCCGACGATCTGGCCCGGTTGGACGTCGCGGTCCTCCAGGACCGTGTCCTGGCCCCGCTGCTGAGGATCACCGATCCTCGGACGGACGAAAGGATCTCCTTCGTCGGAGGGGCCAGGGGCACGGAGGAACTCGAACGTCTCGTCGATTCGGGTGCTTTCGCCGTGGCCTTCAACCTGTATCCGACCTCGGTCGCCGAGTTGATGGCCGTGTCCGACCGGGGCGAGGTCATGCCCCCGAAGTCCACCTGGTTCGAGCCCAAGCTGCGCAGCGGGCTCTTCCTGCACCCCTTGACCACCCCGTGACCGGGCCGACGGCACCCTGACCGAGGCACCCTGATCGATCGTCCGGGCCCGGTCCTCACCGACCGGGCCCGGCGGGTCGGGCAAGTCCCGCGCCGGCACCTCTCAAGAATCCCGGTGGGGGCGTCGATGTCACCAAGGTCGTCACCACGAAGGACGGACGACGGGGGACACCTCGGATGGAGGCGCTGTGGCCAGGGGAAACCGAGCGAGGGAGCGGTCTGTTCCCCGCCCGGGAACGGGACCTGTCCGTCCGGCGGCGGGGGCACAGACCCACATCGGCAGACAGCCGGTCCACACGGCCGACGGCGCGCTGTACGGCTACGAACTGTTGTTCCGTCCTTCGGCGGCGGCCTCGGTCTCCGGGGTCGGGCTGTCGGACGGCGACGCCGCCACCACTTCCACGATCCTCGCGGCCTTCTCCGAGTTCGGACTGGAGGAGCTGCTCGGGGGCAAACACGGCTTCATCAATCTCACCACGCCGTTCCTCACGGGAAAGTTACCGGTCCCCTTCGGCCCGCAGAACGCCGTCCTGGAGATCCTGGAGAGCGTTCCGGTCACGGACGCGCTCCTCGCCGGGGTCGGCAGGCTCATCTCGCGGGGGTACGTCATGGCTCTGGACGACTTCGTCTGGGCCGAGTCCTACCGTCCGCTGCTCGAAGTGGTCGATCTGGTCAAACTCGACGTCCTGGAGCAGTCCTGGGACGAGGTGCGCACGGCGGCCGACCGGTGCCGCCCCTTCGGGGTGAGGCTGCTGGCCGAACGCGTCGAGACCGCAGAAATGCTGGAACGGTGCAAGAACGAGGGTTTCGAACTTTTCCAGGGCTACTACCTGGGCAGGCCGCAGACCTTGTCCGTGGACAGTCTGACCCCGGCCCACGCCCTCACCCTGCAGCTGGTGGCGCAGCTGGGCGAGCCGGAGACGACGGCAGCTGACGTCGAGAACCTGTTGCGGCTCGACGCCGCCCTGACGTACCGGCTCCTGCGGATCGCCAACTCCGCCAGCAACGGGCTGACCCGCCGGATCTCGTCCCTCAAGGACGCCGTCGTGATCCTGGGGCTGGCCAAACTCCGCGCCTGGCTCGTTCTGATCGCCCTGTCCGACGTGAAGGGGACGGCGGAGGGCCTGGTCGACGCCCTGGCCATGGCTCGGACGTGCGAGCTTCTGGCCAGGACGACCGGCAGGGTCCCCCCGGAGATCGCTTTCACCCTCGGCATGATGCAGGGCATCGCCTCGACCCTCGGAATCGCGGGGCAGGACCTGGTCGACAGGTTCCCCCGCCTCAACGAGGATCTCGAGGAGGCCCTGCGCGGGGGGTCCGGACCGCTCAGGGACGTCCTGGACGCCGCTCTGGGCCGCAAGGAGAACGACCAGGCGTCCGCGGCCGTCCTGGGCCTGTCCCCCGGCGACGTCGGTCATGCCTACCTGAGCGCGCTCGTCTGGGCCCACCGCACCATGAGCGCCGCTCAGGAGTGAGCTGGGGGCCTGGCGGCTGCCAGGGGTGCGAGGTAGGAGCGCGAGCGCAGGAACAGGACGGCGTCGAGGACGTCGTCCGTCCCGATGGCCGGCCGGCCGTCGAGGCTCCGGTCCCGGCAGCGTTCGATCACTTCTGAGGGGACCTGCCAGGATAGGACGCCCACGCGGGTGAGGGCCTGCCACACCCAGTCGACGGCCTCATTTCGCACCAGGCGGCCGCACCCG
>JAUPKJ010000416.1 GCA_030837505.1 Actinomycetota bacterium
CACTGCGGGGAGAAGCACTGCGGGGACGCAAGGATTCCGGCCCGGGCCCTGCCGGGCAGGCTGCAGGACACTGACGAGGAGCGCGGACTGGTGGAACTCACGATCGGAATAGACGTCGGAGGAACCAAGATCGCCGCAGGGGTCGCCGACCCCTCCGGGAAGATCCTGGACAGGCTACGCACGGCGACCCCGGCCGGCGGGGCCGAGGCCGTCGAGGACGGTATCGCGGAGGTCGCCCTCACCCTGCGCAAGCGGCACGACGCCGTCGCCGTCGGCCTGGCCGTCGCGGGACTGGTCGACGAAAAACGCTCGACCATGCGTTTCGCACCGAACCTCCCGATGGCCGACCGGCCTCTGCGCGAGAGCATCAGCGCGAGGGTCGGGCTGCCGGTCGTCGTGGAGAACGACGCCAATGCCGCGGCCTGGGGCGAGTACCGTTTCGGCGGTGGTCGGGGCGTCGACGACGTCGTGCTGATCACTGTGGGCACCGGTCTGGGCGGTGGGATCGTCCTGGACGGTCGGCTGCTGCGCGGGGCCTTCGGCGGGGCGGCGGAACTGGGGCACGTCCGGCTGGTGCCCGACGGCCTGCCCTGCGGGTGCGGGCGCAACGGCTGCTGGGAGCAGTACACGTCCGGTTCGGCCCTTGTGCGCGAGGCCAAGGCCCTGGCCTCCGGCGACCCGCGGCGGGCAGCCCGTCTGCTCGAACTGTCCGGTGGGACCGCCACCGCGATCGACGGACGGATGGTCAGCAAGGCCGCGGCCGAGGGCGACCCGGCGGCCTGCGAATTGTTCGCGCGGCTGGGACGGTGGCTGGGGGAGGGGATCTCCCTGGTGGCCGATGTCCTGGACCCGGCGGCGGTCGTCGTCGGCGGGGGGGTCTGCGAGGCCGGGGACCTGCTGCTGGAACCTGCCCGCCAGTCCTTCGCCAAGACTCTCAGCATGGCCGACCACCGGCCGCACCTGAAGATCCTCGCAGCTCAATTGGGCAACGACGCCGGGATCCTCGGCGCCGCCGACCTGGCCAGGCTGCCGTGAGCGCCCCCGCTCCGGCCGAGGAACGGGGATCGGAGCGGGGACCGCTGGCAATAGGTGTCGACATCGGCGGCACGAAGGTGGCCGCCGGTGTCGTCGACCCCGGGGGCCGGGTGCTGGGGCAGGTACGGCGTCCCACCCCGTCCCGGGACGTCGTCGCCGTGCGCGACACCCTCCTGGGGGCGGTCCGGTCTCTGCGCGAACAGTTCGACGTGGTCGCCGTCGGCGTCGGGGCCGCGGGCTTCGTGGACGCCGACCGCGCCACGGTCCGGTTCTCCCCGCACCTGGCCTGGCGGGACGAACCGCTCCGGGACGAGATCTCCCAGGCCCTGGACCTGCCGGTGATCGTGGAGAACGACGCGAATGCCGCGGCCTGGGCCGAGTGGCGCTTCGGGGCCGGCCGGGGCGAGAGCCGTCTGGTGTGCGTAACCCTCGGCACGGGGATCGGCGGGGGAATCGTGTTCGACGGACGGGTGCAGCGGGGCGCCTCCGGGATGGCCGGGGAGTTCGGACACATGATCGTCGTGCCGGACGGGCACCGCTGCGAGTGCGGCAACCGGGGCTGCTGGGAGCAGTACGCCTCCGGGAACGTCCTGGGGCGCGAGGCCAGGGAACTGGCGCGGGCGGGCTCCCCGGTGACGGTGCCCCTCGTCGAACGGGTCGGCGGGGACATCGACGCCCTCGTCGGACAAGTGATCACCGTTGCGGCCGGCGAGGGCGATCCCTGCGCCGTCGAACTGTTCGAGGAAGTGGGACGTTGGCTGGGGATCGGCCTGGCCAACCTGGCGGCGGCCCTCGACCCCGGCATCTTCGTGATCGGCGGTGGGGTCTGCGACGCGGGGGACCTGCTGCTGGCCCCGGCCCGGGAGTCCTTCCGCCGCACCCTCACCGGTCGGGGCTTCCGCCCGGTGCCGGGAATCGTCGCGGCGGCTCTCGGACCCGCGGCCGGCCTGGTCGGAGCCGCCGACCTGGCCCGGATCGCGGCCGGCGCCACAACCCGCGGCGACCGCGACGGCGTCCGGGAGACTGCCCATGGGAACGGGACCGTCCCGTCTCGCTACCGGCTGTTCGGCCTAGCGGAGCATCCGGAACACGACCGGCACTAGCGCACACGGCGAGGGCCGCTGCGTCCCGTTGACCCCGTGCCAGGCCCCGTTCGCCCTCTGGATGGAAGAAAATAGTCGGGTCGGCATTGACGCAAGCGCCGTAGAACTGCCATGCGTAGCTGCTGAGTAAAGGCCTGGGGAGCCGCGCGAGCTGACCGGTGGCCACGGCGTCGGGATCGCCGCCTTCGCGTTGAACGTGACACGCGGCGAGGAACGCGGGGTCCGGACAGATCCAGGCACGCAGGATTCCTCAGCTTGGCACTGATCGAGAACAAATGGTCGGGCTTCGGGCACGTGGGTGACCAACTCGACCGCCGCCCCGGCGCGACGACGACGGGCGAGGCGAGGCGAGGCGAGCAATACGGCGACTGTGCCCTGGGCGGTCACGGACCAGTGGGTCGGGGGTCGAGCTGGGCGAAGGCTGTCGACAACCGCGCGGCCGCCTCACGGGCGACGGGCGCGAGGGCCTCGTTGTGGGTCAGGGCCACCATGGTGTCGGGGTCGAGCGCCTCGACCAGAGTGGTCGTGTCGTCGAGGTAACGGACCACGACATTGCACGGCAGCAGCACACCGACGGACGGTTCGGCCAGGAGCGCGGCGCGCGCCAGGGGCGGTCGGCAAGCGCCGAGGACGACCTGCGGGTCGATGTCGGCGTCGAGTTTGGCCTTCATCGTGGCCTGGAGGTCTATCTCGGTCAGGATGCCGAAGCCTTGGCCGGCCAGGCACTCGCGGGTGGCCGAGAGCGTGTCCGCGAAGGGTCGGTTGACGGTGACGGTCAGCGTGTACGTCATGGAGGTTCCTGTCTGGGCTGTTGGGGGCCAGATCACGAAGCGGATGTCGCCGATGGCGTCGATCCCGCCGGACCGGAATTGATCCGGACCGGAATTGATGGCGGGGTCGTTCTGTGGGCCCACCCTGACGCCCACGATATTTGGTTTGGTCGCCATTTTCGGTTCGGTCGCCCGGGGACCGGCCGATGTCGGCAGAGCACCGCCGACCAGGGCGCCGTTGCCGGTCACACGAACGTTGTGATCCGCTCCGGCCACGGCACAGCCGTCGTGGCCTCCCTCGGCGGCTGAGATCGAGCGAGGCGACAGCGCTGGAGCGCGCCGGCCCGCGACAGGTCCCGCGAACAGGGCCCCGCAGCGGAGGCTTCTGGGCGCGGCGCGGAGTAGCATGAACGATGGAGGGACCGGCCGAGTTGTCGTCGGTCAAGTCCTTTTCGTACCCTATCTAGTTTTTCTTGGGCGTCGGGTCGGTGCGGCCTGCTGGGCTGGTGCGTTGCGCGTTGGCTTGCTGGGGCGGGAGTGGTCGTGGGCGTCGTTCTTGTCCTGGCTGCTCGTAGGCTGGAGCGGAGTGGGTCAATGCTGCGGAGCACCCGGAGGGCTTGGCATTGACGCGCGGAGTGGAGGCCGAAGACTGGCGGGACACGAAGGATGCCCTGGTGAGGTGCGCTGGGTGGTGGGCGGTTTCTGGGGTCAGGGTGTGAGGGTGTGGTGTTGTCCGGGGGTTGCGGCGTGGGTGGGGCAGGTGGTGGTTTGTTGGGCGGTCCGG
>JAUPKJ010000417.1 GCA_030837505.1 Actinomycetota bacterium
CGCAGCAGGGCCCGCGCCGCCGCCCTGGCCCGGGCCCTCGGCCTGGACGTGGGCCCCGGCCCGGACGGGGCGCCGGCGGTCCTGGGGGCCGCCGGACGCCCCCTGCCCGGCGTGATCACCGTCGTGGGGTCGAAGGGCAAGGGGACGGCGGCCTGTTTCGCCTCGGCGGCCCTGCACGCCGCGGGGCTGCGGGTCGGGACCATCACGAGCCCGGCGTTGCGAACGAACGCCGAACGGGTGCGCCTGAACGGCACGGCCCTGGACGACCGTGAGTACCGGGACCTCTCGCGCGCCCTGGCCGGGGCCCTGGAACGCCTCGGGCCGCCGACCGCCGGGTACCTGTCGCCCGCCGGCGCCTACCTCATGGCCGGCGTCGCCCGGCTGACCGGCGCCCTGGGCCCGTCGGCGCCCCTCCCGGGCGGGGACGGACCGGCGGGCGACGGGGCCGGCCCGGTCGACGTCCTGGTCCTCGAGGAGGGGATGGGCGGCGCCGGGGACGAGGTCTCACTGTTCGTCCCGACCGTGGTGGCCCTGACCCCGGTGTTCGCCGAGCACCTCGGGGTCCTCGGCCACGACGTCGAACAGATCGCCGAGGAACTCCTGGGCGTCGTACGCCCGGGAACTGCCAGGGTCCGTTCGACACGGCAGACCCCACCGGTGCACCGCGCGTTGGAGAAAGCCCTGCGCCGTGCGCAACTCCCCGAAGGAGCGGCCACCAGGCTCGGGGACGAGGCCGTCCGGGAGGCCGCCGACACCCTCGGCCCCGGGCTGACAGCCCCCAACGCGGCCCTGGGCCTCGCGGCCGCCGGGGACCTGCTCGCAGCAGTCGCCACGCCGGACCGGGGCACGACGGCCGACGACGGCGCGCTCGCCGTCACGGGGTGGCCCCGGGCCTGCGGGGATTCCTCGGGGAGGGAACGGGTCCTGCGCGGGGTCGGCACTTTGCCCGGACGGATGTCGGTGCACCCGCCGACCGAGGGACGGCCCGGTGTTTGGATCGTGGACTGCGCGGTGGACCCCGTGGGGGTGCGGGCCGCGGTGTCGCAGGTCGAACGGGAGCACGGGGAACCGTCGCTGGTCCTGGCGTGTTTCCCGGACGGCAAGGACCCCCGGGCCTGTTTCGCGGCGTTGCCGTCCCGGTACAGCGTGGTCCCGGTGACGGCCGGGACCGGTCACCTGAGCTACCTGCTCCCCGGTCCGCCCGCCCCGCCCGTGCGGGCGGACAGTGCCCTGCGCGAGGCGAACCGGACCCCCGGCGTCGTCCTCTGCCTGGGCACGGTCAGTTTCGTCGCCGAGGTCCTGGAACACCTGGACGCCGACACCCGCCGCTGGTGGCCCTGAGCCTGGACCGGTGGGCTTGAGTCTGGACCGGTGGCCTTGAGCTGCGCTGGTGGCCCTGGTGGCCTGCACCGTGAGCCTGCGGACCGGGGCGAGGATCTCAGCGGGCTGCGTCCGCAGTGTTCTCGGGGGCGTCGGGGTGGTCCTGCGGCTGCGGGGGGGAGTTGTGCAGGACTCCCAGAAGCAGGCCGGGGCGGGCCTCGCCCGGCACGCGGGCCGCCACCACTGCGCGCAGAGCCTCGGCCAGGGATGGCTCTGCGCCGGCCGGGGCGGGTTCCGCGGTGGCCGGGGAAGGTTCTGCGGTGCCGGCCGGGGCGGGTTCTGCGGTGGCCGGGGAAGGTTCTGCGGTGCCGACCGGGGCGGGTTCTGCGGTGCCCCCGGACCGGTACACCCTCAGCGGACCGGAACAGTCCCTCTTCGGACCGGAATACGTGTTGCCCATGGCCTTCTCCCCCCGAACCGTCCGGTCGTCCCCCAGGGAGCGAACGGGCTCGCGCCCTCCATCACCCTCGCGCCCTCCATCACCACTGTCCCACCAGCCCGGTTCCGGCGCATCCGTGTTCCTCGATGCTCGCCCTCAAGCATGATCGAGAACCCGCCGTCCCCACGACACCTCCCCGGTGCCGTCGGGCCGGGGCGAACCTCGATCACCCGTGTCGGGCCGCCGCCCGCGCTTGAAGCCCGGTGTCGTCGGAGCCTCTAGGCTGGGCTGGGCCACGGGGAAGTGGTCGCGTCACCTGGCTAGGAGGAACCCACCGTGAGCAGCGGCATCGAGCGCACCCTTGTACTGATCAAACCGGACGGTGTCCGGCGCGGGCAGGTCGGCCAGGTGCTCGGCCGGATCGAGGCCAAGGGCTTCACCCTGGTGAGAATGGACCTGCGCACAGCGGACAAGGCCCTGTTGGAGGAGCACTACGCCGAACACGTCGGCAAGGGTTTCTTCGCAGGTCTCGTGGAGTTCATGGGTTCCGGGCCCGTGGTGGCGGCCGTGGTCGAAGGACACCAGGTGATCTCCACGTTCCGTGTCCTGGCCGGCGCCACCGACCCCGCGAAGGCCGCGCCCGGTTCGATCCGGGGCGATCTGGGCCGGGACTGGGGCACGCCCGCCCAGCAGAACGTTGTCCACGGCTCGGACTCCCCGCAGTCCGCCGCCCGGGAGATCGCCCTCTGGTTCCCCAGTCTGTAGTCCCCCCCCGTACCCCACGCCACGTGAAGTGGGAAATGGCGGTCATTCGTAGCCGCACGACCGCCATTTCCCACTTCACGTCGGGACGTCGGGACGTCGGGACGTTGAGGTGTTGGGACGTTGAGACAGGGAGGGTTCCTTATGTTTGTGGAGTCACTTTTTGGGCGGCTGGAGTTGTTGCTCCCGTTGGTCGGCAAACCGATCCAGTATGTCGGGGGCGAGCTGAACAGCCAGGTCAAGGAGTGGGACTGCGCCGGGGAGCACACCGTGCGCTGGGCGCTGCTGTTCCCGGACGCCTACGAGGTCGGCCTGCCCAACCAGGGCATGATGATCCTCTACGAGGTCCTCAACGGCCGTGACGACGCCCTGGCCGAACGCACGTATTCGATGCTGCCGGACATGGAGCGGCTGCTGCGCGAGAGGGGCCTGCCGCAGTTCACCGTCGACGGACACCGGCCCGTCGGCGCGTTCGACCTGCTCGGGGTGTCCCTGTCCACAGAG
>JAUPKJ010000418.1 GCA_030837505.1 Actinomycetota bacterium
ATCTCAGTGGTCAGGTGATGGTCCTTTCGTCGGACACGCGGGTGGCCGCGGGAGTCCGGTTGATGCGGGCGGGGCGGGCTCAGGTGGCGCTGGTCGGGGGGGACGGCGGGGCCGTGGTGGGGCTCGTGGCGTTGGAGGACCTGTTGGAACAGCTGATCGGGGAGTTCGACGACGAGACCGACCCGGTGCCCTCGGCCGTGCGGGGTCGGCGCACGCCGTAGCGCAGGTGGACGACGTCGTCGTTGGTCGCCGGACGGTCCTGCACGCGGGTCGTCGAGGGCCCCCGGTCGGTAGGGTTGCCGGTCACGGTCAATCGGTAGGGTTGCCGGTCACGGTCAAGGGGAGCACCGTGACCATCACGGACACGGTCAAGGGTTCCGGCTCCGCAACCTCCCTGTTGCGTGAACTGGCGGACAGTAGGACGACGGGATTGGCCACTCTTCCGAAGCTGTCGGACGACGATGCCACCACGGTGACCGCCATCCAGCTGCGTGAGGTGATCGAACGGCTGGTCACCGCCGGACGTCCGGCACCGGGCGACCCGCCGATCGAGATCGCAAAGGGCAGAGGGGGCGACGTGACGTGCCTGATCGACGACCTGCATCACCTGGGAACGCCTCGGTGACCTGCAAGGATCGACTTCACCCCCAGCCCGCCGAGGGGTCTTGCCCACCGAGAAAGTTAATGATATCGTTAATATCAACACGGGGGGGCGTGTTTGATGGAGTGGGAGATCCTGCTGACTGGCCAGGTCGAAGACTTCCTGGATGACCTGTATGTCATGGATCGCGAGAGCCATGGATTGGTCAATCAAGCCATTCTCAGACTGGAAGATCGAGGTCCGGCGGAAGGGCGTCCTCTGGTCGACTCGATCACGGCCTCGCGGATCCCGAACATGAAGGAGCTGCGTCCGCCGTCAAAGGGGAGCAGTGAAATTCGAATCTTGTTCGTTTTCGATCCCTGGCGTGCAGCGATTCTACTGGTGGCAGGGGACAAGTCGGGTCAGTGGAAGCGGTGGTACCGAGAAGCAGTTCCTCAGGCCGAGGAGCTGTATGCCACCTACGTCGATGAGCGTAGGAAGGAGCTTGAGCCATGAGTCAGGTACGGCGGTGGCGGGACACCGGACATCTTGAGCGTGCTGTGGAGACCGCCGGTGGACAAGCGGCATTCGACGCCGATGTTGCTCGGATGGGCGAGGAAGCCCGGGGCTGGCGTCTTGCCCAGATGCGTAAGCACCGTGGGCTGACCCAGGACCAGGTCGCCATCCGGATGGGCGTTTCGGTCGCTCGTGTCTCCCAGATCGAGAACGGCAAGGTGTCGACCCAGGACGTGCTCGCGCGCTACGTGGCAGCCTTGGGCGGATCCCTCAAACTCATTGCCGACTTCGGCGACGAACAACTCAGGATCGCCTAGGACGGCAGCGACGCTTCGTTACTGATCACTTCTCGTTCGCTGTTTGTCGTTGGTAGTGACAGGGGCGGGCGACGGCCTGGTGGAGGCGTCGTCAGAGGGACCGGCGCAGGATGTGCCCGGGGCGGTGGACTGGTTTGAGGATCCCAGGACCTGGGCCTGTGCAGGGCACGGTCCCTCAGGGTGTGCCCGCAGTCCGTGGTGTACGTCAGGCAGACCGCGACCCGGGCGTTCTCGATCCGCCCGGCGGCCCCGGTGTACTGGCGCCGGACCCCGACGGCGTGGCTGCCCATCTTCACCTCACCGGTCTCGTCGATCACCAGGAGCGCGTCCCGCTCGCCCAGCCGTCCCGCGGGCCCAGTCCTGGGCATCGGTCAGCAGCCCGTCGTGGTCCCCGACCGCCTCGAACGCGAACCGTTGCCTGCCCCGCGGCTCGACCTCACCGGCCTGTTCGACCAGGGTCCAGCAACCCACCCGCGACAGAGCCGAAGCCACCTCTTGCCGCCTCGCTCTTAGAGGCCGCGCAGATAGGGGGCGATCAGGGGCGTTTGGCGGGGCGGGTGTCCCCTCGGTAGCTGGTCCAGGCCTGCCGGATGAGGCTACGCAGGGTGATGATCGCGTCGGCGAGGTCGAAGAAGGCGTTTTTCAAGGCGTTGGTGTGCTCGACAGGCAACTTTTGTCCTGCTTGGAGGGGCGCCTTGTCCCCTTGGTGGGCGATCTCACCGGTCGGTCTGTGTCCGGCCGGCGTCTGGCGGGTGGCGGCGGAGTCGTAGCCGGCGTCCAGAGGGACGGTGACGGTCTCGGGCAGTGGACCCAGCTCGTGGAGTTTATCCAGGGTCAGGGCCAGTAGTCGGGAGTCGTGGCGGTGGACGCCGGCCAGGACGAGGTCGAGCGGGAGGCCATGGCCGTCGACGGAGATCCCCTCCAGGACCAGGCCGACAAGACGGTCCTAGACGTCCAGAACAATCGCCTTCAGCGGGGCGAAGACACCAAGGTCGCTCCCCTCGTCGCGGCGGCGAACGCGACGTTGGCCCCACCGAGATCCACTGCGCCGGGCTCGCGGGGACCGGGGAAGGGCCTTTCCGGGCGTCCATCCAGCTGCGGGCCGTTCGACGGGCCCGGCGGGCCCTGGCCAGTTCCTGTTCGACCAGTTCTGCGTGTTCGACGAAGCGGGCCGCTGCGGCGGGCAGGCCCTCGTGGGCGGCCGCCCTCAGGGTGGCCACGGCCGAGGCGCGGACGGGCCGGCCGGGCCAGGGCCCGCCCAGCAGCAGCCGGGCCAGGCGCAGGTGGGTCAGGTGCTCGGTGGTGAACTGCCGGTACCCGGTGGGGGTGCGGGGCACGGGCGGCAGGAAACCACGTTCCTGGTAGACGCGGACCGTGTTGGGGTGGGCCCCGACCAGGCGCGCCAGGTCACCCGTTCGCAGGGCCGACCGGTTGTCCGGGCGGGCAACGGACGAACCGGTCACGGCCCGGTCGAGGAGGTGATGGTGTCGGGGCAGTCCCTGGCAGTCCCTGTCGGAGGTCTCGTTCTCGCAGTGCTCCTCGCGCAGGTCGTTCTCGGTCACCGCCATCGGGTCGCTCCCTGCCTGTTCCCGTCCGCTCTTCACCAGAAAGGTAGTACCGGGGAACCCTCCGGGACCGGGACGGCCCGGTCGCCTGTGGAGAAGTCCTCGAACGGCCGTTCACCACCCACGAGCCGGCCTCTGCCCGACACCGCAGCTGATCTACGGACGGTCCTGCACACGGATCGTCGAGGGCCCCCGGCCGGTAGAGTGGCCGGGGGTCCTCGTGCGGTGGGGGACCGGCTCG
>JAUPKJ010000419.1 GCA_030837505.1 Actinomycetota bacterium
GGGAGCGGCGGGAGCGGCAGGAGCGGCGTCGGCGGCTTTCGCCCTGTGCGTGGCCCGACGGGCCGCGATGGTCGAGAGCGCCTCGCCGGTCTTCTCGTCGACCGTCCGACGGGCCACCTCGACGGCCTGCACCGTCCGTTCCCAAGTGTCCTTGCCCTGGGCCAGGAGGTTCTGGGTTCCGGGCTGTTCGAGGAGCTTGTCCACGACGTCCTTGCCCCGTTCCGCAAGCCGCTCGTACTCCTGTTCCGCGCGGCCGGCGGCCTGCACGGTGGCCATCAGGGCTTGGGACTGCGCCCGGCGTGCCCGCTCCCGGAGTTCTGCGGGGTCGAGCCTCGGACGTCCGAGCTTCGGACGTCCCGAACGCCGCGGTCGTACGGGACGCTTGCTCTCGATCTTCTCGGCGCCCCGCCGGAGCTCCTCGCCGATCCGGCCGGCTCCGGTCTCGACCCGTTCAGGCAGGGTCCGGACGTCCCCGACGGCCTCCTTCGCCCGTTCGACAGCCAGATCAGTGGCTCCGACAACCGCGTACAGCGGCCGCGGGGCGCGGGTCCCGTGCTCCCCCGCGCGAGGTCTGCGCTCGTCTGCTGAAGTCATGGCGATCCTCCCTGGTCGCCGCGGTCGGACGCGGCTTGTCGGACTGCTCGTGTTCGATGTCGGTGTTCCCCGGACGTTTCCTGTCCGTCGGCCTGTGGATCGGAACCGGTGGGGGAATCCTCCGCGTGTCCGTGTCCGTGTTCGTGCCCTGTGTCCGGGCCCTCGGCGAGATCCCCACCGGCGTGGCCGCTCGGCCCGTGGGCTGCGCGGTCGCGCTGCTCGGCGAGGAAGGACGAGTAAATGTCCAGCAGCACTGCTTTCTGCCGGGCCGACAAGTGCAGATCGGCCTGAATCGCCGTCTCGACCTGCGGACGCTGATGCCCTTCGAGGATCCCCGCCCGCACGTAGAGCGCTTCGGCGGAGATCCGCAACCCCCGGGCGATCTGTTGCAAAACCTCGGCCGAGGGACGTCGCAGACCACGCTCGATCTGGCTGAGATAAGGATTGCTGATCCCGGTCCTCGCCGCGAGCTGCCGCACGGACAACTTGGCGTGCTGACGCTGCTCACGCAGGTAGGCGCCCAGATCCTCGACCCTCCCCCCGACGGTGTCCGCGACCTTCCCACCGACCCGTCCCCGGACGGGACGCTCGGGACCGGACGCACAGGTGTGCGAACCGACCCCGCCGTCCCGGTCCTCGCGGAGTCTCTCGCGGTCTTCCGCGCCGGCCCCGCCCTCCGCGCCGTGGAGGCGCCCCGGATTGCTAACCATGGCAACCATTGTGCTAGCAGCTGCTAGCACACGCAAGCGGGGACCCCGACACCGGTCAGCGTGCCCCGCTGGCGATCACGGACACACGATCGGCTCCTGAGCAGCGGCGATCCACCCGTCCCCCTCGACCTGGACCAGCAGGTCGGCCTCGAACGGAGCTCTCCCCGACAGCACCGCGAGCGCGATCGGTCCCAGTTCGGAATGCCGCGCCGGCGTGGTCACCCGGCCGACGTCCCGGCCGTCCAGGGTCACGACAGCGCCGTGATCGGGCAGGACGTGTTCGGAACCATCCAGGTGCAGCAGTGTCAGACGGCGAGGAGGCTTGCCCCGATTGTGGATCTTGGCAACGGTCTCCTGTCCCCGGTAGCACCCCTTGGACAGGTGGACGGCCGTCCGGAGCCAGTCCAACTCGTGCGGAACTGTCCGGTGATCGGTCTCGGCGCCGGCCCTCGGCCTGTGGGCCGCCACCCTCAACGCCTCCGCTGCCCAGGTCCCCGCCAGGCGGGGGGCCGACGTCGCCGCCGCAGCCAGTTGCCTCCGTTCGACGAGAACCTCGCGCCAGGGACGGTCGTGTCCCGGATGGCCGGGGTCGTCCTGCGGTCCCGGACGGTTTCCGTCCTGGTCGCGGGGACTGGTGTACAGCGCGCTGCCGGGACACGGGCACGGCCAGGGGTCGGTCCAGACCACGGGGTTCCGGGGCGCGGGGTTCCGGGGCGCGGGGTTCCGGTGAGGAAGCGTGCCTTCCCCGACCTCGCCGATCACGGCCCAGTCGGCCGTGACGTCCTCGACCTGCACCCGCACGAGGAACCGCATGCTGTCGAGCCAGGAGGCCAGAGGGCCGGCCCGCCCCGGTTCGACCGTGATCCAGCAGACCTCGCCGTCCTCCACCAGGTGCAGGGCGTGTTCGATATGGCCCTGGGGCGAGAGCAGGAGGGCCTCGGTCGGCTGTTCTGGTGACAGGTCCTTCAGGTGCTGGGTGGTCAGGGAGTGCAGCCACGAGAGCCTGTCGGGACCGGTGATCCGCAACACGCCGCGGTGGGAGAGGTCGACGACGGCCGCGCCGGCTGCGAGGGCGCGTTCCTCGGCGGCCGGGTCACCGTAGTGCCAGGCCACCCCCGTGTCCTGTCCCTGTGCCGGCACCGCGCCCGGCAGGTCGAGCAGAGGGCTGCGCGGAGGGGGCGAGGCGGTCCCGGTCCGGGAGGCAGGGGCTGTCGTCGGGGGCATACCCCGATGTGACCCCCTCCCCGGGGCCCGCCGCAACTCGAACGGTCCCGACCGGGATTGGGCTCAGGCTCGGGCGAGCCGTTTCAGACGGGCCGAGATGTGCGGAGCCATGGCCTGTCCCAGGGCTGCCTTCTCCATGACCCACAGGAGGTCGCCCTCGACCAGCCCGTACATCCGGGTGGCGGCGTTGTGCTCCTCGGCCGTTGCTGTGCGGGCGACCACGTCGGTGCGCAGGGAGATCCGGGGGCCCTCGACGGTGCCCACGTAGATCTCGGCGACCCCGGAGGGGTGGGTGAGGAGCACCTCCAGCGCCCGGCCGGAGCCTTCCGGGGCGCCCACCCGCCAGTAACCGGTCTCGCCCTGCAGCGGGCGGATCCGCTCGCCGTCGTCGTCCAGCTCCCAGGTGCGGCAGGTGTACTCCAGGAAGGGCCGGCCGTCGTGGCGAAACTCGATCTCCTGTCCCACTTGCAGGTCCCGTTCCATGGTGGGGTATCCGAGCACCCCGGCGCCGGCCCAGGTCCCGACCAGCCAGGCAAGGGGGACAAGCTCGGTGGGCAGGTCGTCGCTCAGTTCGATGGGCACTGGTACCTCGTTCCCCTCGCCGCGGGACGGTCAGCGCCTGCGCGGCCTTCTCACGATGAACAACCGGCGCAGCACCAGGGCGCACAGACCGGCGATGCTCAGGGCACCGGCCACCAGCACGCCCCAGTAGACGGTGTCGAGCAC
>JAUPKJ010000420.1 GCA_030837505.1 Actinomycetota bacterium
GCCCCGTCACGATCCACAACAGGATCGACATGACCTGGTCCAGGACGGCGCGCTCGGCAAGGGCGCCCATGACCTCGCTGCCGGGGATGTCCTTCACGGCCTGACGCAGGTTCTTCTCCAGGTCAGCGACCTTCACGCCCTCCTCGGCCCGCAGCCACACCTGCTCGGGCACGGCCGGCGTGGCCAGTTTCGACATTTCCTCGTCCGCCAGAAGGACACCGCTGACGATGCCTTCACGCAGAGTCAGGGTCAGGGAACGGCCGGCGTTCCGAACAGTCACTTTCTGCCCCTCGACCATCCCCCAGGATTCGATGCTGTCGGGGGTCATCAGGAGGGTGCCGGGATCGGGCACCTTGTCTGTGCGGATCACAGTGGCCAGTGCGGTGGGGTCCCCGGCCCACCCCGCCATCTCGACCTCACCTTGGGGAGTCTTGACCTTCACCGTGTGCCGCCAGACGGGCGCAGCGGCGTGGATGCCCTCCACCTGGGCGATCTGTTGGACCTTGGCCTTGGTCAGACCCGTGCTCTCCATGGGAGTGCCGATGGCCAGGTCGACGGGAAAGCTCGAGTTGAGCTCGTCGTTGCCGATCTTGGTGACGCAGGCGCTGCCCACGGTCATCATGGTCATGAGGCAGACCCCGACCAGCAGCGAGGTGCACGTGGCCGAGGCCCGACCGGGGTTGCGCACCGCATTGCCCACGGCGATACGGCCGGCCGGCCCCGTCAGGTGCAGGGGCCTTCCCAGGAGCCGGGCCACGGCCGGCACCAGGACCGGCCCGACCAACAACACGCCCAGAAGCGCGAGCGCCCCTCCCCCCACGCCGGCCAGCACCGCTGGCCCCGGGCCGCCCGATTCCATCTGCGTACCGAGGAAGAGCAGGGCAGAGCCCAGGGAAGCCACGAGCAGACCACAGGCGATGCGCAGCCGGGAGGTCCGGCGGGCCTGGGAGGCGGTGTCCGGACGCAGGGCCGCCAGGGGGGCCACCCGGGTCGAACGACGGGCCGGGAACAGCGCAGAGAGCAAGGTGACCATGACGCCCACGGTGAAGGCCACGAGGATCCCCGTCAGGGACAGCACCGGGGTCGTGGCGGCGTCGGGCCAGATCAGTCCGACGATCCACGTTCCCCCCGCTGTGAACGCCGCGCCCGTGGCGATGCCCAGCAGGGCCGCGACCACCCCCACTGCCAAGGACTCCGCCACCACCGAACGGAACACCTGCTTGCGAGTGGCTCCCACGCAGCGCAGCAGAGCCAGCTGCCTCGTCCGCTGCGCCAGAATGATCGTGAAGGTATTGGAAATCACCAACGCCGCCACCAGCATCGCGATACCGGCGAACCCCAGCAGGAATCCACCCAAGACATCGACGTCCCCGGTCAGGGAATTCGCCCTCTTCTGAGCCTCCTCCTCCCCGGTCCGAACATTGACCATCTCGGGGGAGGCCGCTTTCACGGCCTGAGCGATCGCCTCGCGCAGAACCGCAGGGTTCGTGCCCGGCACGGCCAGGACGTCGATCTCCTTGAGCATGGCGTCCCCCCACCGCACCATGTCCGCGGCCCAGGCCAGGACGGTCCGCCCCGATACCTCGGGGGACAGGTGGAAGTCCACGATCCCGACGACCCGGACCTTCTCCTCGTGCACGGTCGGATCCTGGGCCTCCTGCACCGCTTCATCCGTGGTCCCGGGGGGCGTCACGGGGACGGACAGGGAGTCCCCGAGGGAGACCTTCAGATCGTGGGCCGTCCCGGAGTCGACTGCGACCTCGAGGCTTCCCCGGGGCATCCTCCCCGAGGCGACGTCCATCCACTGGAGCCTCGGATCCTCCGGGGCGGAGATCACTTGGGCGAAGTCCCGCCCATCGGAGAAACTGAGGTCTTTGTAGGTGCTGTAGACGGGCTCGGAGTGCTGGACCCCGGGCACGGCTCTCACGGCCCCCGGGAGTTTCTGGGACAGAGGGTTGCCTTGATCGCCGGAGACGACGACGTCGGACTTGGTGGCCCGGGCGGCGACGGATTCCCGGATGAACTCCTTCATGGTCTCGGTCGCCCCGAAACCCGTCACCACGAAAGCGACCCCCATGAGGACCGCGACCCCCGCCGACAACACACGCCGAGGGTGCATCCTCAACTCGGCCCACATCACCGTGCGCATCAGGCTTCCGCCTGCCGCAACGCGTCCAGCACCGACTCGGCCGTCGGATCCTCCAGAACACCCCGAACACGACCGTCGGCCAACATCACCACACGATCGGCATACGAAGCCGCCACCGGATCATGAGTCACCATCAGTACCGTCTGCGACAGCTCTCGCACACTGTTCCGCAACAAGGACAACACCTCTGCGCCGCTCCGCGAGTCCAAGTTCCCCGTCGGCTCGTCCGCGACCACCAGATCCGGTCCGGGCAACAGAGCCCGCGCGATCGCCACCCGCTGCTGCTGGCCGCCCGACAACTCCGCCGGACGATGGGACAACCGATCCGTCAGCCCCAACGAAGCCACCAGCTCGCCCAACCGGGCCCGGTCCACGGCCCGCCCCGCCAGCTCCAACGGCAGAAGAATATTCTGCTCCGCCGTCAAGGTCGGCAGAAGATTGAACGACTGGAACACGAACCCCACACGCTCACGCCGTAGAAGAGTCAGATCCGTGTCATTCAAACCAGCCAAAGAAGTCTGTCCCAACCACAGCTCCCCGGACGTCGCGGTGTCCAGGCCCGCGAGGCAATGCAACAGAGTCGACTTCCCCGACCCCGACGGACCCATGATCGCTGTGAAACGACCGCGCTCGAAAGCAACGTCCACGCCGTCCAGAGCACGGACGGCGGTCGCGCCCTCACCGAAGACCTTCACGAGACCGACGGCACGAGCAGCCGCCTCGCCGTCCGGCACTCGATCGAGAGGGGACAGAACAGAAGAAACGACTGCGCCAGAAGGCGCCGGAGAAGAACTCGAGATCATGGCACAAACACTATGGATCACTGCCCTCCCCCACATCCCACCGAAGCCAGGCCCCCCGACGAACGGCGTACTCCCCCAGACAGACCCGCACTGCCCCCACCGGTCCCCCCGGCTCACGCACGAGGGGTACGGGGAGGGTGCCGATCCGAACGATCAGTGCTCGCCGGGGCGCACCAGACCGGCGTCGTAGGCGGTGACGACGGCCTGCACCCTGTCCCGGGCCCCCAGCTTCGCCAGGATCCGTCCGACATGTGTCTTCACCGTGCCCTCCGCGACCACCAGGCATTGGGCGATCTCCCCGTTCGATCTTCCCCTGGCCATCTCGACGAGCACTTCCCGCTCGCGGTCTGTGAGGGTCTCGACGAGGGCCGTGGCCTGGGGGCGGGCTGCGAGCGGGGCGAGCCGGTCGAGCAACCGGCGGGTGGTCGAGGGCGCGATGACGGCGTCCCCGGCGAAGACGGTGCGCAGGGCGCGCAGCATCTCCTCCGGTTCGGTGTCCTTGAGCAGGAATCCGCTGGCCCCGGCCCGAATGGCCTGCAGGGCATGTTCGTCGAGGTCGAAGGTTGTCAGCACGACGACCTTGGGCGCTCGGGGCAGTTGGGTGATCCGCCGCGTGGCCTCGATCCCGTCGAGGACGGGCATGCGCACGTCCATGACCACCAGGTCGGGTGCCAGTCGCGGCACAGCCTGGACTGCGGCCAGGCCGTCCCCGGCCTCACCGACGACCGTGAGATCGGGCTGGGAGTCGATGACCATCTTGAACCCCGCGCGCACGAGCATCTGGTCGTCGACCAGCAGCACTCGGATGGGGACCCGGGGGTGTCCCGGCCCGGGAGCGCCCGCAGGGTCGCCCCCGTACGTTCCGTCCTCGGACACTGTGCCCCTCCTGCTGTCCACGATCGCCCGCGGACAGGCATGGTATTCCGGGAGGCGACCGGTACACCGGTTCGGGCCCGCGAAACCCGGGCCGGGAACACCCGGCAACCGCAGGTCACGAACAGTAGTTCCTCAGATATTCCCGGGTGGGGTCCTCCGACAGGCCGGGGCCGGGCCCCGTCGGTCGGCGTCAGTCGGCCAGATCCGACAGGAGAGGAAGGGTGGCCTCGACCCGGAAACCCCCTCCGACGACGGGAGCGGCTCGAACACTACCGCCGAAGACCGAGGCTCTCTCCTGCATGCCCATCAGGCCCATACCGCGGCCGTCACTGAGAACGGCAGCGCCGGCTCCCCGCCCGTCGTCGACGACCTCGATGCGGAGGGCCTCGGCGGACCAACGCAGACTGATCTGGGTCTTCACCCCCGGTCCCGCGTGTTTCAGCACGTTGGTCAGGCTTTCCTGAACGATCCGGTAGGCGGCCAGTTCGAGCCCGGGGACGACCTCACAGGCCGGTCCTGTCTGGGACAGTTCCACGTGCTGCCCGCTGGATCTGACGTCCTCGACCAGACTCTCCAGGTCGGCCAGCCTCGGCTGGGGCCGCAGCTGCGGTGCGGGGGCGCGGTCGGCCCGCTCGGCAGCCAGACCCGTCGGGAGCACGGCAGTGGGGTCGAGCCGCACCGGTC